>NZ_JBVJLD010000065.1:0-44831 GCF_055584905.1 Kitasatospora sp. NPDC088742 | reverse complement strand
TCGGCGTTCTCCTTCTTCAACGCCTTCATCTGCGCGGACTCCTCCGTGGTCGTGCCGGACCGCTGCCCGGAGTCGACCTGGTCCTGACGGACCCACTTGCGCAGCGTCTCGGTCGAGCCGATGCCCAGCTTCTCAGCGACGGCCTTCAGCGCCGCGGACTCGTTCGGGTAGTCACCGAGCACTTCAGCGACCATGCGCACCGCACGACGGCGCAGCTCAAGCGGGTAGGAGGAGGGACGTGCCATGACTCGAATCCTTACACGAAATCGAGTCTCCGCCGAACCCGGAACGGTTCACTTCGTGGTGTCCATGTCGCTGGGCGTTCCGCTCGGCAACAACGGCACTTCCGCGACGGCGCTGCTCTGGTTCATCGCCGGTGCCGTCGTCTTCGCCGGCGTCTGGTCCCGCTTCTTCCGCCGCGGGCCGCTGGAGTACCTCGTCAACCTTGCCACCAAACCCGCAAGGTTCGTCCGATAACCGCCGACAGCAGAAAAGGAGAACGGTCGATGACCATCAGGCTGGCGAAGGGTGGCAACGTCTCCCTCGTCGAGGCGGCTCCCGGCCTCGTCACCGTCGGGCTCGGCTGGAGCACGGCCCCCGGTGTCGACCTCGACGCGAGCGCCCTGCTGTGCGACGCGTCCGGCCGGGTGCTGACCGAGCAGCACTTCGTGTTCTTCAACAACCTGCGCACCCCGGAAGGTTCGGTCCGCCACTGCGGCGGCGACTTCGCGGACGCCACCTCTGGAGACCGCGAGCGGATCGAGGCCGACCTGCCCGCCGTACCCGCCGCCGTCGAGCGCATCGTGTTCGCCGCCGCGATCTACGACGCCGACGGTCGGCGCCAGTCCTTCGCCCTGGTGACGAACGCTCACATCCGCGTGGTCGACCCGATCACCGCCACCGAGGTGGCCAGATACGACTTGACGGGCAGTGAGACGGAGACGGCCATGCTCTTCGGCGAGCTGTACCGGCACGGTGGTGGCTGGAAGTTCCGTGCCATCGGCCAGGGTTACGCCTCCGGGCTCGCCGGGGTCGCCACCGACTTCGGTGTGGACGTGCTGCAGCCCTCCACGCCACTGCCCGTCCCCGCACCGTTGCCCGCGTCCGCCCCGGTCCCGGCGCCGACGCCCGGTCCTGCCCCGACCATCCCCATGTCCAAGAAATCTTCAGGGAGTTCAACCATGACCTGCTTCTTCGACCCCTCGCACGGCGTCGGCACCACGGCCGTCCTGTGGTACCCGCAGTGGGGCGTGCCCCGCCAGATCCACGCCTGCGGCGGCTGCGCCCATCGCACCACCACGACCCCGCCGCCGTTCTACTCCCCGTCGCAGACCGACGGGTATCCGCAGCCGGCACAGCAGGGATACCCGCAGCAGGGCTACCCCCAGCAGGGTTATGCCCACATGCCCGGCCACGACCGGCCCGAGGGGGGCCGCCGATTCGGCACCGGTGCGCTACTCGGTGCCGGCGCCGCCGGCCTGGTGGGCGGCGCCCTGCTCAACGAGGTGTTCAGCGACGACGAGTGAGACCTGCAGTCCACGTACGGAGCGCCGGCCTGACGCGGTGTCCGGAAGACGTCATGCGCCTGACATGTTTCTGTTACCTCCTCCGTCTTCCGCGGTTCTATCTACGCGCGGATACTCGGGTCTGCACGCGGATACCGCCGCCCGTTCGCCCCCAACTCCAGTAGGAGGAACGGAAGATGATCGCCGTACGTAACATGCGCACCAGCGCGGCTCTCGCCGCCTCGGCCCTCCTCGCGGCCACCGTGACCGGGCTCGCAGGCCCGGCCGCTCCCGCCGCGGCGGCCACACCCCACCGGATCCTGTTCGACAACAGCAAAGGGGAGACGGCCGGCAACGCCGACTGGATCATCTCCACCAGCCAGCCCGACCCGCTGGCCCAGAACGCCAACCCCACCACCGAGAAGAGCTGGACGGGCGGGATCTCCGCCTGGGGCGTCGCCCTCCAGAAGGCCGGGCAGTACAGCCTGAAGACGCTCCCGTCGGGCTCGACCATCACCTACGGAACCGGCGGCACACTGGACCTCGCGAACTTCGACACCTTCGTGATCCCTGAGCCGAACATCAGGTTCAGCACCACCGAGAAGACCGCGATCATGAGGTTCGTCCAGAACGGTGGCGGCCTGTTCCTGATCTCGGACCACACCCAGAGCGACCGCAACAACGACGGCTGGGACTCGCCGGCCATCATCAACGACCTGATGACCAGCAACGGCGTCAACAACACCGACCCGTTCGGCTTCTCGGTGGACCTCAAGAACATCTCCACCGACAACCCCCGCGCCATCGCCGACAGCACCAACCCCGTGCTCAACGGCCCCTCCGGCAAGGTCACCGGCTCGATCCTCCGCGCCGGTACCACCTTCACCCTCAAGCCCGCCGACAACCCGGCCGTCAAGGGACTGGTCTACCGCACCGGCTACAGCGGCAACACCGGTGCCTTCTTCGTGACCTCCGCCTTCGGCAGCGGCCGGGTGGCGATCTGGGGCGACAGCTCGCCGGCCGACGACGGCACGGGGCAGTCCGGCAATACCCTCTACGACGGCTGGAACGACCCGGCCGGCACCAACGCCGCCCTTGCGTTGAACGCCACCGCCTGGCTCGCCAAGGCCGTCTGACCGTCCGCGCCCGCCCGACTGGTACACCGAAGCGACTCTGTGATCTATCCGGTTGAGGGGCCGGCGAGCCGCCGCCGGTCATGGTTGCGGCGGCCCGTCGCCTGGTGGTGTCCACGCCGAGACTGTGGTCCCCGCGTGTCCACGCCGTGCTCCAGCGGGACGGCGGGCGGTGCGGCCGACGCCGCATCGCCCGCCTGATGCGACGAGCCGGCCTGACGGGCCCGCACCGCCGGCGAGGACAGCGCACCACGGTCCCCGCCCCGAACGCCGCCGCCCGTCCCGACCTGGTCCTGCGCGACTTCGAGCCCAACCACGAAGCACTCGACCGGCGTTGGTGCGGCAACAGCACCTATGTCCCGGCCACCGAGGGCCGGCTCTACCCGGCCACCGTCATCGACATCGCCTCGCGCCGCGTCATCGGCTGGGCCACCGCCGACCACCCGCGGACCGAACTCGTCGCCGACGCCCTTCGCACCGCCTGCCACCAGCGCCGCCCGAACGGCCCGGCAATCTTCCACTCGGATCGCGGCTGCCAGTACCTCAGTCGCGAATTCGGCTTTCTGGCAACGGAGTTCAGCCTTCGACTGCCAGTCGGCCGCGCCGGGCAGTGCTGGGCAATGCGCTCGCCGAGCCCTTCTTCGCCACGCTGAAGCGGGAGTTGATCGACGAGCCCCGCTGGGTACGAAACCGTCCTGGCGGCCTGACCACCACAACGACGGTGTCCGTCAAAGCGGAGCAAGCCCAGAGGTAGCCGATCCGGCAGCCGACCACGAACGATCCTGACCGTGCGGACGGCAGTTGTGGCCGCCTGCCCTCAACGGTGCTGCTGCTGTGGGGGGTTGAGCCGTGGTCAAGCAGGTCACGATTGGGCAACGGCGCGCACTTCCTCTTGTCGGCCCAATTGTTAGCGTTAACAATCTCATCGGAACGAAACAGTGGCGTCACTTCCGGTTCACGCAAGCCGCCTGGAAGCGGCGCTGCCCGTCCGCTCGCACTACCGGGCTGTGTACTCCCGCCGTCACCAGGGCTCCACGTGCCGCACTCGGTAGGAGGGGGTCAGTCGGGCCCGCCACCCCCGTTTGCCCCTTCGCCCTGGTGCATGCACAGAACGATGAGGAGATGCCATGTCCGCGCTCGGTACCCGGCTGTCGCCGCTGCTGCTCGCCGTTTTCCTGCTCTTCGCCGGGGCGGTGGTGGCCGCCCCTCAGCGTGCGGCCGCCGCTGATCCGGGTTACCTGATGGTGCACTTCACCGGCGATTCCGCGAGCGGGCAGATGCTGTACCTCGCACACAGCACGGACGGCCTGCACTGGAGTGACCTCAACGGCGGGGCGCCGGTCCTGAACGCGAGGATCGGTACGAAGGGGGTGCGCGACCCCGCGCTGGTGCGCTCTCCCGACGGCAGCAAGTACTGGATCGTCGCCACCGACCTGTGCATCCGCTGCGGCTCGACGTACCAGAACGGCAGCCCCGACTTCGTGGTGTGGGAGTCGACGGACCTGGTGACGTGGTCGGAGCCGTGGCTGCTCGGCGCCGCCGGGCTGGTCCCCGGCGGGAAGAACGCGTGGGCGCCGGAGGCGATCTGGAACCCGGAGACCAACGACTACGTCCTGTACTGGGCGACGAACGCCACGGTGAACGGCGTCTTCAAGTACCGCATCTACTCCGCCCGCACCACGGACTTCCGCACCATCACCACCCCGCAGATCTGGATCGACCCGCCCGGCACCACGCCGGTCGTCGACACCCAGATGACCGAGGTACCCGCCGGCACCGGCCCCTACCGTTACCTGCGGGTCTCCGGCGACGGCCAGAACAACGTCGAGGGCACCAACTCGATCCTGGGGACGTGGACCAACCTCGGCAACCTCTCCAGCATCGGCCTCACCGGCAACGTGGTCGAAGGCCCGGTCTGGATGAAGTTCAGGGACCGTGCCGAGTGGGCCCTCTACATCGACTACAACAACCCGCAGGGCGTCCGCGAGTACCGGCCGATCCTGACGACCAACCCGTTCGACGTCAGCACCTACCGGCTCCAGCCGACGACCAGCTACGACATGGGCGGCACCGCGAAGCGGCACGGTGCCATCACGACCCTGACGGCGGCCGAGGAGAGCCGGGTGCTGGCCCGCTGGCCCAACACTCCCGCGCAGCGGTTGCAGTCGTTCAACTTCCAGGAGCGGTACGTGCGTCAGAGCGGTTTCGACGTGCGGATCGACGCGAACGTCAGCCCGCTGGACGACTCCCGGTTCCGGCTGCGGCCGGGTCTGGCGGGCACCGGCACCGTCTCCTTCGAGTCGGTGAACTACCCCGGTTACTTCCTGCGGCACGCGAACTACGACTTCCAGCTCGTCCGCAACGACGGCAGCGCCCAGTTCGCCGCGGACGCCACCTTCAACAAGGTCGCCGGCCTCGCCGATCCCACCTGGTCGTCGTTCCAGTCCTACAACCACCCGGACCGCTACATCCGGCACTACGCCTACCAGTTGAAGCTCGACCCCATCGCCACCACGACGGCTCGCGGCGACGCCACCTTCCGCGTGACCAGCTGAACCGCATCGCCGGAAGTGCCGGAGCCGGCGTCGATACGTCGCCCCGACCTGCCACGTCCGCACGGCCGAACAGCATGGCTGTGTCCGCTCACCCTCATACCCCCGCCCGATGAAGGAGTCTGTCGTGATCAAGCCACCGTGGATACGCAGTGCCGGGCGCGCGGTGCTCGCGGCCGGTGCCACCGCCGCGCTCGCCGCCGGCCTGCTCACCGCCACAGCCACCACCTCGCAGGCCGCCACCCAGGGGCCGTGCGACATCTACGCCGGAGGCGGCACTCCCTGCGTCGCCGCGCACAGCACAACCCGCGCCCTGTACGGGACGTACAACGGTCCGCTGTACCAGGTCAAGCGCGCGTCCGACAACGCGACCAAGAACATCGGCCTGCTGAGCGCGGGCGGATACGCCGACGCCGCCGCGCAGGACGCCTTCTGCGTGCACACCAGCTGCGTCATCACCGTCATCTACGACCAGTCGCCCAAGGGCAACAACCTCACCCAGGCGCTCAAGGGCCACTGGCCCGGCCCGGCCGAGAACGGGAACGACAACCTGGCCAACGCCTTCGAAGCGCCGGTCACCGTCGCCGGCCACAAGGCGTACGGCGTCTACGTGGCCCCCGGCACCGGCTACCGGAACAACAACACCAACGGCATCGCGGTCGGTGACCAGCCCGAGGGCATGTACGCCATCTTCGACGGCACGCACTACAACGCCGGCTGCTGCTTCGACTACGGAAACGCCGAGACGACCGGCAACGACGACGGCAACGGCACCATGGAGGCCATCTACTTCGGCAACAGCACGGGCTGGGGCTCCGGTAGCGGCAGCGGCCCCTGGATCATGGCCGACCTGGAGAACGGACTGTTCTCCGGGGTCAACCGCGGCGTGAACCCGGGGGACCCGACCATCAACCACCGGTTCACGACCGCCATCGTCAAGGGCGGCCCGAACCACTGGGCGATCCGCGGCGGCAACGCCCAGTCGGGCGGCCTGTCCACCTTCTACGACGGCGTGCGCCCCAACGCCACCGGCTACAACCCGATGAAGAAGCAGGGTGCGATCATCCTCGGCATCGGCGGCGACAACAGCAACACCGGCCAAGGCACCTTCTACGAAGGCGTCATGACCCAGGGCTACCCCTCGGACGCCACCGAGAACGCCGTCCAGGCCAACATCACCGCCGCCGGCTACGACAGCGGCTCGACCAGTACCGGAACCCTCACCCCCGGCTCCCGGATCTCCCTGCAGGCCACCACCGCGCCCTGCTGCACCTCCCACTACCTACGCCACGACAGCGCCGATACCAAGGTCGTCATCTCCAGCATCAACTCCGCCAGTTCGGCCACCGACAAGGCCAATGCCACCTGGATCGTCCGCGCCGGACTGGCCGACACCTCGTGCCTGACCTTCGAGTCCGCCGACAGGCCCGGCCAGTTCCTGCACCACTCCAACTACCAGCTCTACCTGAACACGGACAACGGCGTCAGCTCGTTCGCGAAGGACGCCACCTTCTGCCCCACCGCGGGCAACAGCGGAGTCGGCACCTCCTTCCAGTCCTCCAACTTCCCGGCCAAGTACATCCGCCACTACAACTACACGGCCTACATCGCCGGCAACGGCGGCACCAACGCCTGGGACAACACCAAGTCGTGGGCCCAGGACACCAGTTGGCTCACCGCGGCTCCCTGGAACTGACGAGGACCGAACCCGTGGGCGGCTCCCGGCCGGAGCCGCCCACGGGTTCTCCATCGGCCCGCACCTTCCTACGCCCCGGAGGCACCAGATGAGCGCACCACCCCTCCCGTCGCGCCGGCTCTTCCTCGGCATGGCCGCGGCCGTGCCGCTGTCCACCACCGGCGTGCTGACCCTCGGCAGCCGGTCCGCGAGCGCAGCGACGACCTCCCCGTTCGTCATGGCCTACTTCACCCAGTCACCGAGAAACCTCGGCACGGACTACGGTCTGCACCTCGCCGTCAGCACCGACGCGCTGCAGTGGATGCCGCTGAACCAGAACAACCCCGTCGTGACCCCGACCGCGGGCGACGGCGGCCTGCGCGATCCCGTCATCGTGCCCAAGCAGGACGGCACCTACGTCGTCATGGCGACCAACCTGAAGGGCACCGACTGGAGCAGGAAGAGCCCGTACATCCACGTCTGGGACTCCGCCGACCTGCGCTCCTTCGACAACTACCGCCTGCTGAAACTGCACGACATGGCCACCCACACCTGGGCGCCCGACGCCTTCTGGGACCCCTCCCGCGGCCAGTACGCCATCATCTACTCGGCCGTCAACAGCAGCGGCCACAACGTGATCATGGTCAACTACACCACGGACTTCCAGACCGTGACGTCGCCGCAGGTCTTCTTCGACCCCGGATACGACATCATCGACGGCACCCTGGTGAAGGACGTCAACGGCGTCAACTACCTGTACTACAAAGGCCACAACAGCCTCACGGGTGCGAAGTCCACCTCCCTCGCTCCCGGCAGCTTCACCCAGTTCACCTCGGGCCTGGCGCCTCAGGGAGGCATCGAGGGCCCGATCCTCGCCGAGGCCGCCGGCACCTGGTACCTGTGGGGCGACGCCAACGCACTCTTCTGCACCTGGCAGACCAGTGACCTCTCCACCGGCACCTGGACCGCCACCGACCGGCGCCTCCACACCCAGCCGCTGAACTCCAAGCACGCCGACATCAAGCCGATCCCCCGGACCGTCTACGACAACCTGATCGCCACCTGGGGAAGGCCCGCCTGGAACCGGCTGAAGTCCTACAACTTCCCCGACAGGTACTGGCGGCAGGCCGACTCCCTCGGCCGCATCGACCCGTACCCGTTCGACCCCTACACCGACTCGCAGTGGAAGCTGGTGGCAGGTCTGGCCGACTCCTTCGGCGTCTCCTTCCAGTCCGCCACGCAGCCGACCCGCTATCTGCGGCACCTCAACTACCAGCTGCGGCTGGAGGCCAACGACGGCAGCGTGAAGTTCGCCCAGGACGCCACCTTCCACAAGACGGCCGGGCTCGCCGACCCGTCCTGGTCGTCGTTCCGCTCCCACAACTACCCGGACCGCTACATCCGGCACTTCAACTACGGGCTGCGCATCGACCCGATCTCCACCGCCACCGGCCGAGCCGACGCCACGTTCTCCGTCTGGTACTGAGGCCACGCGCCCGTTTCGGCCACGCTTCACCTGGCGACCCCCGGCGCTGAGTTCCGAAGGGCGCGAGGAAGGGCTGCACGTGATCGAGGACTGACCTTCCCGCCCTGCAGCCACGGCGCGACGACCACGTTCATGCCCAGCGCGGTGGCGGCGTCCAGTGATGCGGTGTAGCTGTTCAACCAAGTCCCTGACGTGGTCGCCGAGTTGAACCCCAGGCGTACGGTGGTGGCACCGAGCGCCTGGAATCCCTCGAGGATCGCCGTGGACTTCGTGTACCGCCGGGACCCGCTCCCGGCAGCCCGGGGGAGAGGCGACCGGGAGCGGGGTGTCGGAGCGTCAGGAGGCGGTGCCGGTCACCGTGTTGCCGGACTTGGTCAGGTGGTAGGTGACGGTCGCACCGGTCCAGAAGCGGAAGGTGAGCGTCACCGGGGCGTCGTCCTTCAGCGACTTGAGGAAGTCGGCCTTGATCAGGGTGGTGTTGGCGCCGTAGTCGGCGCGGAAGTTGTCGAAGGACTGGTAGGTGGTCCAGGAGGCCGGGCCGGCGGCGGTGCCGTCGGCGTAGGTGGACTCCACGTTGGCCATCAGGGAGCCGTCGAACCGGGTCGGGATGGTGAGGCCGTCGGCCGTTCCGGTGGCACCGGACATCACCGGCTTGGCGTACGAGCGCACGAAGAGCTTCCACGGCACGCCGTCGGAGTACCGGACCTCAAGGGTGGCGTTGACCCCGGCGGCACGGTTTCCGGCCAGGCGGGTGAGGGCGTCGGCGGTCAGGGTGAGCTGGTCACCGTTGAGGGTGTAGTCGCGGTACGGCATCAGTGGGGTGTCGCCCTGCCACAGACCGGTGAACCACTGGCCGTTGCGGTTCAGCGTGACGGTCTGCGCCGCGATGGTGCCGGACTTCGGCAGGAAGAGGTTGTCGGTGGAGGCGGTGCCCGAGCGGGTCCGCCAGGAGGTCTGCATCAGGGACTTCATCTCGGGGACCACCCACTGCATGGTGGAGCGGTTCAGGAAGTCGTTGTAGGCGTCCCAGACCGCGGTGGTCAGGCCGTTGATCCGGGCCTCGTAGGCGACGTGCTCGAAGTACTTCAGCATCTCGCCGCGCTCGACCACGCCGGAGTAGGGCGAGGTGAGCAGGCCGTACTCGCCGAGGTAGACCGGGATGCCCTTGGCGACGAGGGTGTCGTGCACCCGGCGGAAGCCCTCGGTCAGGTCCTTCTGCGCCGTGGCGTCGTAGGTCGGGCCGTTGGCGATGTTCACGCTGAACGGGTACCAGCTGTAGTAGTGCACGGTGGCGACCAGGTTGCGGTCGTTCAGCGAGTTGATCGTCGTCGACAGGTCGTCGAGCCAGTGCTGGGCGTTGTTGGTCTCCTCCGAGGGCAGCACCAGCAGGCGGTCCTTGTTCATCCCGCCGGAGTTGCGGACGATGCGGTGGAAGGAGGTGTTGAGCTCGCGCAGGTACTGGGTCTTCTGGGCGTCGGTCGCGTCGGCGAACTGGGGCTCGTTGATGCTCTCCATGAGCAGCGCGCGGGGCTCGTCCTTGAAGGCGGTGGCGATCTGCTGCCAGGTGGAGTTGAACCGGGACATGACGTTGTCGTGGTCGGTGGACATGAACCTGATCCACTGCCAGGAGTCGTGGTGCACGTTGATCTCGACGTAGAGGCCGTCCGCCAGGGCCCAGTCGACCACCTGCTTGACCCGTGCCATCCAGGCCGGGTCGATGGTGTAGGGCGCGGTGGCGGACTGGTGGTCGGTCCAGGTGACCGGGATGCGGACGCTGCGGAAGCCCTGGGCCTTGAGGCCGTCGAAGGTCGCCTTGGTGGTGAGCGGGTTGCCCCAGGAGGTCTCGCCGGGGATGGCGTCCAGTGTGTTGCCGAGGTTCCAGCTGGGCTGCATGGCGGCGACCGCGGCCATCGGGTCCTGCGGGACGTAGACCGCCCGGTCCCGGGTCTTGTCGTGGTGGTCGGCCGGTGCGGCGACGGCGGTGCCGCCGAGGCTTCCGGCGGTGGCCAGGGCCACCACGAGGGCGGCCGTGCGGTGGAGCCGGCGGCCGCGGGGGCGGGTGGTCTGCTGGGTGTGGTTCACGGGGTGTCCCTTTCGTCGCGGACGGGGTGGGGGAGCCCCTGACGGGTGGTCAGGGGAGCGGAAGGGGCTCGTAGTCGAAGCGGTCGAAGTGGACGGTGCCTTCGGCGGCGTACATGCCGATGACCCGGCCGGTGAAGCCGCCGGCCACCTCGGTGGACAGGTAGCGGCCGCTGAGCGAGGCGAACGGGCTGAAGGTCCCGTCGGGCTCCTCGACGCCGAAGGAGAGGACGTCCGGCCCGGTGCGCGAGCCGCGCGGGGGCTCCGGAGCGGTCTCGACGCCGAGCACCACCGGCCCGGCGGCCACCGGCCGCGCGGCGACCTCGGTGCGCAGCGGGCCGATCCGGGCGAAGACCTTCACCTCCGCGCCGTCCGCCTCGATCTCGTAGTGGTGCTCCTCGTCCAGGCGGACGGCGAGGCCGCCGCGGCCGTCGGCCGGATCGACCAGCGTGCGGGCGCGGCAGGAGAGGTGCTGCTGCCGGCGGCCGACGAACACCGCGTCGTTCTCGTCCAGGGAGGCGCCGACGGCGCGCAGGGTGAGCCAGCCGGAGCGTTCCTTCGTGGTGCACGAGCCCTCCGGGCGTTCGCGCACCGAGATCCATTGGGGGTGCAGCTCGGCCTGGTCGAAGTCGTCCCGGGCCGGGACGGCGGCGACGGGGTGCAACGGCCAGGCGGGGGTGGGCAGTTCGGGGGTGACCTCGCCGACCACCGGCCAGCCGTCGACCCACTCGACGGGTGCGAGGAAGGTCTCCCGGCCGAGCACGTGCCAGCCGGGGGTGCCGCCCTGCGGCCGGACCGCGAGCAGCACCATCCACCAACTGCCGTCCGGCGCCTGGACCAGGTCCGCGTGGCCGGTGTTCTGGATCGGCCTGTTGGTGCTGCGGTGGGTGAGGACCGGGTTGGCCGGGCAGGACTCGAACGGGCCGGTGGGGGAGGTGGAGCGGGCGATCGAGACGCCGTGGCCGCGTTCGGTGCCGCCCTCGGCGATCATCAGGTACCAGTGGTCGCCGATCCGGTACAGGTGCGGCGCCTCGGGGGCCGCGCCGCCGGTGCCCGACCAGGTCCGCTCCGGCTCGCCGAGGGTCTTGCCGGTGTACGGGTCGAGCCGGACCTGGGCGACGCCGGCGACGGTGCACCAGCAGGTGCCGTCCTCGTCCCAGGCGAGGTCCGGGTCGATGCCGGGGACCCCGGGCAGCCGGATCGGGTCGGACCACGGGCCCGCCGGGTCGGTGGCGGTGAAGAGCATGTTGCCGCCGTCGCTGACGTTGGTGACGATCAGCCAGAACCGGCCGTCGTGGTGGCGCAGGGTCGGCGCGAAGATGCCCCCGGAGGACGCCATGTCGCGCGGCAGGCGGAGCTGGCTGGGCCGGTCCAGGGCGTTGCCGAGCTGCGTCCAGTTCACCAGGTCCCGGCTGTGGAAGACCGGGATGCCGGGGAAGTACTCGAAGCTGGAGCACGCCAGGTAGTAGTCGTCGCCCACGCGGCAGACGCTGGGGTCGGGGTGGAAACCGGGGATCACCGGGTTGGTCACGGTGCCGGCCGGCTGGATCTGATCTGACACGTGGTCGGTTCCTCTCGCTGATTCGTGTGCGGCGGGGCATGACAGGGCGCCGCCGGCTCCGCGCCGCGTCCCGCCGGCGGTCCGGGCATTCGGGGTCCAGAGTTCCGGACGGACGTCAACTCCGGTCGGCGACAGCCCTGGTGAGGCGGAGCAGGACGGCGGACGGGGCCGCCGGGAGGGTCACGGTGAGTTCGGCGGTGTCCGGGTTCCAGACGGCCCCGGCCCGGCCGGCGGCCGGGTAGAGCACCTCGGCCCGGACGTCTGCGCCGGCCAGGTGGGGGAGGGCGAGATCCCTGGCGGTCTGCTCGCCGGAGCGCCGCCAGGCGGTGACGTAGGTGGTGGCCGGGGTGTGCAGCGCCAGGGCGAGCCACGGGTCCTCCCAGCCCGGGAGACCGAGCGGCCAGGCGGGCACCGCCTGCGGCAGATCGGCGCGGATCGACTTGTGGACGGTCACCGCCTCGTGGACCAAGTCCCGTGCCTCCGGCGTGAGTTCGGTGAGACGGCCGGAGAGGTGGATGCGGCCGAGGAGCGCGTTGGCCATGGTGAAGGCGACTTCGTCCAGGGAGTCCCCGGGCAGCGGGAAGGCCCAGACGGCGCCCTGCTCCGGGGTGACGGCGGTGGGGGCGGCGGCCGCGATCGGGGCATAGCGCAGCAGGTCCTGCTGGTCGCTGGTGGACTGCAGCTGGAGCCGGGAGAGCAGGGCGTGGTCCATCCGCATGCCGCCGGAGGCGCAGTTCTCCAGCACCAGGTCCGGGTACCGGTCCAGGATGCCGTCGAGCCAGTCGAGTTGGGCCCGGTTGTGGCCGAGCAGGCCGGCCGCCGGGACCTCGGCCGGGTGCGCGCTGGTACCGGACCCGGGGTCGGTGTTGTGGTCGAGCTTGAGGTAGCCGACGCCCCACTCGCCGACCAGGCGGTCCACCACGACGTCCAGGTGGGCCCGGGCCGCCGGATGGCGCAGGTCCAGGTGGTGGCGGCCGCCACCCTCCTCCACCCGCCGGCCGTCACGCCGGAAGAACGCCTCCTCCGGCAGGCTCTCGGCGACCGGCGAGGCCGTCCCGACCGCCTCGGGCTCCAGCCAGAGGCCGGGCACCATGCCACGCTCCCGGATCCGGTCCAGGACCTCGTGGATCCCCTTCGGCCCGGGGAAGCGCGAGGCCGACGGCTCCCAGGCCCCGACGGACGGCCACCAGTTGTCGCCGTCGTCGTACCAGCCGGCGTCGATGACGAAGTACTCCGAGCCCGCCTCGGCGGCGGCGTCCACCAGCGGCAGCAGCTTCTCGGTGGTCGGGTCGCCCATCAGGCAGTTCATGTAGTCGTTGAAGACCACCGGCAGCCGGAGGTGGTCGCGGTGCGGCCGGCGGGTGGCGCGGCGGTAACGGGTGAGCGCGGCGAAGGCACCGTCCGGACCACCGTCGGAGGAGAGCGCGAGCGCCACCGGCACGGTGCAGAACTCGGCGCCGGGCTCCAGCGGGTGACGCCAGCCGTGGTCGGCGTCGTTCGGGCCGTACAGCGCCGCGTAGGCGGTGTCGTCGCGCACCCCGCACTCCCAGCGCCAGCCACCGCCGTTGTGCTCGATCTGCCAAAGCCAGGTGCGCCCGGACCGACGGTCCGTCAGACCGCCCATCGGCAGCCGCCCGCAGCTGGACCACACACCCTGGCCGGCCACCACGCGGCTGCTGCGGCCCGAGGTGGTGTGGAAGCGGCCGCTGCGCTCGGGCGAGGACACCCGCAACGGCTGGCGCTGCCACCGGCATTCGGCGAACCACTCGTTCTCCGCCCACAGCAGCTCGGCGTCGTCCAGCGCCGCCGGGCCGCCCTCGGTCAGGCAGCCCGCCACCAACGAGCCGACCGACTCCAGGTGCAGGGTCCGCGCGCCCTCGTTGCGCAGCAGGACTTCGCTGCGCAGCACAGGCAGGCCGTCCGGCGACCGGTAGACCACCTCGGCGGTCAGCCCGGTCTCCGGCTCGTGGAGTTCGACCGTGAGCACGTGCCGGTCGCCGTCCCGGCCCGAACGGTGGGAGCGGTGGCGCAGCCGCGCGCCGAGCACGGAGTTGACGAGGTGCCGGCCCGACCAGTGGCGGCCGAGGCCGGCGGTGGTCACCTCCACCAGCGGCAGCGGTGCGGAGGGGCGGGGGGTCTTCTCGCCGGGGGCGCCGGTCTTCTCGCCCGGTGCGCCGAGGCGGACCAGGCGGGGCGGGCCCTGCCCGTCCAGGGCGATCTCCAGCTCCAGGGCGTCGTGGCCCCAGCGGATCGTCTCGTGCGGCTCGGTCATGGTGCCTTCCTCGTCGGGGAGACGCGTGGGAGGTCAGCTCGCGCGCAGGACCGCGCAGCCGCCGGGTGCCAGCTCGCCCAGCTGCCGGTCCGTGAGCAGGTCGTGTCCCGGCCGGGGCAGCGGGACGGCCTCGGGGCGGTGGTTGAGCAGCAGGTGCCAGCTCCGGCCGTCCGGGGAGTGCCGGGTGACGGCTTCGACGCCCGGCGGCAGACCCGGCAGCTCGGGGGTGACCCCGGCCTCGGTGAGCAGCCGGCCCACCAGGGCGGCGTAGCCGGCGTCGTCGAGGCGGGTGGACAGGTACCAGCCGTGGCCGGAGCCGAAGGCGTGCCGGGTGAGCGCCGGGCGTCCGTCGAGCGTGCCGTGGGTGTAGGCGGCCAGCGTCTCGGCGCCCTCGGTGTGCAGCGACTCGCTCCAGGAGGCGGCCGCCGAGCCGTCGGAGAGCGTGATCCGCTCGCCCTCGGCGAGCGGGCGGTACTCCTCGACCCGGATGCCGAGCGCCTCGCGCAGCGGTGCGGCCGGGTAGCCGCCGATCCGGGCGTGCATCCGCCCGTCGACCATGCCGCTGAAGTGCTGCACGAGCAGGGTGCCACCGCCGGCCACGTAGCGGCGCAGGTTCTCGGCGCCCGCGTCGGTGAGGAGGAACAGGGCCGGGGCGATGACCAACTGACAGTGGCTCAGCTCGTCCTCGGGGTGGGCGAAGCCGGTGGTGACGCCGGCGTCCCACAGTGCCCGGTGGGCGCCGCGCAGTGCGGCGTAGTAGTCGAGCTCGGAGGACGGGAGCCCGTCCGTGTTCATCGCCCACCAGGCGTCCGGGTCGTGCAGGACCGCCACCTCGGTGCGGACGGTGGAGCCGGCGAGTTCGCCGAGCCGGGCGACGGCCTCCCCGGTCGCCGTGACCTCGCGGAAGATCCGGCTGTCGGGGCCGGCGTGCGGGACCATCGCCGAGTGCCACTGCTCGGCGCCCGCCCGGGACTGGCGCCACTGGAAGAACAGCGCCCCCTCCGAGCCGCGGGCGATGTGGGCGAGCGAGTGCCGCAGGATCTCCCCCGGCTCCTTGGGCAGGACGCGGCCGCCGGCGTAGACGGTGTTGGTCCCCTGCTCCATCAGCAGCCAGGGCTTGCCGCCCGCGAACGAGCGGGCGCGGTCGGCATCGAAGGCGGCCTGGGCGGCGGCGTCCACACCGGGTGCGACGGGATAGTGGTCGATGGAGACCAGGTCGACCTCGCGGCCGAAGGCCCACAGGTCCAGGGTCTGGTAGCCGGGCACCATGAGGTTGGTGGTCACCGGGCGGTCGCTGTGGGCGCGGATCGCGTCGCGCTGCTCGCGGTAGGCGGTGAGGGTCTCGTCGGACCAGAAGCGGCTGAAGTCCAGCGCCTGGCCGGGGTTGCGGTGCCACTGGCTCTCGCGGGGCGGCAGGACCTGCTCCCACGAGGTGTAGTGCTGGCTCCAGAAGGCCGTGCCCCAGGCCTCGTTGAGGGTCTCCAGCGATCCGTGGCGGGCCCGTAGCCAGACCCGGAAGGCGGCCGCGGTGTGGTCGCACAGGCAGAACGTCACGTACTCGTTGTGGACGTGCCACAGGGCGAGCGCCGGGTGGTCGCCGTAGCGTTCGGCGAGGGCGCCGGCGATGCGGAGGGCGGCCCGTCGGTAGGCGGGGGAGGTGAGGCAGTAGGTGTCGCGGCTGCCGTGGGTGAGGCGGGTGCCGTCCGGACGGACCGTCAGGGCGTCGGGGTGGGCGAGGGAGAACCAGGGCGGAGGGGAGGCGGTCGGGGTGGCGAGGTCGACGGCGACGCCGTTCGCGTGCAGGCGGTCGAGGTGGGCGTCGAGCCAGCCGAAGTCGTACCGGCCCTCCTCGGGCTCCAGCAGGGCCCAGGAGAAGACGCCCACGGTGGCGAGGTTGACCCTCGCCCGGCGCATCAGTTCGTCGTCCTGCTTCCAGACCTGCCCGTCCCACTGCTCGGGGTTGTAGTCCCCGCCGAAGGCGAGGCCGCCGAGCCGGTCGGTGAGCCGTCGGATGTCCATCTGGGAGCCGCCCTTCCGGGGGGTGTCAGGTACGGTGCGGGGCCGGTGCGGTGCTTTCACGGACCCTCAGTTCTGGTGCCGTCAAGCGGAGTTGGTCCTCCGGCAGGGAGCCCGCAGCGGTCGTGGCGATCCTCGCCACCACCTGCTGGACGGCGATCTGTCCGAGGTCCCTGCCCGGGCTGGTCACGGAGGTGAGCCGGGGGGAGTGCTGTTCGGCCAGCGGGTCGGGGCAGATGGCGATGACGGAGGCGTCCTCCGGCACCGTCCGCCCGCCGGCGCGCAGCAGGGTGAGCAGCGGGCCGATGGCGTTCTCGTTCTGCACCACGAACCCGGTGGTCTCCGGGCGGTCCGCGAGGATGCGGGCCAGGGTGCCGGCGGTGCTCTGGTAGCTGCCCTCGCACGGCCGGTGGAGGAAGCGCAGGCCGCGCTGCTCCGCGCGGGCGCGGAAGCCGTTCAGGGTGCGTTCGGCGTAGCCGGCGTGCCGTTGGTAGACGCCGTTGCTGTAGCCGATGAAGGCGATGTCGCGGTGGCCGAGGCCGGCCAGGTGGTCGGCGCACAGGGCGCCGGCGGTGGTGAAGTCGTGGTCGACGCAGGAGAGGCCGCCGGGATCGTCGGGCAGGCCGATGAGGGCGGCCGGGATCGCCTCGGCGCGCAGGACCGGGACGCGGTCGTCGTCCAGCCGGACGTCCATCAGGATGACGCCGTCGGCGAGTCCGGTGGCGGCGACCCGGCGGACGCCTTCGGGCCCCTCGTCGTTGGTGAGCAGCAGGACGTCGTAGCCGTGTTCGCGGGCGGCCACGGTGACCGCGATGGCGATCTCCATCATGGTGGGCACGTGCACCTCGGGGTGGAGCGGCACGACCAGCGCGATGACGTGCGAGCGTTTGCCCGCCAGGGCGCGGGCGCCCGCGTGGGGGTGGTAGCCGAGCACCGTGACGGCCCGTTCGATGCGGATCCGGGTCTCGTCGGAGATCGGACGCTTGCCGCTGAGTGCGTAGCTGACCGTGCTGGACGAGACGCCGGCGTGTCTGGCCACATCGGCGAGTGTCACCATCGCACTGCTTCCTTTCAGCCCTTGATGGCGCCGGTCAGCACACCGGCGCGCAGGTGCTTCTGCACGAACGGGTACACGATCACCAGCGGTACCAGGGTCAGGACCACGACGGCCATCTGCAGCGACAGCGGGGCGGTCTGCACCTGGGTGTTCCCGAAGCCGGAGTTGACCGAGCCGGGCAGGCCGTTCGCCCGGTTGACGTAGGTGAGCAACACGTACTGGAGCGGCCACTTCTGACTGTCCGTCGGCATGTAGAGCATGACGTTGAAGAAGGAGTTCCAGTACCCGACGGCGTAGAACAGCGCGGTGACGGCGGTGACGGCGCGGGAGGTGGGCAGGACGACGGACCACAGGATCCGCCAGTCCCCGGCGCCGTCGATCCGGGCCGCGTCGATCAGTTCGGAGGAGGTGTCCTGGTAGAAGGCGCGCAGCACCAGGATGTTGAAGACCGAGACCGCGCTCGGCAGGATCAGCGCCCACCACTGGCCGTAGCCGCCCAGCCCGGTGACCACCAGGAAGCTCGGGATCAGGCCGCCGCTGATGAACATCGTGACGATGAGCAGCAGCAGGAGGAAGCGGTGCCCGACGGAGCGCGGCCGGGAGAGGCCGTAGGCGCAGAGCACGGAGACCACCATGGAGATCGCGGTGCCGACCACGGTGATGCCCAGGCTCACCACCAGTGCGGTGACGACCGTCGGGTCGCTGAGCATCAGCCGGTACGGCTCGGCGGTGAGGCCGTCCGGCCAGATCACCAGGCCGCCGGCCCGGTTGATGGCTCCGGGGGTGGAGAAGCTGGTCAGGACGATGATCCAGAGCGGGACCAGGATGACGGCGAGCGTCGCGCCCAGCGTGAGCCCCTTGGCGGTCCGGCCGACGGCGGTGGGCGGCTCCTCCCAGGGCGGTCGGGAGGAGCGGGCCCGGCGGCGGGAGGCCGCGGCGGCGGTGCGGCGCTTCTCGCGCCGGGAGGCGATGGTGAGTGCGTTGGTCATTTCCGGTACAGCCCGTCCTCGCCGAAGGCGTGCGCCAGCTTGTTGGCACCCCAGATGAGCAGGAGCGAGACCACGCTCTTGAAGAGCCCGGCCGCTGCGCCGTAGCTGTAGCCGCCGGTGGCGATGCCGTAGTAGAAGGAGAAGGTGTCCAGGACGTCGGCGGATTCGTGGCCGACGGCCTCGCGTTGGATCAGGAACTGCTCGAAGCCGACGGACAGCGCGTTGCCCAGCCGCAGCACCAGCATCAGCACGATCACCCCGCGCAGGCCCGGCAGGGTGATGTGCCACATCCGCCGGAACCGGCCGGCCCCGTCCGCCGCCGCCGCCTCGTAGAGCTCGCTGTTGATCGCGCTCAGCGCGGCGAGGAAGACGATGATCCCCCAGCCCGCCTCCTTCCAGATGGTCTGGGAGGTGACCAGCAGAGCGAAGGTGTCCGGGTTGGTCATGATGTCCCAGGTGCCGATGTCGTGCCGGCGCAGGAACTGGTTGAGCACACCGGCGCCGCCCAGCATCTGCTGGAAGATCGTGATCGCCAGCACCCAGGAGAAGAAGTGCGGCAGGTAGACCACGGACTGGAAGAAGTTGCGGATCCGCTCGCTCATCACCGAGTTGAGCAGCAGGGCCAGCGCGATCGGGACGGGGAAGAAGAGGACCAGCTGGACGAAGCTGAGGTACACCGTGTTCCTCATCGCCGCCCAGAACGCCGGATCGCCGAGGAGCTGCTGGAACTGGTCGAAGCCGACCCACTCGCTGTGCCAGACCCCGACCAGCGGGTCGTACTCCTGGAAGGCGGTGGCGATGCCGAACAGCGGGACGTAGTTGAACACCAGCAGGAGGACGACCGCCGGCACCGTCATCAGCAGGAGCGACTTGTCGCGGCGCAGCCTGGTCCGCCAGGTGAGGCGCGCGGGGCCGGCCGGGTGCTCGGGTGCCGTGGTGCTCACTGGCCGGTGCCGTACTTCTCGAGGACGTTCTCGGTCATCCACTTCTTGAGCCGCTCCCCGGGGCCGGAGCGCCAGCCGGCGATGGCCTCCTGCACGTCGGAGACCTTCTTCTTGCCGTGGTAGCAGTCCTTGAGGGTGTCGTTGACGCTCTGCGCGGCCGCCGCCGTGGTGATGGCCTGCGGCATGCTCAGGTTCATGCCCCAGAAGAGCGGCTTGGTGAGGTACTTGACGTTGGCGGCCGACCAGCTCGCGTAGTCCCTGGTGACCTGCTCGCCGCCCGGGTTGCTGGTCACGGACGGGGCGGCAGCCAGGAACTGGTAGCTCGTCACCTGGACGTCCTTCTTCCCCTCCTCCGTGTAGGTCGGCACGCCGTTCACCCGGGTGTGGTGGACGCCCTCGACGCCGAAGTTGACCATGGTGTACTCGGCCGTGCCGTAGGGTGCGGCGAGGTAGTTCGCGACGGCGAGCAGTTCCTCGATCTGAGCCGGCTTCAGATTGGCGTTGAGGTAGCTGATCATGCTGGCGGCGGCGCCCATGTAGATCACCGGCGTGCCCTGGCCGCCGGCGGTGATGGCGTTGAGGGCGCCGCGCCGGTAGTTGGGGTCCGCGGCGGTTCCGGACTGGTGGTCGGCCAGGTTCCAGGCGCCCAGTCCGCCGCCTCCGACGAGCGTCTTGCCGCTGTAGAAGCGGGTGGACGAGTTGGCGACGTCACCGGCGAGCGCGTCCGGGTGCATGTAGCCGGAGTTGGCCAGGCGGTTGTGCCAGTCGAGGGCTTCCAGGAACTCCTGGGTCTCGAACGGGTGGACCAGCTTGCCGTTGTCGATCCTCCACTTCATGGGGACGTCCCAGGAGAACTGGAGGTAGGTCCACACGTCGTCGAAGGCCCAGACGCCCCGCTTGGCGTCGGTCAGTTCCTTGCCGAGGTTCATCAGGTCGGCGGCGGACTTGACCTGGTCGGCGGTGATGCCCCGGGCTTCGAGGACGTCCCGGCGGTAGAAGGTGGCGCCGGGGATGCCGAAGCTGGTGGAGAAGCAGGGGATCCCGTAGAGCTTGTCGCCCCAGACGCCGTGCTGCCAGGCGCCGGTGGGCAGGGCGGCCAGGTTGGGGTACTTCTTGATGTTGTCGCCGGACAGGTAGGGGGTCAGGTCCGCGAGCTGGGAGCCGGCCAGGCCACCGGTGTTGAAGTTGTCGTTCAGCCACGACGGCAGGTTGATCCAGTCCGGCAGCTTCTTGGCGGCCGTCATGGTCGGGATGATGGTGTTGTAGTTGATCCCGTCCGTCGGCTTGACGGTCAGGTCGACCCCGAGGGCCTTGTTCATCGCCTGGTAGAAGGAGTTGTCGATCGGCGGGGTGGTGCCCCACAACGGGGTGACGGCCGTGTAGCTGCCGCCCTTGCCGGGTACGCCGGAGACGGTGGTGGGCGGCGAGGCGGGGTAGGCGAGGTAGGCCGGGTCGGTCGCGGCGTCGCCCGAACCCCGCACGGGGGCTATGTCCGGCTCGACCGCGTTGGTGTTCGGCACGTAGGCCGGCAGGGCGGCCTTCAGACCCTCCTGGGTGTTCACCCCGGTCTTCTTGCCGGAGCCGCCGCCACAGGCGGACAGCACAGGCGCCATCGCGGCGGCTCCCGCGACCGTGGCGGCGGTGGTCAGGAAGCTCCTTCGGTTCAACCCGGATCTCATGATGGCGTGGCCTCTCTGGTCAGCACGGTCGAAGTGTCGAAGCGCTTGCATGTTTCGGCGAGACTAACGACGCGTTACCTATTGGGCAAGAGCCTGAACAAATGAAAACCCTTTGCTGCCAAGGCAGTTGACAGGCCTGCTGGATCATGCCAGCGTCGAAGCGCTTCGATATCTGATCCCCACCAGCCCGCCCGAGGGGTGTTCCACGTGAGTTCCGCGCCTGCGCCTGCCGCCGGTCTGCCCGTCTTCCGCAATCCCACGCTTCCCCTGCGCAAGCGTGTCGACGACCTGCTCGACCGGCTGACGCCCGACGAGCGGCTGGCGATGCTGCACCAGTACGCACCGGCCGTCCCCCGTCTGGGAGTTGCCCCGTTCCGCACCGGCAGCGAGGCGCTGCACGGCGTCTCCTGGCTCGGGGAGGCGACCGTCTTCCCGCAGGCCGTCGGCCTCGGCGCGAGCTGGGACGAGGACCTCCTGCACCGGGTCGCCGAGGCGGTCTCGGTCGAGCTGCGCGCCTTCCACCACCACCGCCCCGCGGTGATCGCCCCCGACCGCGGCCCGATCAGCCTCCAGGCCTGGGCACCGGTGCTCAACCTGCTGCGCGATCCCCGCTGGGGCCGCAACGAGGAGGGCTACTCCGAGGACCCGGTGCACACCGCCCGGCTCGGCGAGGCGTACTGCCGCGGCCTGGCCGGGGACCACCCGGCCTACCTGCGCTCGGCGCCCGTGCTCAAGCACTTCCTCGCCTACAACAACGAGGACGACCGCTGCACCACCTCCTCCGCGCTGCGCCCGCGGGTGCTGCACGAGTACGACCTGGCCGCCTTCCGCCCGGTGGTCGCCTCCGGCGCCGCCACCGGCGCGATGGCCGCCTACAACCTGGTCAACGGCCGCCCCTGTCACGTCAGTCCGCTGATCGAGGCCGAGCTGCGCCGCTGGGCCCGGCCGACCGGCCACGAGCTCTTCGTGGTCAGCGACGCCGAGGCGCCGTCCAACCTGGTCGACCCCGAGTGCTACTTCGACGACCACGCCGAGGGCCACGCGGCCGCGCTCAAGGCGGGCATCGACAGCTTCACCGACCACAACGACGACAGCGAGACTCCGGTCGGCCGGCTGCGCGAGGCGCTGGAACGCGGTCTGATCGAGCAGGACGACGTGGACCGCGCCGTCCGCCGGCAGCTCGAACTACGCTTCCGCCTGGGCGAGTTCGACCCCGAGGAGGACCCGTACGCCGGGATCGGCCCGGAGGTCGTCAACTCGCCCGAGCACCAGGCCCTGGCCCGCGAGGCCGCCACCGGCTCGGCGGTGCTGCTGAAGAACGACGGCCTGCTGCCGCTGGAGGTGGCCCGCAGCCCGCGGATCGCCGTGATCGGCCCGCTCGCCGACACCCTCTTCGAGGACTGGTACAGCGGCACCCTGCCCTACCAGGTCACCGTCGCCGACGGCCTGACCGCCGCCCTGGACGGGAACGGCGGCGAGGTGGTCCGGGTCGAGGGCAGTGACCGGATCATCCTGCGCTCGCGCACCACCGGCGAACCGCTCGGCAAGTCCGCCTTCGACCTGACCGACTGGGGCGGTGGCGCCTCCACCCTGCGCGCCGCCGACACCGGCCGCTACCTCTGCCTCCAGGACGACGACACCCTGGCCGCCGAGCAGAGCGTCATCAAGAGCTGGTTCGTCAAGGAGACCTTCCGGCTCGAACCGGCGGGCCCGGACACCGTGCTGCTGCGCTCGGTGTTCACCGGCAGGTACGCCGCCGTGGACCCGGCCGACGGCCGGGTGGTCTTCACCGCCGAGGACGCGGCCGGGGCGGAGCACTGGGAGCGCGAACTGCTGCGCGACGGCGCGGCCGAGGCCCGGGCGGCCGCCGCGACGGCGGACGTCGCCGTCGTGGTGCTCGGCAACCACCCGCTGATCAACGGCCGGGAGACCGAGGACCGCGCGGACACCGCCCTGCCCGCCGGGCAGGAGGAACTGCTGCGTGCCGTCGCGTCCGTCCGCCCGGACACCGCGCTGGTGGTGATGAGCAGCTACCCGTACGCCGTGGACTGGGCCGACGCGAACCTGCCCGCCGTGCTGTGGACCTCGCACGGCGGGCAGGAGACCGGCCACGCGCTGGCCGACGTGCTGCTCGGCGCGGCCGACCCGGCCGGGCGTCTGCCGCAGACCTGGTACCGCGGCGACGACACCCTGCCCGCGCCGCTCGACTACGACGTCATCAAGGCCGGCTGGACCTACCAGTACCACCAGGCCGCGCCGCTCTACCCGTTCGGACACGGCCTCTCCTACACCGAGTTCGACCACCGCGAGCCCCGGCTCTCCCAGCCGTCGATCGGCCAGGAGGGCTCCCTCGACCTGACGCTGACCGTGGCCAACACCGGCGAGCGGGCCGGCACCGAGGTGGTCCAGCTCTACGTCCGGGCCCTGGACGCCCGCTACCACGCGCCCCGGCTGCGCCTGGCCGACTTCGCCAAGCTGCGTCTGGAGGCGGGCGAGAGCCGGGAGTTGACGTTCCGTCTGCCGGCCGATCGGCTCGCCCACTGGGACGTGACCACCAGTGCGTTCACCGTCGACCCCGGCGCGTACGAGCTGGTCGTCGGCCGCTCGGCCGAGCACCCCGTGCTGACCGTGCCGCTCACCGTGACCGGCCCGGAGCCCGCGCCGCGCACCGTGCTGGACCACCGGACCCTGGCGGCGGACTTCGACGACCACGAGAACGCCGCCATCGTCGACGCCACCCGCATCGACGGCGACGCCCTCACCCCGGCCGACCCCGCCCGGCCCGCGACCCTGCTCTTCCGGGCGGTGGACCTCTCCGGCGCCGTCCGGGTCGAGGCCGAGACGGCCCGCGCGGAGGCCGGCCCCGGTGAGGCGCGGATCGAGTTCCGCACCGGTGACCAACTGCTGGCCGCGCTCGAGGTGCCCGTCACCGGAGGCCCGTACACCTGGACCACCATCGGCGCCGGGCCGGCCGCCCCGCCGGTCGGACGGCACGACCTGCGCGTGGTCCTGCACGGCGCGGTGCGGCTGACCGCCTTCCGCTTCCACACCTTCGGCACGGCCGGCTGAGCCCGCCGTCCCGAAGACCGGCGGCCCGCCCACGGCGGTGGGCCGCCGCCCACCCATCAGCCCCGCCACCATCCAGCGAGGAACCCCCATGCCGCCCATCGATCCCGGAAGCGACGAACTCGCCACCTACCAACCTGATTTGACGGAACCTGAGGACTTCGACGCGTTCTGGCGGCGCACCCTGGCCGAGGCCCGGTCGCACGACTGCGCGGTCAAGGTCGAGCGGGTCACCGAGGAGTACCTGCTGCGCACCGTCGAGGTCGACGACGTGCGCCTCCCCGGCTGGAACGGCGAGCCGGTGGCCGCCTGGCTGCTGCGCCCGCGCGGCGCCACCGGGCCGCTTCCCGTCGTGATCACCTACATCGGCTACTCCGGCGGGCGCGGCCTGCCCACCGAGCACCTGTTCTGGTCCGCCGCCGGGTACGCCCAACTGGTGGTCGACAGCCGGGGCATGGGGCATGCCACCCCGGACCGGGGCGAGGGCGACGGCACCCAGTGGGCCGAGGGCTTCATGACCAAGGGCATCGAATCGCCCGACACCCACTTCTACCGCCGGCTGATGACGGACTGCGTGCTCGCCGTGGACGCGGTCGCCCAGCTCCCCGGCCTCGACCCGGACCGGATCGTCCTGGCCGGCGCCAGCCAGGGCGGCGGCCTCGCCCTCGCCGTCGCCGGACTCACCGGGGACCGGGTGGCCGCGGTGATGCCGGACGTGCCGTTCCTGTGCCACTACCGGGAGGGCGCGCAGACCTCTCTGGACGGCCCGTACCAGGAGCTCGTCAAGTACCTGCGCTGGCACAGCCGCGACCGCGCCCAGCAGACCTTCGCGACCCTCGCCTACTTCGACGGGGTCAACTTCGCCCGGCGGGCGACCGCCCCGGCGCTGTTCAGCGTCGGCATGATGGACCCGGTCTGCCCGCCGCAGACGGTCTACGCCGCCTTCAACCGCTACGCGGGCGAGGACCGGACCATGACGGTCTGGCCGTTCGCCGACCACTCCGGCGGCTGCGGCTCCACCCCGCCCACCCAGCTCGCCTGGCTGCGCGACCGCAGGCTCGCGCCGGAGCGGTGACCGCCATGCACAGTCGACTCCCGGCCGGGTTCACCTTCGGCGCGGCCACCGCCGCCTACCAGATCGAGGGCGCCCACGACACGGACGGCCGCGGCCCGTCCATCTGGGACACCTTCAGCCACACCCCCGGCCGCACCCTGAACGGCGACACCGGCGACACCGCCTGCGACCACTACCACCGCTACCCCGAGGACGTCGCCCTGCTGCGCGGCCTCGGCGTGGACGGCTACCGCTTCTCGATCTCCTGGTCCCGGCTGCTCCCGCAGGGCACCGGGGCGGTCAACGCCAAGGGCCTGGACTTCTACGACCGGCTGATCGACGAGCTGCTCGCCGCCGGGATCGCCCCCGCCGTCACCCTCTACCACTGGGACCTGCCGCAGGCCCTGGAAGACCGAGGGGGCTGGCGGGTGCGGGAGACCGCCGAGGCGTTCGCCGGCTACGCGGCGCTGGCGGCCGAGCGCTACGGCGACCGGGTGGAGCGCTGGATCACCCTCAACGAGCCCTACTGCTCCGCCTTCGTGGGCTACGCCGAGGGGCGGCACGCCCCCGGTGCCCGGGAGGGCCGGGGCGCGCTGGCCGCCGCCCACCACCTGCTGGTGGCCCACGGCCTGGCGGTGTGTCAGCTGCGCGCGGCCGGTGCCCGGGAGGTCGGCATCACCCTCAACCTCGACCGCATCCGTACCGTCTCGGCCTTCCCCGAGGACCGGGCCGCGCTGCGCCGGGCCGAGGTGCTGCACAACGAGGTCTGGACCGAGCCGCTGCTGGCCGGCCGCTACCCCGCGCTGGAGGCCGAGACCTGGGGAGGACTGGCCGACGGCCCCTGGCGGCTTCCCGGCGACCTCGGACTCATCGGTGCCCCGCTGGACTTCCTGGGCGTCAACTTCTACCGCCCGATCACCGTGGCCGCCTCCGCGCACCGCGAAGCCGACCCCGAGCGCCGCACCGCCGTGGACATCGGCGTCACCGAGCTCGACCCCTACCCGGGCTGCCGGACCACCATGGGCTGGCCGGTGGTCCCGGAGGCGTTCACCGAGCTGCTGGTCGACCTCGACTCCCGCTACCCCACGCTGCCGCCGGTCTGGATCACCGAGAACGGCTGCGCCGAGGCCGACACCGTCGGCCCCGACGGCGTGGTGCACGACCCGGAGCGGATCGACTACCTCGCGGACCATCTCGCCGCCGTCGCCGACGCGGTGGCGGCCGGGGTGGACGTCCGCGGCTACTACGTCTGGTCCCTGCTGGACAACTACGAATGGGCGCGCGGCTACAGCCAGCGCTTCGGCCTGGTCCACGTCGCCCCCGACACCCTGACCCGCACGCCCAAGGACAGCTACCACTGGTACCGGGGCCTGATCACCGCGCACCGAGCGCGGACGGAGGATTCCATCCGATGAAGTTCACCGACGGCTACTGGCTGATGCGGCCCGGCTGCACCGCGCGCTACGCCACCGAGGTCGCCGACGTCCGGGCCGACGACCACCGGATGACCCTCTACGCGCCCGTCAAGCACGTGACCAAGCGCGGCGACACGCTCAACAGCCCGCTGCTGACGGTCGACTGCTGGTCCCCCGCGGAGGGCGTGATCGGCGTGCGGGTCACCCACCACGCCGGATCGGTGCGCAGCGGACCGGAGTTCGCCCTGCCCGGCACCGAGCCGGGCAGCGGCAAGGTCCGCCGGGACGGCACGCTGGCCGAGCTGAGCGCCGGTGAGCTGACCCTGAGGGTGGACACCTCGGGGCCCTGGCAGCTGGAGTTCTCGGCCGGAGGCAAGGTGCTGACCACGGTCGGCGAGCGCGGCACCGGCTTCGTCACCGACGCCGACGGGCGGCACTTCATGCTCGGTCAGCTCTCGCTCGGGGTGGGCGAGTTGGTCTACGGCCTGGGCGAGCGGTTCACCCCGTTCACCCGCAACGGCCAGGTGGTGGACATCTGGCAGGCGGACGGCGGCACCACCAGCGAGCAGTCCTACAAGAACATCCCGTTCCACCTGACCAACCGGGGCTACGGCGTCTTCGTCAACCACGCCGGCAAGGTCAGCTACGAGGTCGGCTCCGAGTCGGTCGGCCAGGTGCAGTTCAGCGTCGAGGACCAGTCGCTGGAGTTCTTCGTCGTCCACGGCCCGGACCCGAAGCGGGTGTTGGAGCGCTACACCGCGCTCACCGGTCGCCCCGCCCTGCCGCCGGCCTGGGCGCTGGGTCTCTGGCTGACCACCTCCTTCACCACCGACTACGACGAGGCCACCGTCAACCGCTTCGTCGGCGGCATGGCCCAGCGCGGCATCCCGCTGAGCGTCTTCCACCTGGACTGCTTCTGGATGCGCGAGTACCAGTGGTCCGACTTCGAGTGGGACGCCGACACCTTCCCCGACCCGGCCGGCATGCTGGCCCGGCTCAAGCAGCAGGGGCTGAGGATCTCGGCCTGGATCAACCCGTACATCGCGCAGAAGTCCAAGCTGTTCGAGGAGGGCACGCGCCAGGGGTACCTGGTCCGCCGCGCGGACGGCACCGTCTGGCAGTGGGACCTCTGGCAGCCCGGCATGGCCCTGGTCGACTTCACCAACCCCGCCGCCACCGACTGGTACATCTCCAAACTGCGCCCGCTGCTGGACCAGGGGGTGGACTGCTTCAAGACCGACTTCGGCGAGCGCATCCCCACCGACGTCCTCTGGCACGACGGCTCCGACCCGGAGCTGATGCACAACTACTACACCCACCTCTACAACAAGGCCGTCTTCGACCTGCTGCGCGAAGTGCGCGGCGAAGGCGAGGCGCTGCTGTTCGCCCGCTCCGCCACCGCCGGCGGCCAGCAGTACCCCGTGCACTGGGGCGGCGACTGCGAATCGCACTTCAACGCGATGGCCGAGTCGCTGCGCGGCGGGCTCTCCCTCGGCCTGTCCGGCTTCGGCTTCTGGAGCCACGACATCGGCGGCTTCGAGGGCACCCCGACCCCGACCGTCTTCAAGCGCTGGGTCCAGTTCGGCCTGCTCTCCTCGCACAGCCGCCTGCACGGCAGCAACTCCTACCGGGTCCCGTGGGACTACGGCGACGAAGCCGTGGACGTCACCCGCGAGTTCACCCTGCTCAAGCACCGCCTCGCCCCCTACCTCCAGCGCGCCGCCCAGCAGGCCCACGCCACCGGCATCCCGGTGATGCGCGCCATGCTGCTGGAGTTCCCCGCCGACCCCGCCGCCCACACCCTGGACCGGCAGTACCTGCTCGGTGACGACCTGCTGGTCGCCCCGGTGTTCACCGACGACGGCACGGTCGAGTACTACGTGCCCGAGGGCACCTGGACCAACGTCCTGACCGGCGACCGGATCACCGGCCCGCACTGGGTGCGCGAGCAGCACGGCTTCCACACCCTGCCGCTGCTGGCCCGCCCCGACTCGGTCATCCCGCTCGGCGCCGACGACCAACGCCCGGTCTCCGACTGGGCGGACGGCATCGAGCTGCTGGTGCACGAGTTCACCGACGGCGCCGAGCGCACCGTGCCGATCCCGCGCTCCGACGGCCCCGGCGAGGCGGCCCGATTCCACCTCACCCGCACCGGCGACCGCCTGCTGGTGACCACCGACAGCCCGCTCCCGTGGCGGCTGCGCACCGGCGGCCCCGACGGCACCCTGCACAGCCTCCCGGCCGGCACCGGCCAGGCGGACTTCCCGTACCAGGTCTGAACCCGTGCGGCAGGCGGGCCCCACGCCGGGGCCCGCCTGCCGCACGCTCCTTTCGGACCGGCATCCGGTCGCGCGCCGCACCGGAGCGGCGACCGGCCCTGCGCACCCACCACCTGACACGAACAGGGGAACCACCTTGTCCTACCGCATCCGCGCAGGCGGGCTGGAGCGGCACACCGCCGCGGAGATCCTCCGCATCGAGCCCTGGGGACCGGAAGCCGTCCGGGTGCGGGCCTCGGCCGGGGTCCTCGACCCCGCCGCCCCCGGCGCGCTCGGGAGCCCGCCGCCCGCTCCCGGTGCGCGGCTGTCCGCCTCGGACGACGGCTCCGCCCGGTTGGTCAACGGCCTCCTCGCCGTCGAGGCCTCGCCGGACGGGCGGCTGACGTTCCGTCACGCCGGTTCCGGTCGCGAACTCCTGGCGGAGCGCAACCCGCCCGCGCACCCCGGCGGCCCCCGGGTCCACGGTGCCGGCGGCCGCACGGAGCAGCGCTTCGAGGCCTACGACGGCGAGCGGCTGCACGGCCTGGGGCAGCATCCGCACGGGCGGCTGGACCAGAAGGGCTGCGTGCTCGATCTCCTCCAGAGCAACACCGTGGCCGTGGTCCCCTTCCTGCACTCCTCGCGCGGCTACGGACTGCTGTGGAACAACCCCGCCACCGGCCGGGTCGAACTCGGCACCGACACCACGCGGTGGACCGCCGACGCCGGCGGCCGCATCGACTACTGGATCACCGCCGGAGACACCCCGGCCCGGATCCTGGACTCCTACACCCTGGCCACCGGCCGCCCGCCGCTCCTGCCGGACTGGGCGTCCGGCTTCTGGCAGTCGAAGCTGCGCTACCGCACCCAGGACGAACTGCTCGCGGTGGCACGGCAGTACGCGGAGCGCGGACTGCCGCTGTCGGTCATCGTCTGCGACTTCTTCCACTGGCCGCGGATGGGGGACTGGCGCTTCGAGGAGAAGGAGTGGCCCGATCCCGCCGCCCTGGTACGGGAGTTGGCGGACCTCGGGGTGCGACTCGCCGTCTCGGTGTGGCCCACCGTCGAATCCGGCAGCGACACCCACGACGAACAGCGCACCGCCGGGCACCTGGTGCGGGACGTGGACGGCGCCCTGCTCACCTACCCATGGCCGTCCCGGTACGCCGGGGACGCGCTGATCCGCCCGATGGCCTACTACGACGCCACCCACCCCGGTGCACGCGCCGCGCTGTGGCAGCGGCTCGACGCCAACTACCGCTCGCACGGGGTGGCGTGCTTCTGGCTGGACGCCTGCGAGCCCGACCTGCCGCCGGACCGCGCCGCGCGCGCCGTCTACGCCGCCGGCCCGGCCGCCGCTGCCGCGAACCTCTACCCGCTGGAGCACGTCCGCGCGGTGGCGGACGGTCTGCGCGCGGCGGGGGAGGACCGGCCGCTGTCGCTGGTCCGCTCGGCCTGGGCGGGCAGCCAACGGCACGGCGCCCTGCTGTGGTCCGGCGACATCCCCACCACCTTCGACTCCCTCGGGCGGCAGATCAGGGCCGGACTGAACGTCGCGATGAGCGGCATCCCCTGGTGGACCACCGACATCGGCGGCTTCTTCGGCGGTGACCCGGACGACCCCGCCTACCGCGAGCTGATGATCCGTTGGTTCCAGTACGGCACCTTCAGCCCCGTCATGCGGCTGCACGGGGACCGCAGGCCCAACTACCCGGCCTTCTCCACCGACATGACCGGCGGGCCGAACGAGGTCTGGTCGTACGGAGAGGAGGCGTACGGCATCCTCCGCGACCACCTGATGCTGCGCGAGCGTCTGCGCCCCTACCTGCGCGGGCTCTCCGAGGAGGCCCACCGCACCGGCGCCCCGCCGATGCGCCCGCTGTTCTTCGCCTTCCCCGAGGACGAGCACGCCTGGGAGGTGGACGACCAGTTCCTGCTGGGCCCCGACGTGCTGGTGGCGCCCGTGTACGAGGCCGGCGCCCGGACCCGCCGGGTGTACCTGCCCTCCGGCGCCCGCTGGCTCGACCCGGCCACCGGGCAGGTGTCCGAAGGCGGCACCACGATCGAGGCCGACGCCCCGTTGGAGCGCATCCCCGTCTTCGTGCGCGAGGGGGCCGAGGTCGCACCGGTCCTGCGCTGACCGGCCGTCAGGACTACGGAAGGGCTTCCGCCGGGCGCAGGTGCTCGCTCAGCCACTGCGCGGTGCTGCTGACGTGCATCAGGGCGGCGGCCTGACTGAGCGAGGCGTCGCGGACCGACAGCGCCCGGAAGATCGCCTCGTGCTCGGCGATGGTCCGGTCCGAGGCCTGGGCGTCGACCAGACCGCGCCAGGTCCGGGCGCGCAGGGTACGCCCGGAGATGCCCTCCAGGAGCGCGAGCAGCGTCTCGTTGCCCGTGGCCGCAATGACGGCGCGATGGAACGCGACGTCATGGGTGTTGAGCAGTTCCACGTCGTCACGGGCCTCGCGCATGGCCTCCAAGTGCCGCCCGACCTCGGCCAGCTGCTCGTCGGAGATCCGGGTGGCGGCCAGCGCGGTGGCGGCCGGCTCCAGGAGCCGCCGTACCTCGACGAGGTCCTGCACCGCGGCGGAGTCGCCCTGCAGCAGCTCCACCGCACCGCCGAGCCCCTCCAGGAGGAGGCTCGGCTGAAGGCTCGTCACGTAGGTGCCGTCGCCCCGCCGGACCTCCAGGACCCGGGCGACGGCCAACGCCTTCACGGCCTCCCGCGCGAGATTGCGGGAGAGGCCGAGCTGAGCGGCCAGCTCCGGCTCCGGCGAGAGCCTAGAGCCCGGTGGCAGCGCTCCGCTGCGGATCAGCTCCCGGATCTGCGCGATGGCCTTGTCCGTCAGGGACACCGTCTGCTCCTTCCGGTGCCGGGGCCGGTGGTCCGTCGTGTCGACTGCGTTCCTCCGGGCGTGCGTCCACCTGGCGGGGAGTGTAGCGGTTGGCGGCCGGCCGGTCCCAGGGCTCCCACGACGGAACACCACAGACATGCGATGTCTGTCGAAAAAATAATGGGGCGAATAGTGCTAAATGCACTCAAGGCCACGCTCGATGACCAGCAAACATCCCTGCACACCCGTTGACAGCAGGGCGTTACATGGACGACCTTCGTGCGTAACCTCCGGCGCTCCAGGGGCGTGCCCGTCGCACGGTCCTCGCCCCGACGTGCCTCTCCTGCCCACCACTTCAGGGGTCTCCTCATGCCGAGTTCTCTCAAAAGGCGTCAGTTCCTGTCCGTCGCCGCAGGTGTAGCGGCAGCAGCCATGGCCGGCGGCGGCCTCGGCGTCGGTGCCGCGTACGCGGCACCGAGTACCTACACACCCGACTGGACCTCGGTCGACCAGCACCCGCCGGCTCCGGAGTGGTTCCAGGACGCCAAGTTCGGGATCTACTTCCACTGGGGGGTCTTCAGCGTTCCCGCGTACGACAACGAGTGGTACCCGCGCAACATGTACAAGGCCGACAGCTCGGCCAACAAGCACCACATCGCGACCTACGGCCAGCCGTCGGCCTGGCCGTACCACAACTTCATCGACGGAGCGCGGGACCTCGCGGGCAACACCGTGCAGTTCGCGCCGAAGCTGAAGTCGGCCGGCGGCAACTTCGACCCCGACGAGTGGGCGCAGCTGTTCGTCGACGCCGGCGCCAAGTACGCCGGCCCGGTCGCCGAGCACCACGACGGCTTCTCGATGTGGGACAGCCAGGTCAACGAGTGGAACTCGGTCGCCAAGGGCCCGAAGCTGAACCTGCTGCAGCTGTTCGCCACGGCGATCCGCGCCAAGAACCTCAAACTGCTGGTGGCCATGCACCACGCGTTCAACTTCAACGGCTTCTACGAGAGCGCCCCCGCGCAGTCGGACCCGAGCCTCAAGAAGCTCTACGGGCAGCTGGGTGCGGCTGCGGAGAACCAGCTCTGGTACGACAAGCTGAAGGAGGTGGTCGACCGTGCCCAGCCGGACATCCTCTGGCAGGACTTCGACCTGAACAGGGTCGACGAGACGCAGCGCCTCAACTTCCTGTCGTACTACTACAACCAGGCCAACTCCTGGGGCCGGGAGGTGGTCGCCACCTACAAGGACGGCCTGAACAACAAGGGCGAGGTCTTCGACTACGAGCGCGGCGGTCCGGCCGACCTCACCAGCCCGTACTGGCTGACCGACGACAGCATCTCCAGCTCCAGCTGGTGCTACACGCAGGGCATCGGCTACTACAGCATCCAGCAGATGCTGCACTCGTTCATCGACCGGGTCAGCAAGAACGGCAACGTGCTGCTGAACATCGCGCCGACGCCCGACGGGACCATCCCCCAGGGGCAGAAGGACGTCCTGCTCGGCATCGGCGACCACCTCAAGCGCTTCGGCGAGTCGATCTACTCGACCCGGGCCTGGACGGCGTACGGCGAGGGCCCGACGAAGATGGGCGGCGGCTCGTTCACCACCCCGCACGCCGGCACCGCCCAGGACATCCGCTTCACCCGCAACAAGGCCGGCAACGTCCTGTACGCCACGGTCCTCGGCTGGCCCGGAAGTTCACTGACCGTCAAGACCCTCGCCGCGGACCGGATCAACCTCTCCTCGCTGACCTCCGTGAAGCTGCTCGGCTCCACCGCCGGCACCTACATCGACCTCCCCGCGCCCACCCAGAGCTCCGCCGGCCTGACGGTCACCCTGCCCTCCACCGCGGCGCCGTACGGCGCCAACGCCTACGTCCTGAAGCTCGCCTTCTCGGGCCCCATCCCCACCCTGGCGCAGGCCTCCGCCGCGGTCGCCTACGCGGACGTCAACTACACCGGAATCACCGCCGCTCTGGCCCTCGGCGACTACACCGCGGCCGCCCTGACCACGGCCGGACTGGGCCCGCGCAGCATCTCCTCGCTCCGCCCGTCCCCCGGCTACCAGGTCATCGGCTACTCCGGAGACGACTTCACCGGCACCGCCTGGACCTTCACCGCCGACAACCCCGACCTCAGGGCCACCGGCAACAACGACCAGATCGCCTCGCTGAAGGTCCAGTTCAACCCGTCGGCGTACTTCCGGCTCACCAACGTCACCGACGGCCTCGTCCTGGACAGCGGCGGCAACGTCGCCTCCGGGGCCAACCTCAAGCAGTGGGGCTGGGACGGCAGCACCAACCTCCAGTGGCAGGCCGTCGAGGTGGGCGGGGGCTACTACAAGCTGGTCAACCGCACCAACGGCATGGTCGCCGACGGCTGGGGCGCCACCACCCCCGGCACCGAGGCCCGGCAGGCCGCGTGGAACGGCGGCACCAACCAGCAGTGGCGGATCACCTCGCGCGGCAGCAACACCTACTCGATCGCCAACCGCACCACCGGCCTGGTCCTGGACGGCGGCGGCAACGTCGCGGCGGGCTCCGTCACCAAGCAGTGGAGCTACAACAGCAGCTCGAACCTGCTGTGGACGTTCACGGCGCTCTGAGCCCCACGGCAGCGGCGCGGCCGACGCCCTGGCAGCCGCCCGCGCCGCTGCCCGCCCGCGGTACGACCGTTCAAGCATCGACCTGAACGTCTCCGCTGCCGACCGCCGGCTGCCCACCAGCGGTCACTACCGTCTCGTCAACATCAAGAGCGGACTGTGCGCGGACGTGCAGGCCGGATCCACAGCCGACGGGGCGAAGGTCGTCCAGTGGCCCGCCAACGGTGGCTCCAACCAGGAGTGGCAGGCGGTCGGCCTGTGACGGCCCCGGCCAGGTGAGCCGCGGCGGGCGTTCACGATCTCCGAGCGGCCGGGGGTTGCGCCTGGACCTCGACCACCAGTGCGTGGCCGGGGCGGTTGGCCGTGCCGGGGGCGGCCAGGCCGACCTGGGCCAGGTACCGGCCGGTCAGGGTGAGGGCGGTGGACCGCTTCGCCCAGGCGGGCCAGGTGTGTTCGGGGGAGGAGAGCTCGGGGCGCACCCGAAGGGTGTAGCGGGTGTCGGGCTCCAGCCCCGGCAGGCGTACGGGGGCGCCGTTCTCCGCGACGGAGGTGTCCAGTTGGACGTAGGCGAAGACGGCGTGGTCCCGGTCCCGGGAGACGACACCGTGGACCCAGGCGGCCGGGTCGGGGTGGTCGGTGCGGACCACGTCACCGCTGTGGAGCAGTGGCCGCAGCTGCTTGTACGCGCCGACCCACGCGGTGAGGGCCTCCAGCTCGTCCTTCGGCCAGGTCGAGATGTCCGATTCGATCCCGGCGTGCCCGAACAGGGCGGTGGCACAGCGGAAGGCGAGCGCGGTGTCGCGGTGGCTGATGTGGGCGGGGGCGGAGCCGACGTGCGAGCCGATCAGCTCGTAGGGCAGCAGCAGCCCGGTCCAGCGCTGGATGGCCTGGCGTTCGATCGGGTCGATGTTGTCCGACCCCCAGATCCGGTCGGTGCGTTCGAGGATGCCGAGGTCGGCGCGCGCGCCGCCGGAGGAGCAGGACTCGATCTCCAGACCGGGGTGACGGCCGCGCAGTTCGTCCAGGAGCCGGTAGACCGCCGTCGTCTGGGCGTGCACGCCGGGCCGGCCGGCGTGCACGGCATCGGCCAGGTCGCGGTTGTGGTCCCACTTGACGTAGTCGATGCCCACCTCCCCGACCAGGGTGCTGATCCGCTCCAGCAGGTAGGCGTAGGCGTCGGGGTGCGCGACGTCCAGGACGTGCTGGCCGCGCTGCTCGTACGGGAGGCGGTCCGGGTCGGCGAGGAACCAGTCGGGGTGGGCACGGGCCAGGTCGGAGTCGGGGTTGACCATCTCGGGCTCGAACCAGAGACCGAACTGCATGCCGAGCGCGTGGACGTGGTCGGCGAACGGGCGCAGCCCCTCGGGCCAGACCGTCTCGTCGACGTACCAGTCGCCGAGGCCGGCCCGGTCGTGGCGGCGGTGCCGGAACCAGCCGTCGTCCACCACGAACCGCTCCACGCCGACCTCCGCCGCGGTCCGCGCGAAGGCGCGCAGGCGCTCGGGGGCGTGGTCGAAGTAGACCGCCTCCCAGATGTTCAGGGTGACCGGCCGGGCGGTGGCCGGATGCTGCGGCCGGGCCCGGAGCATGGCGTGGAAGCTCCGGCTGATCCCGTCCAGACCCGTGCCGGAGGTCGCGAAGTAGACCCACGGGGTCCGGTAGGACTCACCCTCCGCCAGCCGGACCTCCCCGGCGTCCAGCAGCTCGCCGCCACCGAGGACCGTCGTCCCGTCGGCCAGGCGCTCCGCGTACTGGACGTGGTTGCCGCTCCAGGCGGTGTGGACGCCCCAGACCTCGCCGTGCCGGAAGCCGAAGCCTTCGGTGCCGGCGAGCAGCAGCCCGGCGTCGAAGCCGGTGCGGCCGCGGCGGCTCTCCCGCGACCAGACGCCGTGCCTCAACGGCGAACGCTGCGGGGAGCGTTCGCGGGCCCAGCGGCCGGCGAAGTCCAGCAGCTCCGCCGCGTGGGCGGGGACCGGCAGCACGCAGGCCAGCGCCTCGAGGGTGTAGGTGTCCGTCGCGGTGTTGGTCAGGGTGTGGCGCAGCCGCACCACGCCCTGGCCCGTCATCTCCAGCTCGGTGTCCAGCGCGAGCCCGGCGCCGGTGTCCAGTGCCCGCACCCGGACGGTGCCGCCCCGGCCTTCGTCGGCCCGTGCGGCGACCGGTTCGGCGATCGCGAAGCGCAGGGGGCGGACCCGGCCGTCACGGTGCCCGGCCAGGGCGGGCCGTCCGAACCAGCCCCAGCCCAGCCCCTGAGAGGGCATCAGGCTTCCGGCCTGGAGCTGTGCTGAGCGGCCCATGGCGTCGAGCACCTGCGCGGTGTCGTCGGCGCGGAGGCCGGGATCGACGCCCCAGTGCAGTACCCGGGGCAGGTCCGGTCCGGTGGTGTCGAGCACGAGGGCCGCGTCAGCGGCCGACAGCACGACGAGGTTCGCCTCAGTCATTTCGTCCTCGTTCAGGGGTGGCTGGTCCGGGGCAACGGCGGGCGCCGAGCCGCGCGTGGACGGAGCGCACTCCTAGAAGTAGCACGTTCGCCTCCGCACTGAACATCCCATCTCAGGAGTCGGAGAAGGAGTCGCGACGGTGCGGGCCGGAGCCGCTACGCTCCTCAACATCCATGCTCACGAGGGGAATTGACAGAGTGCGGCCGCTCCGCTGCGGTCCGCACACCTCCGATGTCCGACGGCCGGCCGGTTCATCCGTGCGGGCACGTCCTGACGGCCCGTCGGGCGCTGCCGGCATCGACGGCTCCCCGGTGGGCCCAGGGCCGCCAGCGTGAAGATCTTGTGATCGCTCACTTTTCACGTGCAGGAAATCTTGACGCAACTCCCAGGCGGTCCCACAGTGATGGCCATCGCGCAGCCGTTCACCTCAGGCCGAATTGTTAACGCTCACATAACGCCTGCCGGAGCGCCGAGGCTGACAGCAGCACCGGGTGGCAGCACCACCCGCCCACAAGGGAGATCTCGATGTACCGACAAGGTTCCGGTCGCAGGCTCGCGGCCATGGTGCTCACGGCCGTGGTGGGGCTCGGTGCGATGCTCGTCGCCGGTCCGGCACAGGCGGCCGGCACCGGTGCCGTTCGCGGTGTCGGCTCCGGCAGGTGCCTGGACGTGCCTGGTGCCAGCCAGGCCGACGGCACGTTCCTGCAGATCTGGGACTGCACCGGTGCGAGCAACCAGCAGTGGACCCTGACCGACGGCAACCAGATCACCGTCTACGGCAACAAGTGCCTCGACGTCCCCGGCCACGCCACCACCGCCGGCACCAAGGTGGAGACCTGGTCCTGCACCGGTGGTGCGAACCAGCAGTGGCGGGTGAACACCGACGGCACCATCGTCGGCATCGAGTCCGGGCTGTGCCTGGACGTCTCCGGCGCCGGCACGGCCAACGGCACCGCGGTGCAGCTGTGGAACTGCAGCGGCGGCAGCAACCAGAAGTGGACCGGTCTGACCGGCAGCAACTCCTGTGCCCTGCCGTCGACTTACCGCTGGTCCTCGACTGCCGCGCTGGCCCAGCCGGCCAACGGGTGGTACTCGCTGAAGGACTTCACCACCACCACCTACAACGGCAAGCACCTGGTCTACGCGACCTACTCCGACGGCAACTGGCACTCGATGGGCTTCAGCCCCTTCACCAACTGGTCGGACATGGGCAGCGCCCCCCAGACCGCGATGAACTCCTCCGCGGTGGCACCGCAGCTGTTCTACTTCGCGCCCAAGAACATCTGGGTGCTGGCCTCGCTCGGCTGGGGTACCCAGTGGGCCTTCACCTACCGCACCTCCACTGACCCGACCAACCCCAACGGCTGGTCGGCTCCGCAGGCGCTGTTCACCGGCAGCACCTCCACCGGCGGCCCGATCGACCCGACGCTGATCGCCGACGACCAGAACATGTACCTCTTCTTCGCCAACGACGCCGGCGGCATCTTCAAGGCGACCATGCCGATCGGGAACTTCCCGAGCAGCTTCGGCTCGTCCTACGCCACGGTCATGACCGACACCGTGAAGAACCTCTTCGAGGCCCCGCAGGTCTACAAGGTCCAGGGCCAGAACCAGTACCTGATGATCGTCGAGGCCCGCGGCGCCACCGAGCAGCGTTTCTTCCGGTCCTTCACCGCCTCCAGCCTCAACGGCCCGTGGACCGTGCAGGCCGGCTCCGAGAACGCCCCCTTCGCGGGCAAGGCGAACAGCGGTGCCACCTGGACCGACGACATCAGTCACGGTGACCTGGTGCGCAACAACCCCGACCAGACCATGACCGTCGACCCCTGCAACCTCCAACTCCTCTACCAGGGCCGGGCCGCCAGCCCCGCCGGCACCCCCTACGAGAAGCTCGCCTACCGGCCGGGCCTCCTCACCCTCCAGCGCTGACCCCCCACAGCGGTAGCACCCACGGCCCTGACGAACCCCAGCCGCAGCCCGGCAGTGGTCCGTCAGGGCCGTTCCGACGTCGCGCTCGCGCCGGCTCCCGCCGCCGGGACAAGGGAGTTGACGACCGCTCAGCCTGGGCCTGCCGAAGGGCGAGGGCTAGTACCCGATGATCGTCGACCCCTGCAGCCTGCAGTCCCTGTACCAGGGCCCGTCTCCCGGCACGCCGGAACAGTGGACGGCGGTGGACGGCCTGCGGCCCGGTCTCCAGCGGGGGAGTGCGGGCCAGAAGGAGACTCCTGCCCCGGCCGGAGGGTCGCTCAACTCGCCCACCTACAAGCTCCTGGCCGCTCTCCCGACCGACCCCGAGGCACTTCTCAAGAAGATCTACGCCGACGCCAACCTGAACCACGGTGCCGGCTCCGGCTCCACCACCGGCCCGGACCAGCAGGCCTTCGTCGCCATCGGCGACCTCCTGCGCGCCTCGGTCGCGCCGCCGCAGGTGAGTGCCGCGCTGTACCGCGCGGCGGCCCGCATCCCCGGTGTGACCACGGTCGACGACGCGGTGGACGCGGCCGGCCGCCACGGGGTGGCGGTGGCGCGCACCCACGGTGGCGAGCGATCCGAGTGGATCTTCGACCGGGACACCAACCGGCTGCTCGGCGAGCGGACCGTCCTGCTCGAGGACAGTGCCTGGGGCAAGGCCGGTGACGAGGTGACGTCGGTCGCCATCGTCGGCCGCGGCTTCAGCGACGCCCCCGGGCAGGTTGCCGGCGCGGGATCGAGCACATGATGTGAACGAGCCGATCGTTGGCACGGTGATGTCCGCGAGGCCTGCCGTTGAGCCGGCATTGGCTGCGCCGGCTCGGCCCGGCGGGGTTCGCCAGTCGTCCCCCGACGGCGGCAGCGCGTCAGCTCTGTGCGGGGCCGTCGTCCGCCTGGACGGTGTCCTCGGCTGCGCCTTCCCTCTCGCGAATCTTGCGCACCAGCTCCGCCTTCCGGTCGGCCGCACCCTGGCGGTCGAGGTTGCGGTGCGGGCCGTTGTTCTGGCGCTCGGTGCGGGACAGCCTCTTGCGCTGGCCACCGCCCATGCCGACGGGGTTGTTGATGTTCTTGCTCACGGTTACGGATTCTCCCGGTACTGATCTGAAGGGATCTACGGACTCATGGGGACGGGCAGCGACGTCGAAGGACGACACAGTGACGCTACCTGGTCCCGTCGGCCCCTCCCACCACTCATCGCGATGCCGCCGCTGCGCGGCACCGTCGAGCAGCGGACCGCCAACGTGGTGCTGTTCCTGTATGCCGACCCGTGCCGGCCGCGGGGGAGGACCCGACCGGCGCCGAGGAACCCGGGCTGGACCGGGCGGCAGTGCGGTGCGGATCAACCGGCGCCCCTTGCCAGGTGATTGACTCTTCGTCAGGCTCGTACACGTGGGGGGAGAACCACGCAGCTGTTCGACACGGCCTCCCCCGGCCTGCCCGCGTCACCCCGACGCGGGCCGAGCGAGGGGGGAAGACATGCTCCGCAGATTCCTGCTGTCCCACCGTGCCCCGGCCACGCTGGTGCTCGCCGCGGCGCTGGCCGTCGCGGGCGGCGCCGCCCCGGCGACGGCCGCCGACCGGGAAGGGGTGGTGCGCGGTGACGGCGCACCGGGTACCGTCCCGGGAAGTTACCTGGTGATCCTCAAGTCCCGGGCGCTGAAGGCCGATTCGGGTGCCGAGCTGGCGGCCCGGTACCACGGGAAGCTGCGCCGCAGCTTCGACGCGGCGTTCCACGGCTACTCGGTGGAGCTCGACTCCCGGCAGGCCCGCCGGCTGGCCGCCGACCCGGCCGTCGCCACGGTGGTCCCCAACCGCAGGGTGCGGCTGGACGCGACCAGCACGCAGACCGCGCCGTCGTCCTGGGGCCTGGACCGGATCGACCACCGCCGGCTGCCGCTCGACCACCGCTACGACTACCCGGACACGGCGGGCCAGGGGGTGACCGCGTACATCGTCGACACCGGGGTGATGATCGGCCACCACGACTTCGGCGGCCGGGCCGTCTACGGTTACGACGCCATCGACGGCGACTCCGTCGCCGAGGACGGCCACGGGCACGGCACCCATGTCGCGGCCACCGTGGCGGGCGCCCTCCACGGCGTGGCCAAGAAGGCCAAGGTGGTCGCCGTCCGGGTGCTCGACGACTCCGGCGAGGGCACCACCGAACAGGTCGTGGCCGGCGTCGACTGGGTCACCACGCACGCCGTGAAGCCGGCGGTGGTCAACATGAGCCTCGGCGGGGATCCCGACGAGGCGATCGACACCGCCGTCCGGAACTCGATCGCCACCGGCCTCACCTACACGGTGGCGGCGGGCAACGACGGCGTGGACGCCTCCACGCACTCGCCCGCGCGGGTCGCCACCGCGCTCACCGTCGGCGCCACCACCAGTGCCGACCGGCGCGCCTCCTACTCCAACTACGGCCCGCTGGTGGACCTGTTCGCCCCGGGCTCGGACATCGTCTCGGCCGCCACCTGGTGGGAGGACGGCGAAACCAGCATGTCCGGCACCTCGATGGCCGCCCCGCACGTGGCCGGCGCCGCCGCCCTCTACCTGGCGGCCCACCGCACCGCCACCCCCGCCCAGGTGGCCACCGCCCTCACCGGCAGCGCCACCACCGGCTCGCTGCACGACCTCGGCCAGGGCTCGGCCGACCGGCTGCTCCACACCGGCAGCTCCCCCGTCGGCCCGCCGGGACCGCGCTTCACCAACACCACCGACCTGATCACCGACAACGGCCCGGTCGAGTCACCCGTCACCGTCACCGGCGTCTCCGGCCGGGCCCCCGCCGAGCTCGAGGTCGAACTCGACGTCAAGCACGGCTGGAGCGGCGACCTGCGGGTCGAACTCATCGCCCCCGACGGCACGGTGTACCTGGTCAAGCAGGAGGAGATCTCCGACGGCAGCCCCGACCTGACCGGCATCTTCGCCGTCGACGCCTCCAGCGAGACCGCCAACGGCACCTGGCGCCTGCGGGTCACCGACGTCTTCCGCTACTTCAGCGGCTACCTGGACAGCTGGACCCTGCGGTTCTGACCCGGGCGTGGCGCTCACCCGGCCCGCGGCGGCGCGAGCGGGGTGGGCGCCGTAGCTGCGGCCCCTTCCCGTACGAGGTGCGCGCGGCCCTCCACGGTGATCGGCGGTGGCGAGTGTTGCTGCGGGGGCGTCAACCGACCACTGCTTGAGTCGATGTCGATCTCGTGGTCGGCGATCGTGCTCGAACGGGCACTCGCCGTTTGCGAATGGGCCGAGGTCGTGCGGCTTCGTGCCAGGCCGTCCGCGTCAGGGGCGTGGCGGGTGCCGGCGACCAGCGCGCGGGTGGGTCATCCGTTGCCACGGCCCGCATCTGCTGTGACGCAGCGTCAGCCGTCCGAGATCACCCGGCGTCCGGCGGCGCCCGGGCAGCGACACCCCGGGGTTGCCGGATCGGGTCTCCCCGCCGACGCCCGTCCGGCCGCCCGGGCTGACGGCCGGAGATCGCCCTGGCGGACGCCCCACGGCTATCCGCCAGAACGGCGGCGAGGAGTACGGAGGTGAATCGTCCGCCCGGCGGGTGCGTTCCAGCCGGTCGGCGGGGGTGCCCCAGGCGGCCGGAGGAGTGACCACGGGCGGGCCGCCTGTTGGGGTTGAGCCGCGCCGTGATCACGTGGAGCTAGCCTCGGACCGGAACACGCCGCGGCTGAGCAGCACACACCTGCGCGTCCACCAGATCTGAAGCGGAAGTCCCACATGGTCCCTGTCCTGATCGTGATCACATCGGTGGTGGCCGGCTGGTCGCTCCTCGCCGGGCGACTGGAGCAGTGGCAGGTGCGCGCGCCGCTGGTGCTGGTGCTCGCGGGGGTCGTCACCGGCCTGTTCACGCACAGTCAGATCGCCATCACCCTGAACTCCCAGGTCGCCCAGCACGTGGCCGAGGTCATCCTGGCCGTCCTGCTGTTCGTCGACGCCACCGAACTCCCGGGCGGGCGGCTGTTCGGCCACGATCCGGGCTCCGCCGCCCGGGCGCTGCTGGTGGCCCTGCCGCTGAGCCTGGCCGCGACGGTCCTGCTGGGTGGCCTGCTGCTGCCCGAACTACCCGTCGCCGTACTGCTGTTGATCGCCTGCGTCATCATCCCGACCGACTTCGCCCCGGCCGAGACCCTGGTGCGCGACCGGCGCATCCCGGCGAAGGTGCGCAGCGTGCTCAACGTGGAGAGCGGTTACAACGACGGGATCGTGTCGCCGATCTTCCTGTTCGCGCTGATCCTGGCCGGCTCGACGTCCCAGACCCGCACGCCGATGGAGGCGCTCGGCACGGCCGTGCCGTTCGCGCTGAAGGCACTCATGGTCGGCCTGTTGCTGGGGGCGCTGATCGCCTGGCTGATGAACCTGGCCGAGCGCGGCCGGTGGACGACCGGGCAGTCCCGGCGGATCATCGTGCTGATCGCACCGCTGCTCGCCTACACCTCGACCTCGGCACTGAACGGGAACGGCTTCGTGGCCGCGTTCGTCTGCGGTGTCGCCTTCCGGTACGTCCGGCAGGCACCGGCCCGCCGAAGGGAGGCCCCGGCCCCCGCGGCCGACGCCCCGGCACCCGCAGCCTCGGACTTCCAGCTCATCGAGGACACCAACTCGATGATGACCATGGTGATGTGGTTCTTCTTCGGGAACGCGGTGGTGCTCACGCTGAGCGAGGCCATCGACTGGCCCGTGCTGCTGCTCTGCGTGGCGGCGCTCACCGTCCTGCGGATCGTGCCGGTCCTGTTCGCCTTCCTCGGCTCCCGGTTCAGCTGGCGCGAGCGGCTGCTGGTCGGCGCGCTCGGGCCGCGCGGCACCACCTCGATCGTGTTCGGCCTGCTCGCCTTCAACGCCCTCCCGGACGGGGTGTTCTCCACCGGCGTGCTCGACGCCACCACGCTCGTGGTGCTCGGCAGCATCCTGCTCCACGGCGTCGGCTCGACCGGCATCATCCGGCTGTTGCGCGGCCCGTCGGCCACCCGCCCCGCTCCTGCGGAGGCTGCCGAAGTGCGCTGACGGACCGACAGGCTCCGCAGGACGACGGGCTCCGGAGCGACGACCACCGACCGGCGGGGTGGTACCAGCCGTCCGACGGGGACGGTCCGGCCGCGCACCGGATGGGCCGTCACCCGTCCCCTCTCCAGGCTGGTGGCGGACTGCCGCTGCGGCAGTCCGCGAGGAGAGGAACGTCGTGAACCCCGCACCCGACCCGTCGCCGACGGACGCCGTACCCCTGTCCGCCCGGGAGACGCTCGGAGCGCTGTACGAGCACGCCCGGCCGCACCGGTGGGTCGTCGCGCTCGGACTGCTCTGTGCGCTGGTCGGCGCGGCCGGCGGGCTGCTCCAGCCGCTGGCGACGAAGGCGCTGGTGGACCGGCGGAATCGGTGGTGCTGTCCGCGCGGCGCACCCTGGTCGGGCGGCTGCTGCGGCTGCGGCTCACCGAGGTGGAGCGGATCGAGCCGGGGGATCTGATGTCCCGGGTCACCTCCGACACGACGTTGCATGCCGAGGATCTCCCGGGCCACCGAGCGGTCGCAGGAGGCGGGAGGGGAGATCTCCACCGCGCTGGAGCGGGCCTTCGGCGCGTTCCGCACGGTCACGGCGTCCGGCGCCGAGGACGAACTCCCAGGTCCGCGCGGCCTTGGCGGTGGAGGCGAGGCTGGGGCCGCCGTGCGCGGTGACCTGCCCGGTGTCGGCGGCGGCCTCCCGGGCGGCGCGGCGGGAGCCGACGGCCTGGAGGACCGAGCCGGTGCCGTAGCAGGCTGATGCGGCGGTGGCGACGAGAAGTCCGGCGAGCACGGGGTGGCTCCGTTCGTTCGAGGGGTGGGTGGGGTGGCGGCGATCTGGCGTACCGTCGGAGCGCAGGCCTTCTGCCGCTCAGGTCAGGGAGTTGACGACTGATCAGCCCGGGCGTGCCGGCGGCGGAACAGGGCGGGAAGGCTCGGTACGGTGATGAAACCCTCGGCCCGGGCACTGGCGATGCCGATGCGGGGAATCTCACCGCTCTTCTCGAAGAGCAGATAACGCGGTTCCCAGATCGGGCGGTACTTCGCATTCGCCCGGTAGAGCGACTCGATCTGCCACCACCGGGAGAAGAACCCGAGCACCGAGCGCCAGAGCCGCAGCACCGGCCCGGCGCCGAGCTTCGACCCGCGCTCGAAAACGGAACGGAACATGGCGAAGTTCAGCGAGACCCGCTGGAGGTCGACGGTCTTCGCCTGCTGGAGCAGTTCGATCACCATGAA
>NZ_JBVJLD010000064.1:44261-45507 GCF_055584905.1 Kitasatospora sp. NPDC088742 | reverse complement strand
GGTGATGATGACCCGCCGCCCGCGCCCCTCCGCCGCCGAGCAGCCGGCCGCGCCCGCCGGGCCGGCCCCCGCCGGGGACTCCGAACGTACCGTCACCCTCTCGCCGGACGTCCCCAAGGGCCGTACGGAGAGCGCCGAGAAGACCGGGACCAAGGCCGCCGACAAGGAGCCGCAGCAGGCGGGGAGCCGTCGATGACCACCGAGATCTCCGGCATCAGCCTCCCCGGCCAGACCGGAGCGGGCGCTCCCCGGTGGACCGCCGAGGTCCGCCGCGAGGACGACGCCCTGGAGCAACTGGCCGCCGAGTGGGACGGGTTGGCCTCCCGCTGCGCCACCGCGACCCCGTTCCAGGCCGCCTGCTGGCTCGCCTCCTGGTGGCGCCGGTACGGCACCCCGGGAGGCCTGGTCGTGGTCCTGGTCCGCCGGGACGACCGGCTGGTCGGGGCGGCGGCGCTGCGGCGCCGGGGCCCGTTCGGAGGGCTGACCAACCTAGGGGCGGGGCTGGTGGACTTCACCGACGTCCTGCTGGACGACTCCTGCGCCGACCGGGCCGCCGCCGAACTGGCCGCCGCCCTCCCGCTGCACCGCCCGTGGCACTCCCTGGAGTTGCGCGAGGTGCACCCGGAGGCCGCCGTCCAGCAGGTGTACCGGCACTGGCGCGGCCGTCGGCACCGGTTCGCCGACTCGCTCTGCCAGTACCTGCCGGCGGTGCCGATGGACGAGCTGCTCAAGCGGCTGCCCGGCAAGACCGCCCAGCGCAGCCGGGTGAAGCTGCGCAAGAACGCCGAGGTCGGGGTGGAGGTGCTCACCACCACCCCCGAGGAGGTGCCGGAGGCGGTGCGCGACCTGCTGCGGCTGCACTTCGAGCAGTGGCAGGAGCGCGGGATCACCCCGGAGCACCGCACCGAGCGCTTCGCCGCCCACCTCACCGACTCGACCCGGGGCCTGGTGGCCTCGGGCCGGGCCGCGCTCCACCGCTTCGTGCTGGACGGGGAGTTGGTGGCGGTCAACCTGGTGCTGCTCTGCCCGTCCTTCGGCGGCCTCTACATGTACGGGGCCACCCCGGCGCTGCGCGAGCGGGTGGACATCGCCGGGCTGCTGTTCGGCGCCGCGCTGGACGAGGTGCGGGCGGCGGACATCCCGGTGCTCAGCCTGCTGCGCGGCCAGGAGCCGTACAAGCAACGCTGGCGTCCCGACCAACTCCCCAACCAGCGGCTGGTGCTGGGCCCGGGCCGGCTGGCGCCCT
>NZ_JBVJLD010000064.1:0-44164 GCF_055584905.1 Kitasatospora sp. NPDC088742 | reverse complement strand
CAGCCTGCTGCGCGGCCAGGAGCCGTACAAGCAACGCTGGCGTCCCGACCAACTCCCCAACCAGCGGCTGGTGCTGGGCCCGGGCCGGCTGGCGCCCTGGGCGGTGGCCCGGGCCGTCCGGGTCCGGGTCCGGCTGGCGCTCGCGCACCAGCTGCGGACCCGGATGCCGGGGCTGAAGCGGGTGCTACTGGCCCGGATGCGCGGCTGACGGGGTGGTGGCTCCCTTGGAGCCGGTCATCAGATCGCGGTAGACGCGGCTGGAGCGCGGGTTCCGGTCGCACTGCCAGAAGCCGTGCGGGCAGTAGTCGGTGACGGTCTGGTAGGCGGTGTCGTGGGTGCGGATCCAGTCCACCATCCGCCGGACGAACTCGGGGTTGTCGCCGTTGCGGAACAGCCCCCACTCCGGGTACGACACCGGCTTGCCGCGCTTGGCGGCGAACTCCACCTGGTCCTGCAGGCCGTAGGGCTCGGAGACGAACTCGTCGAAGGTGGCGCCGGCCGGCTGGTCGTAGCTGTCCATGCCGATGATGTCGACCACGTCGTCGCCGGGGTAGCACCTGGTCCAGGGGATCGCGTCCAGCCCCCGGGTCGGGTTGAAGTCGAACTTGAAGTGCTGCCCCGGCACCGAGCGCATCACCGTCACGATCCGCCGCCAGTACGCCTTCCAGGCCGTCGGGTCGGGCTTGCAGCGGCTGGTGTAGGTGATGCCGTTCATCTCCCACCCCAGGGTCAGGATGGTGTCGTGCCCGCCGAGCGCGACCAGCTTGCGGGCCAGCTTGAGGAAGTGCTGGTCGAACTCGCCCTTGTTGCCCCGGGCCAGCAGCCGGGCCACCTCGGCGTCCGGGGCGTTGTTCTCGTTCGGCACCAGCATCGGCACGCCGAGCACCAGCTTGCGCTGGGGGTCGGCCAGCTTCCACTGCGACCAGAGGCCGAGCACCACCGTCTCGCCCTCGACGTCGTTCCAGCCGTTCCCGGCCAGGTAGGTGTGGCCGACCTGCATGTTGGCGCCCTTGAGCCAGGTGGCCATCCGGGCGATGTTGGGGATGTAGTTGTCCCAGGAGCCGACGAAGGCGCCGAACGGCGGCTCGTGCTTGGCCCGCTGGACGTTCGGACGGGGTGCCGCGCCGCGCGGCTCGATCGCGTCCGAGGAGAGCGAGGTGTGCCGCTCGGTCTGGCTCAGCGGGGTGCCGGCGGGGACGCTCGCGGTGGTCACCAGCAGCAGCGCGGCGGCGGCCAGGGTGAGGCGGCCGATTCGCATGGGTCTTCTCCTCGGGGGACGTGCCTGCGGGCCCGGGCAGGCCCGTAGGCACGACGGTAATCCCACAGACCGTCAGAAAAGCCTCATGTCACTCGATAGTGGTAGGTCGCGGGCGGGCCGTCCGGAGGGATCAGCCGAAGGTGTTGCAGCGGGCCATGTCCCCGGACCGGTACCCGGTGGTGAACCACTGCTGGCGCTGGGCCGAGGAACCGTGCGTCCAGGTCTCCGGATTGACCCGGCCGCGGGCCTGCTGCTGGATCCGGTCGTCCCCGACGGCGGCGGCCGCGTCCAGGCCGGCCGCGATGTCGGCCTCGGTGAGCGAGGTGATCAGGGGGCGCCCGGTGGAGGCCAGCGGCGCGCGGGTGGCGTTGTACGCCCAGACCCCGGCGTAGCAGTCCGCCTGCAGCTCCAGCTTCACCGAGCCGCTGTCCGCACCCTGCCGGTCGTTGCCGACCTTCTTCATCTGCCCGGTGAGGTTCTGGATGTGGTGCCCGTACTCGTGCGCCACCACGTAGGCCTCGGCGAACGGGCCGCCCTTGGCGCCGAAGCGGCTGCTCAGCTCGTTGAAGAAGCCGAGGTCGAAGTAGGCCTTCCGGTCACCCGGGCAGTAGAACGGGCCGACCGCCGAACCGGCCGTCCCGCAGGCTGTGTTCACCTGGTTGGTGAAGAGCACCGTCTGGGCGGGGGAGTAGGCCCCGGCCCGCCGGGTGAACTCCTGCCGCCAGAAGTCCTGCACGCTGTTGACCACACCGACGATCCGGCAGTCCTGCCGCCGGTTGGCGTCCGCGCCGGTCTTGCAGGTGTCGTCCACCTGGTTCGCCGTGGTGGTGCCCGCGGAGGTGCCGGAGCCGCCGTCGCCGATCCCGACGCTGCTCGGGTCCACCCCCAGCAGCAGGGCCAGGACCAGACCGATCAGACCGACCGCCCCGCCGCCCACCGCGACCTTCCCGCCGCCCGACATCCCGCGCCGGTCCTGGACCTGAGAGGTGTCCAGATCCGCCTGGTCGTCAAACTGCATCGAGTACCACCTCTGTAACAGTCCGTCGGGTGACAGCAGTCGCACCCTAGCCTCGCCCGAGGGCGCCCGCCCGCCGAGAATCCCAGGTCCGGAGGGGGTCGTGCGGACCTCGGGGAACCCGTCGGTCTTCCGGGTGGGCGGCCGAGTCTGGCTGACGGAGCACGCCCGGCCCGGGTACGCTCCGCCCGTGTCCTGGAAGCTGCCTGCCCCCGTCCGACGATCCGTGCTGCCCGCCGTCGCCGTCCTCGTGGTGCTCGGCGCGGGTGCCGCGGCGCACGCCAACAAGCCCGTCCCCTTCGGCGACGTCCTGGTCAAGCCGGGCGCGGTCGACGCCAGCCCGGTGGGCGCGCAGTCCCGGGACTCCGGTGCCCTGGAGCTCAAGGTCGGCCCCGGCCTGGAGGCCTACGACCGGCTGACCGACGAGCACCTCTGGTCCTACCGCCGCGAGGGCGCGACCGCCCTGCACCTGTCGATGGTCGGCGAGAACGCCGTGGTGGTCTGGGACGACGGGATGGTCACCTCCGTCCGGCCGAGCGACCACGAGGTCCGCTGGCACCGCGCCGTGCCCGGCCTGAGCGACTGGCTGGAGGGCACCGACGCCAAGGACGCCGGCAGCCGCACCGAGGCCGAGAAGCTGGCCACCTCGGTCCGCCGGGCCGCCGCCGCGCTCCAGCCGGTGAACGACCCGGAGGGCGGCTGGGTCGCCGTGGTGACCCCGGCGCTGACCATGGGCTTCCGCGACAGTGACGGCGACCTGCGGTTCAACTCCCGCCCGCTGTCCGGCTGTTCCTACGACCCGCTGCGGGCCGTGCACACCGACTACGCGGTCCTGGTGCCGCGCTCCTGCACCGGCACCACCGGCGCGGGCGGCCAGCTGCCCGGCGGCGTGACCGGCTTCAAGATCAACGCCAAGGGCTTCCAACTCGGCGCCGGCCCGAACGTCCAGCTGCGCCGCCTCGACGAGCAGCGCGTCTCCATCGAGGACGGCCCGATCCTCGGCACCCGGGTCTACGACACCCGCATCGCCACCCCCGAATCCACCTGCACCACCGACTTCGCAGCCCTCCACCCCCGCCCGGGCTGTCCCACCAGCTGACCTGTGGCCCCGAAGGGGCCACCCAGGGGCGCGAGGAACTGCGCGAGTCCGGAAGGCGGACCAGCGTGAGGTCGGGGCAGGTGAGCCAGTTGCAGGTGTTGCCGGTCCCCAGCGCGCAGTTCCCCGCGCCCCTGGGGCATCACCACTCACGCCGTCCTTAATCCCTCAAGGGTTCCTCCGGGCTGCCGGTAGACTGGCCCGCATGGCTGTTCCCTCCCGGCATTAGCGCGCGCAGCGCCCGCCACACGTCCGCCGTCCGCTGCCCCCCGCCAGTCCCAGGAGTAACCCAGCCATGATTGCCGCCAACGCGCTCGAACTGCGTGCCGGTGCCCGCGTCCTCATCGAGTCCGCCTCCTTCCGGATCGCCCCCGGCGACCGGATCGGTCTGGTCGGCCGCAACGGCGCCGGCAAGACCACCCTCACCAAGGTCCTGGCCGGCGAGGGCCTGCCCGCCTCCGGCACCGTGACCAGCTCGGGCCAGGTCGGCTACCTGCCGCAGGACCCGCGCACCGGCGACCTGGACGTCCTCGCCCGCGACCGGATCCTCTCCGCCCGCGGCCTCGACACCGTGCTCAAGAAGATGCGCGAGAACGAGGAGCGGATGGCCAACGGCAAGGGCTCCACCCGCGACAACGCGATGAAGAAGTACGCCCGCCTGGAGACCGAGTTCCTCACCAAGGGCGGCTACGCCGCCGAGGCCGAGGCCGCCACCATCGCCGCCGCGCTCGGCCTGCCGGACCGCATCCTGGGCCAGGAGCTGCACACCCTCTCCGGTGGTCAGCGCCGCCGCGTCGAGCTGGCCCGGATCCTCTTCTCGGACTCCGACATCCTGCTGCTCGACGAGCCGACCAACCACCTCGACGCCGACTCGATCGTCTGGCTGCGGGACTTCCTGAAGACCTACAAGGGTGGCTTCATCGTCATCTCGCACGACGTCGACCTGGTCGAGACGGTCGTCAACAAGGTCTTCTACCTGGACGCCAACCGCGCCGCCATCGACATCTACAACATGGGCTGGAAGCAGTACCAGCAGCAGCGCGAGGACGACGAGAAGCGCCGCAAGCGCGAGCGCGCCAACGCCGAGAAGAAGGCCGCCACCCTCAACGCGCAGGCCGACAAGATGCGCGCCAAGGCGACCAAGACGGTGGCCGCGCAGAACATGGCCCGCCGCGCCGAGAAGCTGCTCTCCGGCCTGGAGCAGGCCCGGGTCTCCGACAAGGTCGCCAAGCTCCGCTTCCCGGACCCGGCCCCCTGCGGCAAGACCCCGCTGACCGCCAGCGGGCTCTCCAAGTCCTACGGTTCGCTGGAGATCTTCACCGACGTCGGCCTGGCCATCGACCGCGGCTCCCGGGTGGTCATCCTCGGCTTCAACGGCGCCGGCAAGACCACCCTGCTGCGGATGCTCGCGGGAGTGGAGCAGCCGGACACCGGCGAGGTGATCCCGGGCCACGGCCTGAAGATCGGCTACTACGCCCAGGAGCACGAGACCCTCGACCCCGAGCGGACGGTGCTGGAGAACATGCGCTCCGCCGCCCCCGACACGGACCTGGTGCAGATCCGGAAGATCCTCGGCTCCTTCCTGTTCTCCGGTGACGACGTCGACAAGCCGGCCGGGGTGCTCTCCGGTGGTGAGAAGACCCGCCTCGCGCTGGCCTCCCTGGTGGTCTCCTCCGCCAACGTGCTGCTGCTCGACGAGCCCACCAACAACCTCGACCCGGCCAGCCGCGAGGAGATCCTCGGCGCGCTGCGCACCTTCGCCGGCGCGGTGGTCCTGGTCACCCACGACGAGGGCGCGGTCGAGGCGCTCCAGCCGGAGCGGATCATCCTGCTCCCCGACGGCGTCGAGGACCTCTGGAGCCCGGCCTACCAGGACCTGGTCTCGCTGGCCTGACTGGCGGAGTGAGGGCGTCGAGTAGACGCTTCCTCACTAATCTGACGTAGAAAAGCCGGTCTCTGACGGAATCCGGGAATGGGAGACTCCCGGATTCCGTTTGAGGAGTTCCACTCGTGGCAGGGCGGTGTTCATCCCCCCGCCTGCCCGTGCTGATCAGCTCTTTCTCCCTTCACCACATCCTTCCGTGTGCCGCCCGAGGGGGCGTGAGCACTCTTGGTGAGCGCCCTTGTGCGCTGCGATCACGACCGGCAGACTGCGCTTTCCCGGTATCGACCTTGTCGAATGGGTGGCCAGGAGCCTGGCTATGGGTGATCATGGGAATCTGACCGAGCAGCACAGTTACGAGGAGGCACGGGTGGCCGAGACTCTGAAAAAGGGCAGCCGGGTGACTGGTGCCGCGCGTGAGAAGCTCGCGGCCGATCTCAAGAAGCAGTACGACTCCGGAGCGAGCATTCGTGCGCTCGCGGAATCCACCGGCCGTTCCTACGGCTTCGTGCACCGCATGCTCAGCGAGTCCGGAGTCAATCTCCGGGGCCGTGGCGGTGCCACGCGAGGCAAGGGCAAGACCACTGCGGCTTCCGGTTCCTGACGAGCCGTCAACACCGTACGCACCACCATTGCACGCACCACCACTCAGCTCCCAGCTCCAGACGAATCGGCGGCCGGAATCCCGGACCGCCGATCGTCGTTCCCGGCACCGACGGGCGCTCCGATCGGAGTACTGTCCGGCGGTGCCGGTTTTTGTTACTCTCCGGTAGCCAGTCACCCCGCTGCCGGAGGTACCGCATCATGACCAGCCCCGCCGCCGACCTCGACCCGCAACTCCTGGAGCAGGCCGGGGTCCGGCTCGAAGTCGAGGGCGACACCGCCGTGGTGACGCTCTGCCGCCCCGACCGCCGCAACGCCCAGTCGCCCGCCATGTGGCGCGCGCTCGCCGGCATCGGCCGCAGCCTGCCCGGCACCGTCCGGATCGTCCTGCTCCGCGGCGAGGGCCCGGCCTTCTCCGCCGGGCTCGACCGGGCCATGTTCACCCCCGAGGGCATCCCCGGTGAGCGGAACTTCCTCCAGCTCGCCGCGGCCGACGACAAGGACCTCGACGAGACCATCGCCTCCTACCAGGAGGCCTTCACCTGGTGGCGCCGCCCGGACCTGATCTCGATCGCCGCCGTCCAGGGCCACGCGGTCGGGGCCGGTTTCCAGCTGGCCCTCGGCTGCGACATCCGGGTGGTCGCCGACGACGTCCGCTTCTGCATGAAGGAGACCTCCCTCGGGCTGGTCCCCGACCTGGCCGGCACCAAGCCGCTCACCGAACTGGTCGGCTACGCCCGGGCGTTGGAGATCTGCGCGACCGGCCGCCAGGTCGGCGCGGAGGAGGCCGTGGCCACCGGGCTGGCCAACCTCGCCGTCCCCGCCGCCGAGCTCGACGCCGCCGCACGCGACCTCGCGGCCGCCCTGCTGGCCGCCCCGCGCAGCGCCGTCATCGAGACCAAGGCCCTCCTCCAGGGCGCCGCCTCCCGCACCTACGACGAGCAGCGCACCGCCGAGCGCGCTGCCCAGGCCCGCCGCCTCCGCGACCTCGCCGGCCTCGGCGACTGAGGGCCCCTCGGCGCCCGGTAGGGCGGCGACCTCAGGGGCGCGAGGAACTGCGCGGGTCCGGAAGGCGGGCCGGCGTGGGATCGGGGCAGGTGGGCCAGTTGCACCTGCTGCCGTTCCCCCGCGTGCAGTTCCCCGCGCCCCTCGGTCGCTGCCCTTCCGCGCGTTCGGCTGGAGGCGCTTGGGCCGTACGGACCTCAAAGCGGGCGGGGGGAGTGGCGGAATGTCAGAGTTGGGCTGGTTTGCGATATAGCTGGACCCGTACCGCGAGGAGTCACTGATGCCCGAGAGCCCGACGCCCGCCGTCCTGGCGAAGAACGACACCGCGAAGCCCGACGCGGCGGAGGAGCGTGGCCGCACCGCCCTGGCCGTCGGGGTGGTCGAGAAGATCGCCGGCATGGCCGCCCGGGAGGTGAGCGGGATCCATGCCCTGGGGTCCGGGTTCTCCCGGACCTTCGGGGCGATGCGGGACCGGGTGCCCGGGGGCAAGTCGAGCGTGGGCCGGGGGATCAAGGCCGAGGTGGGCGAGAAGCAGACCGCCATCGACATCGCCCTGGTGGTGGAGTACGGCGTGGTGATCCCCAAGCTGGCGGCCGAGGTGCGGGCGAACATCATCGCGGCGGTGGAGAAGATGACCGGCCTTGAGGTGGTCGAGGTGAACATCGCCGTCAACGACGTCCACCTGCCCGACGAGCCGGACGAGGGCGAGGACGAGCAGCCCGAGGCCGACAGCGGCCGCCGGGTCAGGGTTCGGTAGACCGGTGAGCGAAGGGATGACGGCGTGAATCTCGGCCTGATCGGGCTGGTGGTGGGGATGGCCCTGGGCTTCGCCGGGTACTTCGGCGGGTTCGCCGCCTTCCTCCTGGTGGCCGCGCTCGGCGCGGTCGGCTTCGTGGCGGGCCGGCTGATCGACGGCGACCTCGAACTGAGCGACCTGGGTGAGCTGTTGCGCGGCCGGGACCGGCGTCGTTGACCACCGCGGCGCCGGTGCCGGCGGTCGAGCGCGGTCAACTCCGGATCGCTGACCGGGTGTTCACCCGGCTGGCCGCGCTGGCGGCGAGTCAGGCGCTGGCCGAGGAGGGCGACGGCACGGTGCAGCGCACCGCCGTGGCCGAGCTGCACGGCTCGGTACGGCTGACCGTCGGGGTGGAGCTGCCGTTTCCGGCCGATCTGGCGGCCTCGGCCGAGCGGGTGCGGGCGGCGGTACGGGAGCGGCTGTCGGAGCTGACCGGGCGGACCGTCGGCGAGGTGGTGGTCGTGGTGGAACGGCTGGTGCCGCGTGGCCGCTGAGCCGACGGAGGTGCAACTCCCGCCCAAGGTGCGGCGGTTGCGCTCGGACCGGACCTTCTGGGCAGGGCTGGTGGTGGTCGCCGGGCTGGTGGTCGCCGGGGCGCTGCTGTACGACGCGGCGGCGGTGCGGGCCGGGCGGACGGCCGGGCCGTGGCGGTCGGAGACCGCCGACGAGCTGGCGCGGCGTCACCTGGACGATCCGGTGGTGCTGATCGCGGCGGGCGCCGCCGTCCTGCTCGGGCTGGGCCTCCTGGTACTGGCGCTGACGCCCGGTCAGCGACGCTGGCTGGCGCTGACCCGGCCGGGCGCGGTGATCGACCGGGCCGGGGTCTCCGCCCTGGTCTCCCGGTGGGCCCGGCGGATCGACGGGGTCGGCTCGGTCCGGGTCCGCACCGGCCGTGGCCGGACCGTGGTGCGGATCGACGGCGAGGCCGAACCGGCCGCCGTGGAGCGGGAGTTGCGGGCCGAGCTGGCCCGGGTGCCACTGGCCGGGGAGCACCGCCTGGACGTACGGACCGGACGGGGGCGCCGATGAGCCGGGGCACGGTCAACCGCGCCGTCCTGCTGCTGGCCGGGGTGGCGTTGGCGGCGGGCGGCGTCCTGGTGCTGGCCGGCGGGCTGGACCTCTACGCACGGCTGGGGTGGACCCCGCCGGGCTGGTGGCCGCTGACCTCGCCGGACCAGCCGGTGTTCAGCGACGCCTCGCGGACCAGGTGGTCCGGCGAGGCCTGGTGGTGGCCGGTGGTCTTCGCGGTGCTCGGGCTCACGGTGGCCTGCGGCCTCTGGTGGCTGTTCGCCCAGGCCCGCCGCAGCGGGCCCCCGGCCGTCACCCTGCCGGTCGCGGCCCCCGGCCTCACCCTGCGGCTGCGGGCCCGGGCGCTGGCCGACGCGGTGGAGACCGAGACCATCGCCCTGCCCGAAGTCGCCCGGGTACGGGCCCAGTTGACCGGCACCTCGAATCGGCTGCGGCTGCGCGCAGCCGTCCGGCTCACCCCGGACGCCGACCCGGCCGCCACCCTGGAGCACCTGCACGACGGACCGCTCGCCCACGCCCGCACCACCCTGGCCCGCGACCTCCCGGCCGAGCTGCGGCTGCGGGTGGTCCGGCCGCCCAGCCCGCCGCGCCGGGCCGGGGCGAAGCCCCGCGTGACCTGAGGGGGCCGCAGGGGCCGTCAGAGGCCGCGCAGGGCGCCGCCGTCGACGGGGATCATCACGCCGGTCAGGTACGAGGCGGCGGGGGAGAGGGCGAAGGCCGCGACCCGGCCGAACTCCTCCGGGGTGCCGTAGCGGCCGAGCGGGATGGTGGCCGCGGCCCGGGCCTGGGCGGCGGCCGAGTCACCGCTGAGGGTGTCCAGTTCGCGCATGCGGTCGGTGGAGATCCGGCCGGGCAGCAGGCCGAGCACCCGGATGCCGCGCGGGCCGAGCTCGTCGGCCAGCGACTTGGCGGCCATCGCCAGGCCCGGGCGCAGGCCGTTGGAGATGCCGAGGCCGGGCACCGGCTGGCGGACCGAGGTGGAGAGCACGAAGGCGATCACCCCGCCCTCGGTGAGCGAGGCGGCGGCGGTGCGGGCGATCCGCAGCGCGCCCAGCACCACGGACTCGAACGCCGACTGCCACTGCGCCTCGGTGGTCTCCAGCACCGTCCCGGCCGCCGGGCCGCCGACGCTGACCAGGACACCGTCCAGCCGTCCGAACTCGGCGACCGCCGCGTGCACCAGCTGGGCCGCCGCCCCGGGGTCGGCGTTGTCCGCCGCCACGCCGAGCACCCGGCCGGGGGCGTTCAGGGAGGAGGCGGCTGCCTCCACCGCCTCCTTGGTACGGCCGCTGACCACCACCTGGGCGCCGTCGGCGAGCAGTTCACGAGCCGTGGCGAAGCCGAGGCCCCGGGTCGCCCCGGTGACCACGTACACCTTGTCCTGAAGTCCGAGATCCATGGGCCACATCCTGCCGCACCCGGGCCCCGGACGGATCGTCAGGTCGCGACCGGCTCGGGTTCCGTCGCGTCGGCCTTGCCCGCTGCCGCGGCGAGGTCGCGGGCCTCGCGGCGGGCCAGCACCACCAGGCCGACCGGGACCAGGGCGGCGAACAGCCACCACTGGACGGCGTAGGCCATGTGCGGCCCGATCGAGGAGTGGTCGGGCTCGGCGAGCAGGATCGGCGCGTCGCCCTGGGCCGGGGCGGAGGCGGTGAGCTCCATGAAGCCGCCGAGCACGGGGGTGGCGAGGCGGTCGGACTGCTCGGTGCTGCTGATCAGCTGGTACTGACGGTCCGGCAGCTTGCCGCGGGCCTTGAGGCTCTTGCTCTCGGCGGTCTCGTCGCCGCGCAGCCGCCCGGTGACGGTCACCTGGCCGGCGGGCGGGGCCGGGATGGTGGGGTAACTGGTGGCGTCGCCGGCCGAGTCCACCCAGCCGCGGTTGACCAGCACGGTGCCGGCGCCGTCGGCGAGGTGGAGGGGAGTGATCACGAAGTAGCCGATGCTGCTGCCACCGGGCTCCGTGCGGTTGCGGATCACGAACTCGGTCGCCGGGTCGTACTGACCGGTGGCGTTGACGGTCCGCCAGCTGAGGTCCTTCGGGACGGCCGTGCCGGGCCGGGACAGCGAGTCGAACGGGACGGCGGGGGCGGTCAGGCTCTGCGCGATCAGCTCGTTCCGGGCGACCCGGGCCTCGTGGCGGTGGTACTGCCAGAAGCCCAACCGGACCATGGTCGGGATCAGCAACAGCACGAAGAGGACGATCAACGCCCAGCGCCGGGACAGCAGAAAACGGTACACAACGGCAAACTACGCGCCCTCACACCGCGATCACACACCGGGGGCCACCCCGTGGGGGGCAGGGGCGCGAGGCTCTGCTGACCTGCGGCTCCGCCGCGCGGGCGCGAGTACGGAAGGCGGCCCAGCGTGAGGTCGGGGCAGGCGAGCCAGTTGCACGTGGTGCCGTCCGCCGGCGCGCAGTTCCTCGCGCCCCTGGGTCGCTGCCCTGCCGCGCGCCGTTGTCCGTCTACGCCGAGTGCGGAGCGACCTCGCGGAGGAGGTGGAGGAAGGCGTCCTCGCCGATGACCGGGGTGCCGTACTCGCGGGCCTTGCGGGCCTTGCCGCTCCAGCTGCCGGCCTCGTTGGTGACCAGCAGGCTGGTGAGGCGGCTGACCGAGGAGGCGATGTGGAGGCCGGCCTCGATCGCGCGGTCCTCCAGCAGCTCCCGGTCGGTGGCGGTGTCGCCGGTGATGGCGACCCGCATGCCCTGCATCAGCGGGCGGCCGTCGACCCAGCGCCCCGGGTTGGGGTAGGGGCAGGTGGGTCGCTTGCGGCTGGCCCGGTAGGAGGAGCCGTAGGAGCGGGAGGAGGAGGCCGCGGCGGGCGAGTCGTCGAAGTCGGTGACGGCCACGCAGTTGGTGAGCGGGAGCGGGACGCCGAACTGGCGGGCCAGCTGGAGGCTGGGGCGGAAGGCCTCGGCCAGTACCCGGGCGTCGTCGAGGGCGTTGTGGGCCTGGCGCTGGTGGACGTCGAAGTGGGCGGCCAGGCTGGCCAGCTTGCCGTTGGGCAGCGGCAGGCCGAGGTCGCGGGAGAGCACCATGGTGCAGATCCGCTGCTCGACCGGGGCGCGCAGCCCGGCCCGGGAGAACTCGCGGGAGATCATGTTCCAGTCGAAGAGCGCGTTGTGGGCCACCATCACCCGCCCGGCCAGCCGCTCGGCGAACTCGGCGGCCACCTCCGGGAAGGTCGGGGCGCCGGCCAGGGCCGCGCTGGTGAGGCCGTGGATCCAGGTCGGCCCCGGGTCCCGCTGGGGGTTGACCAGGGTGTACCAGTGGTCGGTCACCTCGCCGTGCGCGTCCAGCTGGTAGACACCGGCGGAGATCACCCGGTCCTGCCGGCCGAGGCCGGTGGTCTCGACGTCGACCACGGCGAAGCCGGGGCCGTCCTCGGGGGTGCGCTGGGCCGGGAACGGCGGGGCCCAGACGGGCTCGTCGTCCGGGGGCTGGATCGCGTACATGGAGAACCACTTTAAGGGCGCGCGCCCACACCGTTGGCCGAACGGCCCCCTCGGGGCGGCCGGTCGCCCGGAAAGTGGCGAATCCGACATCGGGATCCATCAGGAATACCGTGGGGGAGGGAGAGCGTCCTACCGGGCGGCACCACCCGCACACCAGCACGAAGGAAGACCCCTCATGCGCGCCACCGTCATCCACGGCCCCCACGACATCCGGATCGAGGAGGTGCCCGACCCGCAGGTCCGTCAGCCCACCGACGCGGTGGTCCGGGTGCTGAACGCCTGCATCTGCGGCAGCGACCTCTGGGCCTACCGCGGCGTGGCGAAGCGTCAGCCCGGCCAGCGGATCGGCCACGAGTTCCTCGGCGTGGTCGAGGCGGTCGGCTCCGAGGTGTCCACGACCAAGGTCGGCGACCTGGTGGTGGCCCCCTTCGTCTGGTCCGACGGCGTCTGTGACTACTGCCGGGACGGGCTGCAGACCTCCTGCCCGCACGGTGGCTTCTGGGGCGAGCCGGGCTCCGACGGCGGCCAGGGCGAGGCCGTCCGGGTGCCGTTCGCGGACGGCACCCTGGTGAAGCTGCCCAAGGAGGCGGCCACCGACGAGGCGCTGCTGCCGCACCTGCTGGCGCTCTCCGACGTGATGAGCACCGGCCACCACGCCGCCCTGGCGGCGGGCGTCAGGCCCGGCGCGACGGTCGCCGTGGTCGGCGACGGCGCGGTCGGCCTGTGCGGCGTGCTGGCGGCGCAGCGCCTGGGCGCCGGGCGGATCATCGCGCTCGGCCGGCACGAGGCCCGGACCGCGATAGCCCGCAAGTTCGGCGCCACCGACGTGGTGGCCGAGCGCGGGGAGGCCGCGATCGAGGCGGTCCGCGAGCTGACCGGTGGTCAGGGCGCGCACGCCGTGCTGGAGGCGGTCGGCACCGAGGAGTCGATGCGCACCGCCATCTCGATCACCCGCGACGGCGGCGGGGTCGGCTACGTCGGCGTGCCGCACGGCGGCAGCGCGGGCGTGGACATCAGCCAGATGTTCAACCGGAACGTCCGGGTCGGCGGCGGCGTCGCCCCGGCCCGCGCGTACATCCCCGAGCTGCTGGCGGACGTGCTGTCGGGCAGGATCGAGCCCGGCCTGGTCTTCGACCGCACCGTCGGCCTGGACGGCGTGCCGGAGGGCTACCGGGCGATGGAGGACCGCGAGGCGCTGAAGGTCCGGATCAGCTTCTGACGGACCGGAGCCTGACGTCCCCTCAGGAAGGCGGTACCGCTGCGGCGGTGCCGCCTTCCTGACGTTGTGGAGCGGTTCCTCGGCCCGGGGTCTGTCGTGTACGCCTCGGCAGGCCCTAGCATGCAGCGGCATCGCGACTGTGACGCCCCTCACGTCCATTCGTTCCCCACTGTGCCGCCGACACATCACAGGAGACGCCGAGTGGAAACCCCTGCAACTGCCGAGACCACGCCCACGGAAGTCCAACTCATTGAACAGAGCGAGGAGTTCGCCGCCCTGAGGAGGGCGTTCCGGGGGTACGTCTTCCCGGTCACGGCGGGCTTCCTGCTCTGGTACCTGCTGTACGTGCTGCTCTCCAGCTACGCCCACGACTTCATGGCGATCAAGCTCTTCGGCGCGGTCAACATGGCCCTGCTGCTCGGCCTGCTCCAGTTCGCCTCCACCTTCGGCATCGCCGCCTGGTACGCCCGGTACGCGGACCGCGGACTCGATCCGAAGGCCGCCGCGATCCGCGAGCGCGCCACCGTCGTGAGCCCGCGGGAGGCCGCCGAATGAATGCCCAGGCAGCCACCGCGCTGGCCACCGCCGCGACCGAGCACCGCGGCCTGACCATGAGCCTGTTCGGCCTCTTCGTGCTCGCCACCCTGGGCATCACGATCTGGGCCGGCCGGCAGACCAAGGACGCGGCCGACTTCTACGCCGGGGGCCGCGGCTTCACCGGCTTCCAGAACGGCCTGGCGATCTCCGGCGACTACATGTCCGCCGCCTCCTTCCTCGGCATCGCCGGGGCCATCGCGCTGTTCGGCTACGACGGCTTCCTGTACTCGATCGGCTTCCTGGTGGCCTGGCTGGTCGCCCTGCTGCTGGTCGCCGAGCCGCTGCGCAACTCCGGCCGCTACACCATGGCCGACGTGCTGGCCTTCCGGATGCGCCAGCGCCCGGTGCGCACCGCCGCGGGCATCTCCACCATCGTCGTGTCGGTCTTCTACCTGGTGGCCCAGATGGTCGGCGCCGGTTCGCTGGTCGCCCTGCTGCTCGGGGTGAGCGGGGACGGCGCCAAGCGCTGGACCATCGTGGCGGTCGGCGCGCTGATGGTGATCTACGTCGCCATCGGCGGCATGAAGGGCACCACCTGGGTGCAGATCGTCAAGGCGGTGCTGTTGATCGCGGGCGCCGGGCTGATGACCGTCCTGGTGCTGGCCAAGTTCGACTTCAACATCTCCCACCTGCTCCAGGCCGCCGCCGACAAGGCCGGCAAGGGCTCGGCCTTCCTGGAGCCCGGGCTCAAGTACGGGGTCAGCGGCACCAGCAAGCTGGACTTCCTCAGCCTGGGCCTGGCCCTGGTCCTCGGTACCGCCGGCTTGCCGCACATCCTGGTCCGCTTCTACACCGTGCCCACCGCGAAGGTGGCCCGGAAGTCGGTGCTCTGGGCGATCGGCATCATCGGCGGTTTCTACCTGATGACCCTGGCGCTGGGCTTCGGCGCCGCCGCCCTGGTCGGGCCGAAGGACATCAAGGCCTCCAACGCCTCGGGCAACACCGCCGCCCCCCTGCTCGCCGAGTACCTCGGCGGCGGGGCCGGCACGACCGGCGGGGCGATCCTGCTGGCCGTCATCTCGGCGGTCGCCTTCGCCACCATCCTGGCCGTGGTGGCCGGTCTCACCCTGGCCTCCTCTGCCTCCTTCGCCCACGACCTGTGGGCCAACGTGATCCGCAGGGGCAAGGCGGACGAGAAGGAGGAGGTCCGCTCGGCCAAGCTGGCCGCGATCGGCATCGGAGCGGTGGCGATCGTGCTCAGCCTCTTCGCCGACAAGCTGAACGCCGCCGCCCTGGTGGCGCTGGCCTTCGCGGTGGCCGCCTCGGCCAACCTGCCGACCCTGCTCTACTCGCTGTTCTGGAAGCGGTTCAACACCACCGGCGCGGTCAGCTCGGTCTACGCCGGCCTGATCAGCTCGGTCACCCTGGTGTTCTTCTCCACGGTGGTCTCCGGCGGCAAGAACTCGCTCTTCCCGCACAGCGACTTCCACTGGTTCCCGCTGGAGAACCCGGGCCTGGTCTCGATCCCGATCGGCTTCCTGGCCGGCTGGCTGGGCACCGTGCTGGCCAAGGAGAAGGCCGATCCGGCCAAGGCCGCCGAGCTGGAGGTCCGCTCGCTCACCGGCCTGGGCGCACACTGACAGAGCTGACCTAGTCGCAGCCGGTCGGTCCCGCCCACCGGATGGAACGTGGCCGTGAGGGATCACGGCGTTAAGCTGGCCCGGCCCACCGACAGGCGGCCGGGCCAGTCGCGCTCCAGGGAAGGGGGCCGAGTACCGTGCTCCTCGACACCTACGGACGGCAGGCCGTTGACCTCAGGGTCTCCCTGACCGACCGCTGCAACCTCCGCTGCACCTACTGCATGCCCGAGGAGGGTCTGCAGTGGCTCGGCAAGAGCGACCTGCTCACGGACGAGGAGATCGTCCGGCTGGTCTCCCTCGCGGTGCGCGAACTCGGCGTCCGGGAGGTCCGGTTCACCGGCGGCGAGCCGCTGCTCCGCCCCGGCCTGGTCTCCATCGTGACCGCCTGCGCCGCGCTGGAGCCCCGCCCCGAGCTCTCCCTCACCACCAACGGCATCGGCCTGGCCCGCACCGCCACCGCCCTCAAGGCGGCCGGCCTGGACCGGGTGAACGTCTCGCTGGACACCCTGGACCCGGAGCTCTTCCACACCCTGACGCGCCGTCACCGCCACCACGACGTGCTGGACGGCCTGACGGCCGCCGAGGCCGCCGGGCTCACCCCGGTGAAGCTCAACGCGGTGCTGATGCGCGGGGTCAACGAGCACGAGGCGCCCGACCTGCTCGGCTGGTGCCTGGAGCGCGGCTACCAGCTGCGCTTCATCGAGCAGATGCCGCTGGACGCCCAGCACGGCTGGGACCGCTCGCAGATGGTCACCGCCGAGGAGATCCTGGACCGGCTGCGCACCCGCTTCGAGCTCACCCCCGAGCCCTCCTCGGTGCGCGGCGCCGCCCCGGCCGAGCGCTGGCTGGTCGACGGCGGCCCGGCCACCGTCGGTGTGATCGCCTCCGTCACCCGGCCGTTCTGCCGGGCCTGCGACCGCACCCGGCTGACCGCCGACGGCCAGGTCCGCAACTGCCTCTTCGCTACCGGGGAGACGGACCTGCGCACCGCCCTGCGGGACGGCTCGAGCGACGCCGAGCTGGCCGCGCTCTGGCGGGCCGCGATGTGGGGCAAGAAGGCCGGCGCGGGGATCGACGACCCGGACTTCCTCCAGCCCGACCGCCCGATGTCCGCCATCGGCGGCTGAGGGGTCTGCTGAGGGGCTGAGGCGGCTGACGCGCCGTCAGGCCCCTTCCGGGTCCTGCCAGTCGGCGAGGGCGACGGTGTCCTTCAGGAAGCCCCGCACGCCGAGGAACTGGCCCAGGCTCTCCCGGTGGTCCTCACAGGCGAGCCAGGTCTTCCGGCGGTCCGGGGTGTGCAGCTTGGGGTTGTTCCACGCCAGCACCCACGCGGCGGGCTTCCGGCAGCCCTTGGCCGAGCAGACCGGCGGGCCCTCGGGGCCGTCCGCCGGGCCGAAGAGGTTGAGCGAGGGGCTGTCCATGGAGCTGCCGTTCCCAGTACCCGAACACGACGACGCCGGGCAGCCACGGGGGGAGCCGCCCGGCGTCGGTCAGTCGCTCCGACGGGGGATGCGGAGCGCGTACGCAGTATGTCACGCCGGACCGCCCACGTGGCTAGGTCCGTCGAGATTAATCTGAGCTTGTTCTGAGCTTTCTGTCCGGCAAATCGGCTGAACAGCCGTCAAACCGGGCAGAGAGCCTCAGGCGCGGGGCTGGTCACCGCCGCCGCCGGTGCCGCCCGGGCCCAGCATCAGGGGGGTGTCGGCCGGGATCGCGAAGGTGCTCGGCAGGCCGGGGGCCTTCTCCCGGCCGGCGTTGGCGATCAGCACCGCGAAGTACGGCAGCAGCACCGCGCCGGCCAGCGCCCCGTAGGCGACGAACCGCTCGACGTTCCACATCACCACCGCGAGCAGCACGCAGAGGGTGCGCGCCAGCATCGAGATCACGTACCGCCGTTGGCGGCCCCGGACGTCCTCGCTCAGCGCGCTCCGCGCCCGGGTGATCCGGAAGACCTCGTCCCGCTTGCCCATGCCTCTAACCGCCCTCGTCAGCCCCCGCACTCCGGCCCGGTGCGGTGCTCTCACGGTACGCCCGCCGACGCCGCCCGAGGAGGGTGGGGGCACGGGAACGGCCCACCCGGGGTGCGGGTGGGCCGGGCGGGGCAAAAACTGTGATCCACGGGGAGGAGCACCGCCGAGGGTCGGCGGCCGCGGCCTCCGGGAGCTGACTATGTGGGCGATCATCTCGGCGCTGATCGAGGGTCTGATCCTGGGCGGCATCGCCCGGTTGCTGATCCCGGGGAAGCAGGACATCCCGCTCTGGCTGACCATGCTGCTCGGCATGGTGGGCGCGATCGTCGGGAACCTGGTGGCGCACCTGTTCGGGGTGGCGGACACCCGGGGCTTCGACTGGTGGCGGCACGCCTTCCAGCTCGGTGCGGCGGTGCTGCTGATCGTGGTGGTGGCGCCGGTCTGGAGCTCCAGGAAGAAGTCCTGACCGGAGCCTGACGCCACCTCAGGCGGCCAGCTGTCCGAGGAAGCCCGGCGGTACGGCGTCGGTCAGCCAGACGCCGTTCGCGGAGATCCGGAACTCGTGTCCGGCCGCGTGCAGCGCCGCCGCGTCCACCGTGAGCACCACCGGACGGCCGTGCCGGGAACCGACCCGCACGGCCGTCTCGGTGTCCGCCGACAGGTGGACGTCCTGACGGCTCATCGGGCGCAGGCCCTCGCGGAAGATCGCGTCCAGGTGGGCCCCGGTGGTGCCGTGGTAGAGCACCGCCGGGGGCTCGGCGGCGGCCAGACCGAGATCGACCGCCACCGAGTGGCCCTGGCTGGCCCGGATCGCCGAGCCGTCCTCCGAGTACGCGAAGCGCTTCTTGTTGTTGTTCGCCACCACGTGGTCCAGCTCGTCCCGGGTGATCCGGGTGCCCTTGCGGCGCAGGGCGGCGAGCAGGGTCTCCACCGGGACCCACCCGGCCTCGTCCAGCGTGACGCCGATCGAGGACGGGTCGTGCCTCAGGACCCGGGAGAGGGTCTTGGAGACCCGTACGGTGCGCTTCTCGTCCACGGTTTCCTACATCTCCTCAGCTCGCCTGGCTGACCGAGCTCATGTTGAAGTCCGGCACCCGGACCGGCGGCATGGCCGCCCGGGTGAACCAGTCGCCCCACTCGCGGGGAAGGCAGGGCTCGGTCTTGCCCGCCTCGGTGATGCGGCCCAGCAGGTCCACGGGGGACTCGTTGAAGCGGAAGTTGTTCACCGCGCCGACGACCTCGCCGTTCTCCACCAGGTAGACGCCGTCCCGGGTCAGACCGGTGAGCAGCAGGGTGGCGGGGTCGACCTCGCGGATGTACCAGAGGCAGGTCAGCAGGAGGCCGCGCTCGGTCCGGGCGATCATCTCGTCCAGGGTCGGGGCGGCGTCCTGGTCGGCCGTCTCCAGCACCAGGTTGTCGACGGCCGGGGTGAGCGGCAGGCCGGTCAGGCCGCTGGTGTGACGGGAGGTCAGCAGGTTGGCCAGCTCCCCGTCCTTGATCCAGTCGGTGGGGGGCAGCGGCTGGCCGTTGTCGAAGACCGAGCTGTCGCCGTCGGAGGAGCGCGTCAGCACGAACGGTGCCGCCTCCAGGCCCGGCTGGGCCGGGTCCGAACGGAGCGTCAGCGGCAGCGGGGCGAGCCGCTCGCCGAGCCGGGTCTGCCCGCCGGCCTTGGAGAAGACCGTCCGGCCCTCGGCCGCGTCCCGGCCGCCGGAGGACCAGCTCAGGTAGACCATCAGGTCGGCCACGGCAGCGGGCGGCAGCAGCGTCTCGTACCGGCCGGCCGGGAGGTCGATCTTCTTGCGGCCCCAGCCGAGCCGCTTGGTGGCCTCGGCGTGCATCGCGGCCACGTCCACGTCGGTGAAGTCCCGGGTGGCGGCGCCGACCCAGGCGGAGGCCGACAGGTCCTCGGTCTTGGCGTTCAGCTCGACCGTGCCGGTGGGCTGGTCGTGGCGCAGCCGGAGGCCGGTGGAGGTGCCCAGGTAGCTGGAGACCACCTCGTGGCGGGCGAAGCCGTAGAGCAGCTGGCCCTCCTTCCGGGCCCGGGCGAAGGCCTCGCCGAGCGCCGGGGCGAAGGCGGCGAAGACCTCGACGGAGGTCTCGGCCGGGGCCGCGGTGAAGTCGGCGGACGGCTCGCGGCCGGGCAGCAGCGGCTGCGCGTCCTCGGCCGGGCCGGCCTCGCGGGCGGCGGCCTCGGCGGCGCGCACCAGCGCCTCCACCTCGTCCAGGGTGACGGCCTCGGCGGCCACCACGCCGGAGGCGGTGCCCTCGGCACCGTCCACGGTGGCGATCACGGTGAGGCGGCGGCCCCGGGTGACCCCGTTGGTGGTCAGGGCGTTGCCGGCCCAGCGGAGGTTGGCGGTGGTCTCCTCGTCGGCGATGACGACGCAGCCGTCGGCCTGCGAGAGCCCGAGCGCGCGCTCGACCAGTTCGTGCGGGTGGACGATGGGCATCAGTGACCCGCCTCCTGCTGGGTGTTGAGCACGTTGACGCCGCGGAAGAGCGCGGACGGGCAGCCGTGGCTGACGGCGGCGACCTGGCCCGGCTGGGCCTTGCCGCAGTTGAAGGCACCGCCGAGCACGTAGGTCTCGGGGCCGCCGACGGCGCTCATCGAGCCCCAGAAGTCGGTGGTGGTGGCCTGGTAGGCGAAGTCCTTGACCTGGCCCGCGAGTTCGCCGTTGCGGATGGCGAAGGCGCGCTGGCCGGTGAACTGGAAGTTGTACCGCTGCATGTCGATCGACCAGGACCGGTCGCCGACGATGTACAGGCCGTTCTCCACCTGGGAGATCAGGCCCGCGGTGTCGGGGCCGCCGGCCACCGGCTGGAGCGAGACGTTGGCCATCCGCTGCACCGGCACGTGGCCGGGGGAGTCGGCGAAGGCGCAGCCGTTGGAGCGGCCCAGGCCCTTCTGCTTCGCCATCGCGCGGTCCAGCTGGTACCCCGTCAGGACGCCGTCCTTGACCAGGTCCCAGGACTGGGTGGCCACGCCCTCGTCGTCGTAGCCGATGGTGGAGAGGCCGTGCTCGGCGGTGCGGTCACCGGTGACGTGCATCAGCTCGGAGCCGTACTTCAGCGAGCCCAGCTTGTCGAAGGTGGCGAAGGAGGTGCCCGCGTAGGCGGCCTCGTAGCCCAGCGCGCGGTCCAGCTCGGTGGCGTGGCCGATCGACTCGTGGATGGTCAGCCAGAGGTTGGACGGATCGATCACCAGGTCCAGGTGGCCGGCCGTGACGCTCGGGGCCTTCATCTTCTCGGCCAGCAGGCCCGGCAGCTCCGCCAGTTCGGCGTTCCAGTCCCAGCCGGTGCCGAGCAGGTACTCCCAGCCCCGGCCGGCCGGCGGCGCGATCGAGCGCATCGAGTCGAAGGCGCCGGTGCGCTCGTCGACCGAGGTGGCCTCCACCGTCGGGTGCAGCCGGATCCGCTGCTGGGTGGTGACGGTGCCCGCGGTGTCCGCGTAGAACTTGTTCTCCTGCACCGTCAGCAGGCTCGCCGAGACGTGCGAGACGCCGTCGGCCGCCAGCAGGCGGTTGCTCCACTCGGCCAGCAGCGCGGTCTTCTCCGCGTCCGGCACCTCGAAGGGGTTCACCTCGTACGAGGAGACCCAGGTGACGTCCGCGTGCACCGGCTCCTCGGCCAGCTCCACCAGGTCGGTGCCGCCGGCCGCCCGGCTGATGCCGCCGGACAGCTTCGCCACCGCGACGGCCTGCTCGGCCACCCGCTGCGCCGCCTCCGGGGTCAGGTCCACCCCGGCGGCGAAGCCCCAGGCGCCGTCCAGCAGCACCCGGACGGCGAAGCCCAGCTGCACCGTGTCGGAGGAGCCGGAGGGGCGGGCGTCACGCAGCCGCCAGGAAGCGGAGCGGACCCGCTCCAGGCGGAAGTCGGCGTGCGAGACGCCGAGCTGCTTCGCCCGGCTCAGCGCGGCGTCCGCGAGGGTGCGCAGCGGATAGGCGAGGAACAGCGGGTCGACGGCGCGGCCTGGAGTGTGGCCGGCGCTGGGCGTCGGGGGCATCGGGCTCCCTGGGTCGGGGGACGAACGGAGGGTAGGGGTGCCCCGCTCACGGGGCACCCCTACCGCATCATGGACCGCCCAGGGTTCCGGGGCCAGCAGATTAACGACGGGTCAGCCGACGGGCCGTCAGGCCACCGTCTCCCACCAGCCGTCCAGCTCCGGCGGGCTGTCCACGTCCACCCGCTGGCCCGGGCGCGGCACCGCGACCGGCACCGCGTGCTCCTTGGCCGCCACCAGCAGCCGCTCCACCGGCTCGGCCCACGGGTGCAGGCCCAGGCGGAAGGTGCACCAGTGCACCGGCACCAGCAGCCCGCCGCGCAGCTCGCGGTGGGCCAGCACCGCGTCCTCCGGGGTCATGTGGATGTCGGCCCAGGCCGCGTCGTACGCGCCGATCTGCACCAGGGCCGCGTCGAACGGGCCGTGCTGCTCGCCGATCCTCGCGTAGCCCTCGAAGTAGCCGGAGTCCCCCGTGTAGTAGACCTTCCTGGTCGGCCCGGCGATCACCCAGGAGCCCCAGAGGGTGGTGTTCCGGGTGGTGCCGCGGCCGGAGAAGTGGTGCGCGGAGGTGAGGGTGACGGTCAGGTCCCCCAGGGTGCAGGTCTCGTCCCAGTCCAGCTCGATGATCCGGTGCTCCGGGACGCCCCAGCTGCGCAGGTGGCCGCCGATGCCCAACGGCACGGCGAACGGCGCGGACTGGCTCTTCGTCAGCCGCTGGACGGTCGGCATGTCCAGGTGGTCGTAGTGGTCGTGCGAGATCAGCACCACGTCCACCGGCGGGAGGTCCTCCAGCTCCACCGGCACCGGGTGCAGCCGCTTCGGGCCGACGTGCTGGGACGGCGAGCAGCGGTCGCTCCAGATCGGGTCCAGCAGCACCCGGCTGCCCTCGATCTCCACCAGCGCCGAGGCGTGGCCGAACCAGGTCAGCCGCACGCCCTCGGTCACGTCCTGGTGCGGGCCGCCGTCGAAGCGGGACAGCGGCACCGGGCCGGTCGGCAGGCCGTCGCGCTCGAACAGCATCCGGCGCAGCGTGCCCGTGTCGGCCGGCGAGCCCACCGAGGGGCGGGCCAGCTCGGACGGGGCGTTGTGGAAGACGCCGTCCCGGTACTGCGGGGAGTTCCGCACCCGCGGGTCGGCCGGGTCGGGCCGGCGGCCGAAGGCGACGGGCACCTCGCGGAAGGTCCAGGCGGCGGCCCCGGCCGCGGCGGTCAGGGCGGCCAGCAGCAGAGTCTTCCGGCTGCCCGATCGTTCCTTGCTCATCCGGTTCTACGCTCTCTCGGTCCGTGGCGACGGGCCGGCCGACGGCGGCCCACGTGGCCAACGGCGGCGACCGGGCCCGTTGTTCCCGCTCCGGGCCGCTCTCCGCCGTATTGGCGGTTCCGCTGAGACCCGGGTGGCCGCGCGGTCGCGGAACGTCAGGACCGGGCGGCCCGGCATGTCCACGCATTGTCGGAAGGCGACAGTTCGGGCCGGGTGGACCTGTGGGAGACCGATTCGCCCCTGGCCGGAAATGACCGATAGCGTCACACTGCGTACGCGCGCACCGCGTCGCGCACCGCGTACCGCCGCGGCCCATCGGCCACCCCACGTGCCGATCCGGAGCCGCCCGGTCAACCAAGGAGAAGAGGTGTGTCCGTGAGCCGCTCGGTTCTCGTCACCGGAGGTAACCGGGGCATCGGTCTTGCCATCGCCCTGGCCTTCGCCGAGGGGGGTGACAAGGTCGCGATCACCAGCCGCTCGGGCGAGCTGCCCGAGGAGCTGGCCAAGTTCGAGGCGATCGCCGTCCGCTGCGACATCAACGACGCCGCGCAGGTGGACGCCGCCTTCACCGAGGTCGAGGCCGCCCACGGCCCCGTCGAGGTGCTGGTCGCCAATGCCGGCATCACCAAGGACACCCTGCTGCTGCGGATGTCGGAGGAGGACTTCACCTCCGTCCTGGACACCAACCTCACCGGCACCTTCCGGGTGGTCAAGCGCGCATCCGCCAAGATGCTGCGCGCCCGCAAGGGCCGGGTCGTGCTGATCTCCTCGGTGGTCGGGCTGACCGGCTCGCCGGGCCAGGCCAACTACGCCGCCTCCAAGGCCGGCCTGGTCGGCTTCGCCCGCTCCCTGGCCCGCGAGCTCGGCTCCCGCAACATCACCGTCAACGTGGTCGCCCCCGGCTTCGTCGACACCGACATGACCGCGGTGCTCAGCGAGGAGCGCCGCAAGGAGATCGTCGCGGGCGTGCCGCTGGGCCGCTACGCCGCCCCCGCCGAGATCGCCTCTACCGTGCGCTTCCTCTCCTCCGAAGAGGCCGCGTACATCACCGGAGCCGTCATTCCCGTCGACGGCGGATTGGGCATGGGTCACTGAACATGAGTGGAATCCTCGAGGGCAAGCGCATCCTCATCACGGGTGTGCTGATGGAGTCCTCCATCGCCTTCCACACCGCGAAGCTGGCCCAGGAGCAGGGCGCGGAGATCATCCTCACCGCGTTCCCCCGCCCCAGCCTCACCGAGCGCATCGCCAAGAAGCTGCCGAAGCCGGTCACCGTCCTGCCGCTCGACGTCTCCAGCGAGGAGGAGCTGGCCGGCATCGCCGACAAGGTCCGCGAGGCCGGTCTGCCGACCCTGGACGGCGTCGTCCACTCCATCGGCTTCGCCCCGCAGGACGCCCTCGGCGGCAACTTCCTGCACACCCCGTGGGAGTCCGTGGCCACCGCCATGCACGTCTCCGCGTTCTCGCTGAAGTCCCTCACCACGGCGCTGCTCCCGCTCATGCAGGACGGCGGCGCGGTGGTCGGCCTCACCTTCGACGCGCAGTTCGCCTGGCCGCAGTACGACTGGATGGGCCCCGCGAAGGCCGCCCTCGAGGCCACCAGCCGCTACCTCGCCCGGGACCTCGGCCCGCGCAACATCCGCTGCAACCTGGTCTCGGCCGGCCCGCTCGGCTCGATGGCCGCCAAGTCCATCCCCGGCTTCAGCGACCTCGCCGCCGTCTGGGACACCCGCTCCCCCCTCAAGTGGGACCTCGCCGACCCCGAGCCGGCCGGCCGCGGCGTCGTCGCCCTCCTCTCCGACTGGTTCCCCAAGACCACCGGCGAGATCGTCCACGTCGACGGCGGCCTCCACGCCATCGGCGCCTGACGGTAGGCACCGCTGCGCGGCTCCGCCGCGTGGGCGCGAGCCGAGTGCACCTGGCTCAGCCAGAACAGGGGCGCGAGGAACTGCGCGAATCGGGAGAAGCGAAGCTCAGCTCCTTCCGCCGCGCGCAGTTCCTCGCGCCCCTTGGCTCGTACGTGGTTGCCCTCGCGCGAACCGTCGTCGAGCAGGTGGTTGCCCGTCAGGTGTCGCTGCAGACGCCGATCGCCCGCCCCGCCTCGACCGAGGCCTTCGCCGCGTCGCGGTCCCGCACCGCCTCCAGGATCCCGTCGTGGCTGACGTACCGTTCGGCGATCAGCTCCGGACCGACGTCGTGCCGCAGGTGAGCCCGCGTCACCTCGCCGAGGTCCGCGTACACCGCCGCCAGCACGTCGTTGTGGGCGGCGGCCACCACCGCCTGGTGGAACGCGGCGTCGGCCTGCACGAAGTCCTCCGTCTCCCCGGAGCGCCACGCCACCTCCCGCCGCTCCAGCGCGATCCCGATCAGCTCCAGGTCCCGGTCGGTGCGCCGCACGGCGGCCAGCCCCGCCGCCGAGGTCTCCAGCACCGCCCGCAGTTCCGCCACCTGCTGCTGATCCGCGTCCGCGAAGCGACGGTGCATCACCCCGGCGAGCTCACTCGTCGCGAGCACGTACGTCCCCGAGCCCTGCCGGATGTCCAGCAGCCCGTTGTGGGCCAGCGCCCGGACGGCCTCGCGGACCGTGTTCCGGGCGACCCCCAACTGCTCCACCAGTGCCGCTTCGGTCGGGATGCGTGACCCGACCGGCCACTCGCCGGAGGTGATCTGGGCCCGGAGCTGGGCGATCACCTGGTCGGAGAGCGGGGTGCGGCGGGTGGTCGACAGCGCCATCGGACTCCCTGTCAGTTTCTGTGGGTGGACCCGATCAGGATACCGGGGTGCCCAAAATTCATCCCATCATTCTATGATGGGGCGCATGCCGACCGCCAAGACCACCGCCGCCGAGACCGCCACCCCGGTCGCACGCACCCCCGAGCGCTCCTCCGAACGCCGCCCCGCCGCCCACCGACTCGGCTGGCTGCTCGCCCTCGCCGTCGCGGTCGCCGCGCTCAACCTCCGCCCGGTGGTCACCAGCCTCGGCCCGATGCTCAAGCAGGTCACGGAGGACCTGCACATGAGCGGCACGGTGGCCGGTCTGCTCACCGCCGTCCCCTCCCTCTGCTTCGCCGCCTTCGGCCTGGCCGCCCCCGCGCTGGCCCGCCGGGTCGGCCCGGTCGTCGTGGTCACGGCCGGGCTCGGCGCCATCGCGCTCGGCGTGCTGGCCCGCTCATTCGCCGGCGGTACGGCGGTCTTCCTCCTCCTCACCGCCGTCGCCCTGGCCGGCGTCGCGGTGGCCAACGTGCTGATCCCGGTGGTGATCAAGCGTTACTTCCCGGACCAGGTCGGCCCGATGATCGGCCTCTACTCGATGGCGCTCTCGGTCGGCACCGCGGCCGCCGCCGCCCTCACCGTCCCGATGACCACCGCCCTCGGCGGCAGCTGGCGCGAGGGCCTCGGGGTCTGGGGTCTGCTCGCGGTCGCCGCGCTGCTGCTCTGGCTGGTCACCCTGCTGCTCCGCCGCGACACCCGCCGCTCGGCCGCGGCCGCCCCCGCCACCTCCCCGGCCGCCGGCAAGCTCCCGATCACCCGTAGCCGCACCGCCTGGGCGCTCGGCGCCTTCTTCGGCCTCCAAGCCACCAGCGCGTACGCCACCATGGGCTGGCTGCCCACCATCTACAAGGACGCCGGGGTCTCGGACGGCAGCGCGGGCGTGCTGCTCGCCCTGGTGATGGTGATCAGCGTGCCGGCCTCCTTCGTCCTCCCCAACCTGGCCACCCGGCGCGGCGAGCAGGGCCTCTTCGTGGTGGTCCTGGGCCTGTGCGGCATCGCCGGTTTCACCGGCCTCGCCCTCGCCGCGGGCACCGTCCCCTGGCTCTGGGCGGTCCTGGTCGGCCTCTCGATGTGCGCCTTCCCGCTCGCCCTCACCATGATCGGCCTGCGCGCCCGCACCCCCGGCGGCGTCACCCAGCTCTCCGCCTTCGCCCAGAGCCTCGGCTACCTGATCTCCATCCCGGGCCCGATCCTGGTCGGCTCGATCTACCAGAGCACCGGCCAGTGGTACCTGCCGCTCGGCTTCCTCGCCCTGCTGCTGGTCCCGCAGATGGCCTTCGGCATCCGGGCCGGCAAGGCCCGCCACGTCGAGGACGAGGGCTGACCACCCCGGTCTCCGGCCCGGCCGTAAACGGATGCGAGACTCCTCCCATGCCCGTCCTCGAACCGAACCCCCCGAACGGCCAGAAGAAGCTCCTCCAGCTCCTCGGCCTGATCGCCGGCCTGGTGGTCCTGATCTCGATCCTCGCCGTCGTCGCCAACAACATGGGCTGACGCCGCCACCCCAAGGGGTGGCGGGCACCGGGAGCGCCGCGCCCGACCGGGGGTTTTCTGGAAAGCTCTGGGTATGAGCGCCGACACCCTCCGAAGGATCATCGTTCTCCGCCACGCCAAGGCCGACTGGCCCAACGGCGTGGACGACCACGAGCGGCCGCTGGCCGACCGGGGCCGTCACCAGGCTCCGGAAGCCGGCCGCTGGCTGACCGACTCCGGCATCAATCCCGACTACGTGCTCTGCTCCACCGCCCTGCGCACCCGGGAGACCTGGAAGCTCGCCGCCCACGAGCTCCCCAAGCGTCCCCGCAAGACGGTCTACGAGGACCGGATCTACGAGGCCAGCCCCGGCGAGATCATCGCGGTCCTCCAGGAGACCCCGGACGACCACCACGACCTGATCCTGGTCGGCCACAACCCGGGCGTCCTCGGCCTCACCCAGATCCTCGCCGGCGACCAGGGCGACCCCGACGCCCTCACCCGCCTCTCCCACGGCGGCTTCCCCACCGCCGCCATCGCCGTCCTCTCCTTCACCACCCCCTGGAAGACCGTCGAACCCGGCATCGCCACCCTCGACACCTTCCACACCCCCCACGAGGACTGACGCCACGTCAGAGGCCCCGACCGGAACCACGGTCGGGGCCTCTGACGTCGGGCGCTCAGTCCTCGTGGGGGGTGCCGTCGAGGGCGTCGGCGGCCTCGACCTCTTCGCGGGTGATGCCGAGGAGGTAGAGGACGGTGTCGAGGAAGGGGACGTTGACCGCCGTGTCGGCGGCTTCGCGGACGACGGGCTTGGCGTTGAAGGCGACGCCGAGGCCGGCCGCGTTGAGCATGTCGAGGTCGTTGGCGCCGTCGCCGATGGCGACGGTCTGCTCCAGGGGGACGCGGGCCTGTTCGGCGAAGCGGGCGAGCCAGCGAGCCTTGCCGGCGCGGTCGACGATCTCGCCGGTGACCCGGCCGGTGAACTTGCCGTCGACCACCTCGAGGGTGTTGGCGGCGGCGTAGTCGAGGCCGAGCTGCTCGACCAGGTGGTCGGTGACCTGGGTGAAGCCGCCGGAGACGATGGCGACCTGGAAGCCGAGGCGGCGCAGGGTGCGGACCAAGGTGCGGGCGCCCGGCGTGAAGCGGACCTCGGAGCGGACCTTCTCGGTGACGGCGGCGTCGAGGCCGGCCAGCAGGGCGACCCGGGCGCGCAGCGACTCGGCGAAGTCGAGTTCGCCCGCCATCGCGGCGGCGGTGACGGCCGCGACCTCCTCCTCGCAGCCGGCGTGCGCGGCGAAGAGCTCGATCACCTCGTCCTGGATCAGGGTGGAGTCCACGTCCATCACGACAAGCCGCTTGGCACGGCGCTGCAATCCGGCCCGCACCACGGCGATGTCGACCCGCTGGGCGGCGGCCTCGGTGACCAGGACGGAGCGCAGCTCCTCCGTCGGCACGCCGGAGACGGCCAGTTCGACGGCGGTGACGGGGTACTTGGCGAGGCGGAAGACGCGGTCGATGTTGCCGCCGGCGTCGGTGATCCGGCCGGTGAGGGCGGCGGTGGCGGCCGCGGTGAGCGGGTGGCCGAGCACGGTGACGTGGGAGCGGCCCTCACGGCGCGGGGCGTTGTCGCCGGTGCCGGAGATGATCTCGGCCTGGAGCTTGAGCTCCTCGGCCCAGCGGTGCACGGTCGCGCGCAGCGCGCCCTCGGCCCCGGGGCCGCCCTCGGGGGTGGCGATCAGGGCGCAGAGGGTGATCCGCCCCCGGGTGACCATCTGCTCGATGTCGATCACGTCGACGCCGAACGCGCCGAGCGTGGAGAACAGTCCGGAGGTGATGCCGGGACGGTCCTTGCCGAAGACCTTGACCAGCAAGGTGCGCTCATCGTCGTACGACCGGGGCAGCGGGGGGAGGGGCGCAGCGTTCATGGTGCCTCCCACGCTACCGAACGGCCGGACCGTGCCCGCAACGGCGTCCGCCCTCTGGACCAACGGGCGGACGAACGGTGGGCGAACAGTGACCGGCTGACAGTGCCCGTCCGGGGGTACTGGAAAGATGGCGCCCCGTCAGGGGTCGGGACCAGCGGGGGGAAGAGCGGGACGTGGCACAGCTCGAAGTGGTGGTCGGCGGGCGGAGGGTGCGCCTCGATGCGGCGCGGACGTACTCGGTGGGCCGCGACCCGGCGGCCGATCTGCGGATCGACGACGCCCGGGTCTCCTGGCGGCACGCCACCATCGGCCACCAGGGCGGCGGCTGGCACCTCACCGACGAGGGCTCGACCAACGGCACCTTCCACCGGGACGAGCGCACCGCGCGGATCCCGCTCCAGCCGGGCACCGAGCTCCGCCTGGGCAGCGCGGCCAGTGGTCCGGTGCTGAGCTTCGCGGCCCCGCCGGTGCCCTGGCACGCGGCCGTCACCGAGCGCGGCGAGGCACCCAGGCCGGCCTTCCCGGCGGCCGCCTTCGCGGGCCAGGAGCCCCCGACGGTGGTGCGCAGCCTGTCCGCGTACACCCGCACCATCCGCCTCGGTCGGGCGCTGGACAACGACGTGGTGCTGACTGACCTGCTGGTCTCCCGCCACCACGCCGAGCTGCGTCAACTTCCGTACGGCGAATGGGAGGTGGTCGACCTCGGGGCGAACAACGGGGTCTACCTGAACGGCCTGCCGGTGCAGCGCGCCCGGGTCGGCGAGCAGGACCGCCTCACCGTCGGCCGCTCCAGCTTCGCCCTGGTCGGCGGCCAGCTCCAGGAGTACGTGGACGACGGCGCGGTGACCTTCTCGGCCCGTCACCTCACCGTCGAGGTGGAGCACAAGGGGAGCCGCCGCACCCTGCTGGACGACGTCGGCTTCACCGTGCCGGAGAAGTCGCTGGTCGCGGTGGTCGGCCCGTCCGGCTCCGGCAAGTCCACCCTGCTGCGCGCGCTCACCGGCTACCGCCCGGCCGACGCCGGCCAGGTGCTGTACGACGGGCGCGACCTCTACCGGCAGTTCGCCGAACTCCGGGCCCGGATCGGCCTGGTGCCGCAGTCGGAGATCCTGCACCGCGAGCTGACGGTGCGCGCCGCCCTGCGCTACGCCGCCGAACTGCGCTTCCCCGGGGACACCGAGGCGGCCGAGCGGGAGCGCCGGATCGAGGAGGTGCTGTACGAGCTGCGCCTGGACCAGCGGGCCGACCAGCGGATCAGTGCGCTCTCCGGCGGGCAGCAGAAGCGGGTGAGCGTCGCCCTGGAGCTGCTCACCAAACCCTCCCTGATCTTCCTGGACGAGCCGACCTCCGGCCTGGACCCGGGCATGGACCGCGAGGTGATGCAGACCCTGCGCACCCTGGCCGACGACGGCCGCACCGTCCTGGTGGTCACCCACTCGGTGGCCGAACTCGGGCTCTGCGACCGGGTGTTGGTGCTCGCCCCGGGAGGTTCGGTGGCCTACTTCGGGCCGCCCGCCGAGGCGCTGTACTTCTTCGGCTACCCGAGCTGGGCGGACGTCTTCCAAGCCTTCGAGAACCACCCCGGCCACGACTGGGCCGGCCGCTACCGGGGCTCCCCGCACCACAAGGAGTACTCGGCCGACTCGATCGCCACCCCGCTGCCCGCCCTCCCCGTACGGCGCGGCAGCGCCGCCCCGCCCCGCCCGCGCAGCTGGGGCGCCCAGCTCTGGACCCTGGTCCGCCGCTACCTGACCGTGCTCGGCACCGACCGCGGTTTCCTGGCGCTCTCCCTGCTGCTGCCGCTGGTGCTCGGCGGGGTGAGCGCGGTGATCCCGGACCCCTGCGGCCTGATCGCCTGCGAGGGCACCGGCCCGAAGGCGGTGAACGGCGGCGCCCGGATGATCCTGCTGGTGCTGGCGGTCGGCGCCTGCCTGGCCGGGGCGGCCAACTCCGTCCGCGAGCTGATCAAGGAACGGCCGGTCTACGAACGGGAACGGGCCACCGGCCTGTCCAGATCCGCCTACCTGGCCTCCAAGGTGGTGGTGCTCGGCGCCGTCAGCCTGCTGCAGGGCGGGCTGATCTCGGCGATCGGCTTCGGGGCGCGCGAACTCCCGTCCGAGGGGCTGCTGCTGACGGGTGCTCCGGGGGTGGAGCTGGGCATCGGGGTGACCCTGCTCGGCTTCGTCTCGATGATGGTCGGCCTGGTCATCTCCGCCCTGGTGCGCACCAGCGAGAAGACCATGCCGCTGCTGGTGATGTTCGCGATCGTCCAACTGGTCTTCACCGGCGCGGTGTTCCGGCTCTACGACGAGCCCGGCCTGGAGCAGTTCGCCTGGCTGATGCCGGCCCGCTGGGGCGTCGCGTCCGGCGCCACCACGCTGGACCTGGGCCGGATCTCGCCGACCGCCCCCGAACCGGACGGCCTCTGGGCCCACGAGGGCGGGCAGCTGGTGCTGAACTGGCTGGTGCTGGTGGTCTTCGCGGTCCTGCTCGGCCTGCTGCTGGCCCGGCTCCAGCGCCGCCACGAGCCCGAGGTGATGCAGCGCGGCTGAGGACCTGCGGAGGTACCCGCCACCAGGACCGGGACCATGGACCTAGACCCGATGCCTCATGCCCGGCCCCGGGCCCCGGCGGTAGCGTGGCCCCATGCCGGAACCGTGTGACCAGCCCGCCTGCGACCCCAACCTCAGCGGCATCGAGGCCGTCAGCAGCGCCGTGCTGGCGATGAGCCGCCACCTGGAGGTGCGCGAGGTGCTGCGGCGGATCACCGCCGAGGCCCGCGCCCTGCTGGGCGCCGAGTACGCCGCGCTCGGCGTGCCGGACGACCACGGCGGCTTCGCCCAGTTCGTGGTGGACGGCGTCAGCGACGAGCAGTGGAAGGCGATCGGCCCGCTGCCCCGTCAGCACGGCGTGCTCGCCGCCATGCTCCACCGGATGGAGCCGACCAGGCTGGCGGACGTCCGGCACGCCCCCGACTTCGAGGGCTGGCCGAGCGCCCACCCGGACATGAAGGACTTCCTCGGCGTCCCGATCGTGGACGGCACCGAGATCCTCGGCGCCGTCTTCCTGGCCAACAAGGAGGGCGGCTTCACCGCCCACGACGAGGAACTGCTGCGCATCCTGGCCGCCCACGCCGCCATCGCCCTCGGCAACGCCCGCCTCTACGAGCGCAGCCGCGAGCTCACCCTGGCCGGCGAGCGGGCCAGGATCGCCCACGACCTGCACGACGCCGTCTCGCAGAAGCTGTTCTCGCTGCGCCTGACCGCCAAGGCCGCCGCCAAGCTGGTCGACCGCGACCCGGACCGGGCCCGCGCCGAACTGGCCGAGGTGGCCCGCCTCGCCGCCGAGGCCGCCGACGAACTGCGCACCGTGGTGGTCGAGTTGCGCCCCGCCGCGCTGGACGAGGACGGCCTGGTGCCGACCCTGGCCTCCCAGGTCCAGGTCCTCGACCGGGCCCACACCGCCTCCGTCCGCTTCACCGCCGACGGCGTCCGTGCCCTGCCCCCGGCCCAGGAGGCCGCGGTGCTCCGGGTGGCCCAGGAGGCGCTGCACAACGCGCTGCGCCACTCCGGCGCGGGGAAGGTCGAGGTCACCCTGACCGGCACCGCCTCGCGCGGCGCCCGCCTGCGGGTGGCCGACGACGGCCACGGCTTCGACCCGGACGCCGTCCGCCGGGCCGGCCGCCACCTCGGCCTGGTCTCCATGCGGGACCGGGCGGCGGCCGTCGGCGGCGCGCTGTCGCTGGAATCCGCCCCCGGCCGGGGCACCGTCATCGAGCTGGAGGTCCCCGGTGCCTGACACCACGTCACCGATCCGCGTGCTGCTGGTGGACGACCACCAGGTGGTCCGACGGGGCCTGCGCACCTTCCTGGAGGTGCAGGACGACATCGAGGTGGTCGGGGAGGCCGCCGACGGCGCCGAGGGCGTGGAGCGGATCCTCGCCCTCGCCCCCGACGTCGTCCTGATGGACCTCAAGATGCCGAAGGTGGACGGCATCGAGGCGCTGAAGCTGCTCCGCGAGGGCGGCTCGGAGGCCAAGGTGCTGATCGTCACCAGCTTCACCGAGCAGCGCACCATGGTGCCCGCCCTGCGCGCCGGCGCCTGCGGCTACGTCTACAAGGACGTCGACCCGGAGGCCCTGGCCGGAGCGATCCGTTCGGTGCACGCCGGCCACGTCCTGCTCCAGCCGGAGCTGGCCACCGCCCTGCTCTCCGACGACACCCCGCGCGCCCCGCAGGGCCGCGGCGGCAGCCTCACCGACCGCGAGCGCGAGGTGCTCTCGCACATCGCCGACGGCCGCTCCAACCGCGAGATCGCCCGGGCGCTCCACCTCTCCGAGAAGACCGTGAAGACCCATGTGAGCAACATCCTGATGAAGCTCGACCTGGCCGACCGCACCCAGGCCGCCCTCTGGGCGGTCCGCAACGCGGCGACCTGACGAGGCCTCAGGCGGGCTCGACCACCATCCAGGCCACCACGGAGGTGTCCCCGGCCGTCCCCCGAACCCCGAAGGACACACCGGCGATCCGGGCCGAGACGTACGCCACCCCCGGGGTCGCGCTGCTCCCGGCCACCGACTGCGCGGTCAGGAAGACCCGGCTCTTCGCCGTCACGGCGGTGGTGGCCACCGTCACCTCGGCCGTCCCGTTCAGCGTGAGCGTGCCCATCCGGGCGCTGCTCCCGCCCTCGCTCACCCGCAGGCCCTGGCCCAGGCTCAGGGCCTGGTCGGTGCGGAGCACCCCGGGCCCGGAGCGCTGGAGCACGGTGTCGGCCGCCGCGGTGCCGTCGCTCCACTCCATCCGGCCGGAGACGCCCAGCGCGAAGCGGGTCCTGGCCTCCCCGGCCACGGCGGACTTGAGCACGTTGCTCGCGGCGGTGCCGGTCTGCAGCCGGACCAGCGGCTGGTTCACGTTGGAGCCGCTGTTGTCGAGCGCCAGCGCCGTCCGGTCGTCCTGGGCCACCGCGACCCCGTACGCGGCGGTGGCGCCCCAGCGGTTGCGGTCCGCCGTCACCGGCGCGGAGGTCGGGCCGGTGGCCAGCCCGAGGCCCGGGTCCAGGCGCAGCAGCCCGTTCCCGCCGCCGTCCAGCACCGGGGCCTCGGTGGCCTGGAGGTAGCCGCCGGAGACGGAGACGAAGGAGGAGGCCGTCACCGACAGGCCGTACTGCGGGGTGGAGGCGTTGCCGCCGCCGTCGTCGGTGCCGGGGAAGACCGCGAGGCCGTTGACCACCAGCGGCAGGGTGGTCCCGAGCGCCTGGAACCCGGCGTACCCGCCGCCCCCGCTCCCGCCGTTGCGGCCGTCCCGACGGAGCATCAGGCCGTTGAACACCAGCGGCCCGGTGCCGGTGGCGTTCACCAGCACGCCGCTGTACGCGTTGCGGTCGGTGGAGAGGTTGGTGGCCGAGCTGCCGCCCGCGCCGTTGCCCGTGGTCCAGCCACCGGTGAACTCGAAGCCGTGGTGGCCGTTCCACTCCGCCCGGCAGCTGACGAAGTGTGAGTTGGCGGCGTTGTTGACGTAGAAGCCGCTCTTGCCGCAGCCGATCGCCTCCAGGTCGATCCAGGTGCAGTCGGTCATCGAGAGGTTGAAGCCGAAGCCGCCGCAGGCGTCGGCCACCACCCGGGTGCCGCGCCAGCTGTAGGCGATGCCGGAGGAGTTGTAGGAGGCGGTGACGCCGTTGCCGCCGACCTTGAAGACCGCCACGTCCTGGAGCACCACGCCGTGCACGTAGCCGACGGCCCGGATGCCGGCCACGGTGTTCCCGGCCGGCAGCCGGGAGCCGTCCACCGTCAGCTCGGTCAGCCGCTGCTCGTTGCTCACCAGCGGGTAGCCGCCGGTTGCCTGGTCGACGAAGCGGATCACCGCGTCGCCGGCGAACGAGGCCAGCGGCCGGACCGAGCAGGCCAGCAGGTCCAGGTGGGTGCCGTGGCTGCCGCGCAGCGTGACGCCGGGCGGCACCACCAGCGGGGCCGAGGTGGCGTACACCCCGGCCGGCAGGTGCACCACGCCGCCGACGGGGCAGGCGGCCAGCGCCCGGTTGACCGCGTCGGTGTCGTCCGTGGTGCCGTCGCCCACCGCGCCGTAGGGCGCGGCGGTCACGTCGATCCAGGGAGTGGTGGTGGCCGCGGCGGCCGGCGTGGCCGAGGCCAGGCCGGCCGCACCGGCCCCGGCCGCCGCGAACAGGAGACTGCGTCGAGTGGCGTGCATGGAACGATTCCCCCACGAGTGATCGGTGATCCGGCGGGGGAGTCTGCCATGCCGACCTGACGGGGTGTCGGCCGCCTGCCGATCGTCCGGGCGGGGTCAGTCCCGATCGTCCACCAGGGCGTTGTACGCCGCCGCCTTGGCCCGTCGCGTGGTGCGGCCCAGGGGGGCCAGCACCTCCCGCCGGGAGGCCATCTCGGAGGCGGAGACCGCCGCGCCGTCGCCGTGCCCGAGGGCGATCCAGAGCAGCGCGGAGATCTGCCGGGCCGACTCCAGCACCCGTACCGCCCGGGGCGGGTAGCCCGGCGCGAGCAGCTCGGTGTGGCCCCGGCGGCGCCACTGGTCCAGCGCCCGCAGCGCCTGCGGACCGGCACCGGCCACGTCCAGCTTGGTGAGCATCAGGGTGGTCTCGCGCAGCCCGTCGGCCAGCTCCCGCTCCGCCTCGTGCAGTGACGGCACGTCAGCCGGCGGCCCGTCGTTGACCGCGGAGCAGCGCCAGAGCACCCGGACACCCTGGTCACCGGCGGGTCCGTACACCTCCACCTCGGGGACGAAGCCGATCGGCAGGCCGACCGCGAGCACCGCCTCGCCGGCCACCATCGCGGCGTCGTTGAAGCCGGCCGGGCCGGTCAGCCCGAGCGGGTGCCCGGAGACCGGCAGGGCCAGCCGCAGCCCGGTCGCGCCGAGCACCCTCAGCCGCCCCAGCGCCCAGGTGAGCCCGTGCAGTTCGCCCTCGGCGTCACCCGGCAGCCCGGCCACCCGGTGGCCGTCGTCGGCCCCGGCCACGGCGGTGGCCGCGTGGTCGGGCGAGGTGTGGCCGGTCAGCAGCGCATTGCCCCACGCCGCCAGGCGTCCGGAGCGCGGCTCTTCGTACGGATTGTCGGCCGGATTGTCGGCGGCAAAGGCAGGCATCCGGCCAGCCTACGGAAAGTACGGCCATCTGCGTGGCGTAGGTTTGGACAGCAATCCCGAGGGCCCGGCGCCCGGGGCCCTCGGACACCGCCGAATATTTCTTGCTTTGGGGAAGGCGTAGGCATGAGCGACGTGCTGGAACTGGTGGACGTATCCGTGGTCCGGGAGGGGCGCGCGCTGGTCGACCAGGTCTCCTGGTCGATCTCCGAGGGCGAGCGCTGGGTCATCCTCGGCCCGAACGGGGCGGGCAAGACCACTCTCCTCCAGGTCGCCTCCACCTACCTGCACCCCACCACCGGCAAGGCCGCCGTGCTCGGCGAGAAGCTCGGCGAGGTCGACGTCTTCGAGCTGCGCGCCCGGATCGGCCTGGCCTCCGCCTCGCTGCTGGACAAGCTCCCCGCCCAGCAGACCGTGCTGCAGACCGTGCTCACCGCCGCCTACGGCATGACCGCCACCTGGAACGAGGAGTACGAGAACACCGACTCGTACCGCGCCCTGGCGCTGCTCGACCGGCTCGGCATGTCGGCCTACGTCGACCGCAAGTTCGGCACCCTCTCCGAGGGCGAGCGCAAGCGCACCATGATCGCCCGCGCCCTGATGACCGACCCCGAGCTGCTGCTGCTCGACGAGCCGGCCGCCGGCCTGGACCTCGGCGGCCGCGAGGACCTGATCCGCCGTCTCGGCGCGCTGGCCCAGGACGAGTTCGCCCCGGCGATGGCGATGGTCACCCACCACGTGGAGGAGATCGTCCCCGGCTTCACCCACGTCCTGATGATCCGTCAGGGCAAGGTGCTCACCGCCGGCCCGATCGACACCGAGCTGACGGCCCGAAACCTCTCGCTCTGCTTCGGCCTGCCGCTGACCCTGGAGCGCCACGGCGACCGCTGGGCAGCCCAGGGCCTCCCGCTCGGCTGAACGGCGCTGTACGCCGCGCTGAACGCGCGGAACGAGGACTGAACCTGGGCCGGTCGCACACGCGGCCGGTTTCCGCCCGTCCACCTGCGGGAACTTTCCGCCGGGAGAGACCTCACCTCCCTAGGATGGACTCGTGGACAGCTGGATCTGGTGGCTCCTGGCCTCCGTCGGACTCTGCATACCGCTGGTGCTCACCGCCATGCCGGAGATCGCCATGTTCGCCATCGGCGCCGGGGTGGCCGCCGGGGCGGCGGCGCTCGGTGTCGGCCTGACCGGGCAGGTGCTGATCTTCGTCGGGGCCTCGGCCGCCCAGCTGGTGTTCGTCCGGCCGATCGTGCGGCGCCAGTTGAAGAAGGGGCCGCAGATCCGGACGGGCATCGAGGCGCTCACCGGGGCCACCGCCATCGTGCAGGAGCAGGTCGACGGGCAGGGAGGGCGGATCAAGCTGAACGGCGAGATCTGGTCGGCCCGTGCTCTGAACCCCGGCAGTGTCTACGAGCCGGGACAGCAGGTCGACGTCGTCGAAATCCAGGGCGCCACCGCCCTGGTCGTCTAGGGGAGAACGCGTGGAACCCGTCCTGATCGTCCTGATCGTCCTGGTCGTGGTGGCCTTCATCGCACTGATCAAGACGATCCAGGTGATCCCGCAGGCCAGCGCAGCGATCGTGGAGCGGTTCGGCCGCTACACCCGCACGCTGAACGCGGGTCTGAACATCGTCGTCCCGTTCATCGACCGCGTCCGGAACCGGATCGACCTGCGCGAGCAGGTCGTCCCCTTCCCGCCGCAGCCGGTGATCACCCAGGACAACCTGGTGGTGAACATCGACACGGTGATCTACTACCAGGTCACCGACGCCCGGGCCGCCACCTACGAGGTGGCCAGCTACATCCAGGCGATCGAGCAGCTCACCGTCACCACGCTGCGCAACATCATCGGCTCGATGGACCTGGAGTCCACCCTGACGTCCCGTGAGGTGATCAACGCAGGGCTGCGCGGCGTCCTCGACGAGGCCACCGGCAAGTGGGGCATCCGGGTCAACCGGGTCGAGCTCAAGGCGATCGAGCCGCCCACCTCCATCCAGGACTCGATGGAGAAGCAGATGCGCGCCGACCGCGACAAGCGCGCCGCGATCCTCACTGCCGAGGGCGCGCGGCAGGCCGCCATCCTCCGCGCCGAGGGTGACAAGCAGGCCGAGGTGCTCAAGGCCGAGGGTGAGGCGCAGGCCGCCGTGCTCCGCGCCGACGGTGAGGCCGCCGCGATCCGGACCGTCTTCGAGGCGATCCACGACGGCGACGCCGACCAGAAGCTGCTCGCCTACCAGTACCTGCAGACCCTGCCCGAGCTGGCCAAGGGCGACTCCAACAAGCTCTGGATCATCCCGAGCGAGGTCGGCGACGCGCTCAAGGGCCTCGGCGGCGCCTTCACCGGCCTCACCGGCGGAGCCGCCCCCGCCGCGGCGCCCACCCAGGTCCCGGTCGACCGCCCGTCCGTCCCGCCGGCCGCCGGCCCCCGCCCGGTCGACACCGAGAAGGGCGCCGCCCGCCCCCGGGTGGAGCCCAGCCGCGAGTACCCCACGCTCGACCCCGAGTAGGCCGCACCGCCTTCCGGACAGGCCCGCCCCCGCACCGGGGGCGGGCCTGTTCGCGTACCGGACGCCCCTATCCGCCGGGCCCCGCCCTGATGCATGATCAGCGGACCAATCGTCCGGACGTCCGGCTGCGAGCACCCTCGAGGGGCCGTGGACCGGACCAGGGAGGGGAACACGCATGACGCTCTGGGAGGACCTCGCGGTCCTGCTCGCCGGGGTCGCCGCCGGAACCATCAACACCGTGGTCGGCTCCGGCACCCTGATCACCTTCCCGGTGCTGCTCGCCTTCGGCGTGCCACCGGTCACCGCCAACGTCTCCAACACCATCGGCCTGGTCCCCGGCAGCCTCAGCGGCGCCATCGGCTACCGGGACGAACTCAAGGGCACCGCGCCCCAGCTGCTCCGCCTGGGCGCCGCCTCACTGCTCGGCGGCCTGCTCGGCGCCTGGCTGCTGATCGAACTCCCCGGCTCCGCGTTCGACGCCATCGTGCCGGTGCTCATCCTGCTCGCCCTGGTGCTGGTCGTGATCCAGCCACGGGTCGCCCGCGCGATGGCCGCCCGCACCCGCGAGGGCGGCGAGCCGCGCGGCATCGGCCCGGTCCTGCTGACCGGCGTCTTCCTGGCCGGGATCTACGGCGGCTACTTCGGCGCCGCCCAGGGCGTGCTGCTGATCGCCCTGCTCGGCATGCTGCTCCAGGACCCGATGCAGAAGCTCAACGGCATCAAGAACGTGCTCGCCATGGTCGTCAACGGCGTGGCCGCGGTCTTCTTCCTCTTCACCTCCGAGATCGACTGGCTGGTGGTCGGCCTGATCGCGGTCGGCTCCGCCGCCGGCGGCCAGATCGGCGCCAAGGTCGGCCGCCGCCTCTCCCCGCTCGCCCTGCGCTGCCTGATCGTGGCCGTCGGCCTGGTCGCCGTGACCCGGATGCTCCTCACCTGAGCACCACGGCGGGCCGCCGCGCATAGCCTGACGGCATGACAGACCGCACCCCGCTGACCGAGGCTCAGATCACCGAGGGCCTGGCCGCCCTCCCGGAGTGGACCCGGGAGGGCGGCAGCATCGTCCGCACCGCCGAGACCGCGAGCTTCCCCACCGCCATCGCCGTGGTGGACCGGGTCGCCGTGGACGCCGAGGCGCTCGACCACCACCCCGACATCGACATCCGCTGGCGCACCCTGCGGTTCGTCCTCTCCACCCACAGCGCGGGCGGCCTCACCGCCCTCGACCTCACCATGGCCGCCCGCATCGACCAGGCGCTGCGCGCCCTCTGACACCCCGTCGCACGCCGCCAGGATGCCCGAAAAGCGCCGGTTCCGGGCGGGATGCCCCCGAGGGCGTGAGAAGCTGGCCCCCGCACCACGCACTCGGACGGACGGATCGCATGGCCCAGGACTACCCCGGCCCCGCCGGGCCGGACCCGGTCGGCTACGACTACCAGCCGGGCTGGTACCCGACCCAGGAGCAGCCGCAGTACCAGCCGCAGGAGCAGTACGCGGGGCAGCAGTACTACGACCCCTCGCCGTACGCCCCGACGGACTACCAGGAACCGCAGGCCGCACCGGCCTTCGCGCCCCCGCCCCTGCCCGAGCCCGCGCCGGACGTGTCCGCCGCCGAGGCCGCCGTGGCCCCGGCCGTCGCCCTGCCCGCCCAGGGACGCCGCGCGGCCCGCGCCGCCGCCAAGGGCTCGTCTGCCAAGGGCTCCTCGGGGAAGGCCGCTGCCAAGTCCCCCGCCAAGGCCTCCGGCGGCTCACCGGTCGACCGCGTCAAGGACCTGGTCGGCTCCGCCCTCTCCGGCGAGCACGCCCCCGGCAAGCGTGCCCTGGCGATCCGCACCGGCGCCGGCGTCGCCGCCCTCCTCGTCCTGGTCGCCGCCGCGCTGACGGTCACCGGCGACCAGGACGAGGAGACCGCCGCGGCTGGCCCCGCCGCCGCCCCCAAGACCTTCAGCGTGGCGCACGCCAAGACCTGGACCGCCCAGCCCGCCACCCCTCCGGCCGCCGGGGCGGACGACACCCTGCTCGGCAGCTGGATCACCGCCGACGCCGTGGTCCGCGCCGACTCCACCGGCGTGCACGCGTACGCCCTCGCGGACGGCAGGCCCACCTGGACGGCCACCCCGCCCGCCGACGGCGCCGTCCCCTGCGGCCTCTCACCCACCGTCAACTCCGAGGGCCTGGGCGCCGCCCTGTTCCGCACCTCCGCCGACCCGAAGAGCCCCTGCACCCTGCTCGCCGCCGTCGACACCAAGACCGGCAAGAACGCCTGGACCAAGCCCGTCTCGGACGCCAAGGAGAACTACACCGCCCACGCCGCGGTGCTGGCCGACCGGATCGTGGTGGTCGGCGACGACCGCGCCGCCGCCTGGGCCGCCGCCGACGGCAAGGACCTCTGGGCATACGCCGGGCAGGGCCAGTACTGCACCCTGAGCGGCACCGCGGCCGGCAACCGGGTGCTGCTCCACAGCACCTGCGCCGACAGCAACCCCAACGACCAGGCCGTCGCGCTCAACGCCGCCGACGGCAAGGTGCACTGGTGGCGCGGCCTCAACAACCAGCCCAAGACCGTCACCGTGCTCTCCGCCGAACCGGCCGTCGTGCTCACCACCGGCGGCGCCCCCGCCGACGACCGGATCTTCGCCTGGGGCGACAGCGGCGACCCGGCCACCGAGATCCCGCTCAGCACCGACGGCGGCCGCCTGGAGGCCACCCGGGGCGCGCTCTCCGCCACCCCCTCGGTCTTCTTCCACGAGCAGACCCTGGCCACCACCCTCACCCCCGGGAACGGCGGACAGCCGGTGGCGGTCGCCTACGACCTCACCACCGGCAAGCAGAAGTGGAAGACCCCGGTCAGCGAGAAGGGCAAGACCGCCCCGGTCGGCCTCGCCGACGGGGCCCTGCTGCTGGCCACCGACGAACGCATCGACCAGCCCGCCCACCTCAGCCGCTACCCCCTGACCGACGGCCGGGCGGCCGCCGGCGGCGGCTTCGCCCAGGGCACCGGCTCCCTGCTCACCTCGGGCCGACTGCTGACGGGCGGTGGCAAGGTCGTGGCGGTGCCTGAGCACTCCACCAACTTCGGCCTCGCCACCGCCTTCCAGGCCAAGGGCTGAGCCCCTGACCCCGTGCCGGGAGCCGACGGCCCGTCAGCTCCCGACCTCACTGGCGGTCCGACCTGTCCCCCGACCGGGTCGGCCCACCAGGGCTCTGTGTGTCACTCTCACCGTCGCTCCGGCCGCCCTCAAGCGACCGCCATCGCGGCCGCCGGCAGCCACGGGGCCAGCTCTGCCATGTCGGAGCCGCGCAGCCCGAGCGCCAGCATCAGCGTGGCCTCCGGAGTCGGCTCGAACGGCTGCCGCAGCAGCCGCATCCCCGCCTGCTCCGGCGTCCGGTCCGCCTTGCGCTGGTTGTCCTCCGCGCAGGCCGCGACGGTGTTCAGCCAGGAGTCGGCCCCGCCCCGCGACTTCGGCTGCAGGTGGTCCACCGTGGTGGCCCGCCGCCCGCAGTACGCGCAGAGGAACTGGTCCCTCGCCAGCACCCCCCGCCGCGACCACGGGGCCCGTTGTCGGAACGGCACCCGTACGTACCGTTGGAGCCTGATCACCCGGGGCACCGGTACGGACAGCCCCGAACCGCGCACCATGCCCAGCGGATGGGCGTGCTCCACCACCGCCTTGTCCTGCAGTACCAGCACCACGGCACGCTTGAGCGACACCGTCGTCAGCGGTTCGTAGCTCGCGTTCAGCACCAGCGTGTTGCGCACCTCGGGCCACCTTCCTGCGGACCGTGCCCGACGGCACGCCCGTCCAGAACCTGTCCGCCGGTCGGCGGTACTCCACTCTGAACGTCCGCCCCTGCCGCGAACAACGGAATTTCCGCGCCCCGGCGTCCGGCCGTCCGGACGGAGCGGAAACCCGCTGGCCCGGACCGCGTAGGCTCTTGCACGCTGGAACCGTCCCCCCCGCCGGGCCCGACCGAACGGACCCGAGCACGCGGCGGGGCGCCCGACCGAAGGAGAAGCGTGACCGTGACGGACATCGTCGACGAGCTGCGGTGGCGAGGGCTGATCGCCCTTTCGACCGACGAGGACGCACTGCGCAAGGCGTTCGCGGACGGCCCGGTCACGTTCTATTGCGGCTTCGACCCGACGGCCCCCAGCCTGCACCTCGGCAACCTGGTCCAGATCCTGACCATGCGTCGCATCCAGCAGGCCGGCAACCTCCCGCTCGGTCTGGTCGGCGGCGCCACCGGCCTGATCGGCGACCCCAAGCCCAATGCCGAGCGGGTCCTCAACGACCCCGAGACGGTGGCCGCCTGGGTCGAGCGTTTGCGTGGCCAGATCTCGAAGTTCCTCGACTTCGAGGGCGAGTTCGCCGCCCGCATGGTCAACAACCTGGACTGGACCTCGGGCATCTCGGCCATCGGCCTGCTGCGCGACATCGGCAAGTACTTCCGGGTCAACAACATGATCGCCAAGGAGGCCGTCGCCCGACGGCTCAACTCCGAGGCAGGCATCTCCTACACCGAGTTCAGCTACCAGGTCCTCCAAGGCATGGACTTCCTGGAGCTCAACCGCCGCTACGACTGCACCCTGCAGACCGGCGGCAGCGACCAGTGGGGCAACCTCACCGCCGGCACCGACCTGATCCGCAAGGCCGAGGGCAAGTCCGCCCACGCCCTGGCGACCCCGCTGATCGTCAAGGCCGACGGCACGAAGTTCGGCAAGACCGAGTCCGGCACCATCTGGCTGGACCCGGAGCTGACCACCCCCTACGCCTTCTACCAGTTCTGGCTGAACGCGGACGACCGGGACGTGGCCAACTTCCTGCGCATCTTCTCCTTCCGTTCGAAGGAGGAGGTCGAGGAGCTGGAGCGGGAGACCGCCGAGCGCCCGCAGGCCCGCCTCGCCCAGCGCGCCCTGGCCGAGGAGCTCACCACCCTGGTCCACGGCGCCGAGCAGTACGAGCGCGCGGTCGCCGCCTCCAAGGCCCTCTTCGGCCAGGGCGCCCTGGCCGACCTGGACCCCGCCACCCTGGCGGCGGCCCTGGCCGAGGTCCCCAAGGCCACGGTCCCCGAGCTGCTCCCGATCGTCGACCTCCTGGTCGAGTCCGGCCTGGCCCCCAGCCGCTCCGGCGCCCGACGCACCATCAAGGAGGGCGGCGCCTACCTCAACAACGAGAAGGTGGCCGACGAGGAGGCCGCCCCGGCCACCTCCGACCTCCTCCACGGCCGCTGGCTCGTCCTGCGCCGCGGCAAGCGCAACATCGCGGCCATCGAGGTCGCACCGCAGTAACGACGACTGGCCGAAACCGCACGGCGGTTGAACAGCCAGTACGCCACCGAGGGGCCGGATCCAGCCAGATCCGGCCCCTCGTGTTTGACGCGGACGATGCGGTGCCCTAACGTAGTCCGAGTTGCCCCGAGGGCCGAGCGGAAACTCCCGAATCGAATTCGAGAGCGGAAAAGCGGCCAGAAAAACTCTGCTAGAGTTCGGGAGCGCCGAAAGGCGAAAAGCGAAGTCGGAAAGCGAAACTCCGGTAAAACGGAGCGGAAAGCATCTGATAAGCTTGAAACACGAAAGAACGAAGCGCCCGGAGGGCCCGCTGGAAGGCGG
>NZ_JBVJLD010000063.1:0-46170 GCF_055584905.1 Kitasatospora sp. NPDC088742 | reverse complement strand
GTGCTCGCGGCCGTCGCGCTCTGGGTGATGATGCGGGGCATCCGCCGGCACTACGACCGGGTCTCCGCGGAGCTCTCGGTGACGGACCCTCAGGACGAGTCGGTCCGCCCCGCCCGGGTGCACGGGATCGTGCTGGTCTCCAAGCTGCACAAGCCCACCCTGCGCGCCCTCGGCTACGCCGAGGCCTTCCGGCCGGACGAGCTGGAGGCCGTCACGGTGGCGGTCGAGCCGGACTCCACCGCCGAGCTGCGCGAGCAGTGGGACGCGGCCGGGCTGGACGTCCCGCTGAAGCAACTGGCCTCGCCCTACCGGGAGATCACCAAGCCGGTGACCGCCTACGTCCGCTCCGTGCGGCAGGCCCACCCCGGGGACGCCGTCGCGGTGTTCATCCCCGAGTACGTGGTCGGCCACTGGTGGGAGACCCTGCTGCACAACCAGTCCGCCCTCTGGCTCAAGAGCCGGCTGCTCTTCACCCCCGGCGTGATGGTCATCTCCGTCCCCTGGCAGCTCAACTCCTCGGCCAGGGCCGACCGTCCGGCCCGCCGGGCCCCGGGCGCCGTCCGCCGCGGCGAGCCGAAGCTGCCCGCCCGGACCCTGGAAGTCCCGGCGCCGGAAAAGATCTGACGCATCGTCGGGCCCCGGGACAGGCAGTGCCGTCCCGGGGCCCGACACGTTCCGGCCAAGCTCCGGTCTCAGGTGTATGAAGCCGACATCAAGGCCGCGTCAAAGTTGCCGATTCACCCGTATGGAGGGCGTCAGGGCGTCTTAACACGCGCTGACCGGCTGGTTTGCTGTGCACGCCGGTCTGCCACCGGCGCCGTGCGAGGCCCGTTGAGGGCCTGCGGCCAAGTCCTGAACCACTCTGGTGGAGCCAATGTCCGATCTGCTCTTCGTCGGGATCACGGTCGCCGTGTTCGCCGTCATCGCCCTGATCGCACGGGGGGTGGAGAAGCTGTGAGCGCCGAGAACATCGCAGGTCTCATCGTCGCCGTCGCGCTCGTCGGCTACCTCGTCGTGGCGTTGATCTACCCGGAGAAGTTCTGACCATGAGCTCCACTCTCGCGGGCTGGTTGCAGGCCCTCGCTCTCGTCGGCGCGCTGGCCCTGTGCTACCGCCCTCTTGGCGACTACATCGCCAAGCTCCTCACCACCGCGAAGCACCTGAGAGTCGAACGCGGTATCTACAAGGTGATCGGTGTCGACCCGGAGGCGGACCAGCGCTGGCCCGTCTACCTGCGCTCGGTGCTGGCCTTCTCGGCCGTCTCGGTGCTCTTCCTCTACGCGCTGATCCGGCTCCAGACCCACCTGCTGCTGAGCCTCGGGGTCCCCGAGATGGAGGCGCACCAGGCCTGGAACACCGCGATCTCCTTCGTCACCAACACCAACTGGCAGTCCTACAGCGGCGAGGCCGCGATGGGCCACCTGGTGCAGATGGCCGGCCTGGCGGTGCAGAACTTCGTCTCGGCCGCCGTCGGCATCGCGGTCGTCGCCACCCTGATCCGGGGCTTCACCCGCAACCGGACCGACCGGGTCGGCAACTTCTGGGTGGACCTCGTCCGGATCACCCTGCGTCTGCTGCTGCCGCTGGCCTTCGTGTTCGCGCTGGTCCTGGTGGCCAGTGGCGTGGTGCAGAACTTCCACGGCTTCCACGAGGTGGCCACCCTCGCGGGTGACCCGCAGTCGATTCCGGGCGGTCCGGTGGCCTCGCAGGAGGTCATCAAGGAGCTGGGCACCAACGGCGGCGGGTTCTTCAACGCCAACTCCGCCCACCCGTTCGAGAATCCGAACGGCTTCAGCAACCTGCTGGAGATCTTCCTGCTGCTGGTGATCCCCTTCGCGCTGCCGCGCACCTTCGGGAAGATGGTCGGCGACCACCGCCAGGGCTACGCGATCGTCGCGGTGATGGGCCTGTTCTGGATCGCCTCGGCCGCGCTGATCACCTTCTTCGAGTTCCAGCACGCCGGCACCGCCTCGCAGGCCGCCGGCGCCGGGATGGAGGGCAAGGAGCAGCGCTTCGGGATCGCCGCGTCGAGTCTGTTCGCCGCCTCCACCACGCTCACCTCCACGGGTGCGGTGAACTCCTTCCACGACTCGTACTCGCCGTTCGGCGGCGGTCTGACCGTCTTCAACATGATGCTCGGTGAGATCGCGCCCGGCGGTACCGGCTCCGGCCTGTACGGGATGCTGATCCTCGCGGTGGTGGCGGTCTTCGTGGCCGGGCTGATGGTCGGCCGCACCCCCGAGTACCTGGGCAAGAAGCTCGGCGGGCGGGAGATGAAGTTCGCCTCCCTCTACATCCTCACCACCCCGACCCTGGTACTGGTCGGCACCGGCGTCGCGATGGCGCTCCCGGACCAGCGGGCCGGGATGCTCAACTCGGGTGCGCACGGCTTCTCCGAGGTGCTCTACGCCTTCACCTCCGCCTCCAACAACAACGGGTCCGCGTTCGCCGGGATCACCGTCAACACCGCCTGGTACGACACCGCGCTCGGCCTGTGCATGGTCCTCGGACGGTTCCTGCCGATGGTCTTCGTGCTGGCGCTGGCCGGCGCCCTCGCGCAGCAGCAGCCCGTCCCCGCCACCCCGGGCACCCTGCCCACCCACCAGCCGCTGTTCGTGGGCCTGCTGTCGGGCGTCGTCCTGATCGTCGTCGGCCTCACCTACTTCCCGGCCCTCGCCCTCGGGCCGATCGCGGAAGGTCTCCACTGATGTCGTCCACCCTTACCCCGACTCCCGTCCCTGCCGGGCAGCCGCAGGCTCCGCACAGAGTCTCCAGCGGTCTGCTGGACCCGAAGCTGATCGCGGCCTCGCTGCCGGACGCGGTGAAGAAGCTCGACCCGCGCGTGATGATCAAGAACCCGGTGATGTTCGTGGTCGAGGTCGGCTCGGTGGTCACCACCGTCGCCGCGATCGCCGACCCGTCCGTGTTCGCCTGGGCCATCACCGTCTGGCTCTGGCTCACCACGATCTTCGCCAACCTGGCCGAGGCCGTCGCCGAGGGCCGCGGCAAGGCCCAGGCCGACACCCTGCGCCGCACCAAGACCGAGACCATGGCCCGACGCCTCGTCAACTGGCCCAAGAGCCGGACCGAGGAAGAAGTCCCCGGTACCGCGCTCCAGCTGGGCGACCACGTGGTGGTCGAGGCCGGCCAGGTGATCCCCGGTGACGGCGACGTGGTCGAGGGCGTCGCCTCCGTGGACGAGTCGGCCATCACCGGCGAGTCCGCCCCCGTCATCCGCGAGTCCGGCGGTGACCGCTCCGCCGTCACCGGCGGCACCAAGGTGCTCTCCGACCGGATCGTCGTCAAGATCGCCTCGGAGCCCGGCAAGTCCTTCATCGACCGGATGATCGCCCTGGTCGAGGGCGCCGCCCGGCAGAAGACGCCGAACGAGATTGCCCTCAACATCCTGCTGGCCTCGCTGACCATCGTCTTCCTGATCGCGGTGGTCACCCTCCAGCCGATGGCCACCTACGCGGGCGCCCCCCAGTCGATGATCGTGCTGGTGGCCCTGGTGGTCGCCCTCATCCCGACCACCATCGGCGCGCTGCTCTCGGCGATCGGCATCGCCGGCATGGACCGCCTGGTCCAGCGCAACGTGCTGGCCATGTCCGGCCGGGCCGTCGAGGCCGCCGGCGACGTCAACACCCTGCTGCTCGACAAGACCGGCACCATCACCCTCGGCAACCGCCAGGCCGCCGAGTTCCTCTCCGCCACCGGCGTCTCCACCGACGAGCTGGCCGACGCCGCCCAGCTCTCCTCGCTGGCCGACGAGACCCCCGAGGGCCGCTCCATCGTCGTCCTCGCCAAGACCGACTACGGCCTGCGGGCCCGCGCCCAGGGCGAGTTGACCCACGCCACCTGGGTCCCGTTCACCGCCCAGACCCGGATGTCCGGCGTCGACCTCGACGAGGCCGACGGCGTCCACTCGGTGCGCAAGGGCGCCTCCGGCTCGGTCGCCCAGTGGGTGACCGACAACGGCGGCACCGTCGGCACCGACGTCACCGACCTCGTCCAGCAGATCTCCGCCGCCGGCGGAACCCCGCTCCTGGTGGCCTCGAAGACCGGTACCGCCCCCGCCCGCGCCCTCGGTGTCATCCACCTCAAGGACGTGGTCAAGGAGGGCATGCGCGAGCGCTTCGACGAGCTGCGCCGGATGGGCATCAAGACCATCATGATCACCGGTGACAACCCGCTGACCGCCAAGGCGATCGCGGAGGAGGCGGGCGTGGACGACTTCCTCGCCGAGGCCACCCCCGAGGACAAGATGGCGCTCATCAAGAAGGAGCAGGCGGGCGGCAAGCTGGTCGCGATGACCGGCGACGGCACCAACGACGCCCCTGCCCTGGCCCAGGCGGACGTCGGCGTGGCGATGAACACCGGCACCATGGCGGCCAAGGAGGCCGGCAACATGGTGGACCTGGACTCCAACCCCACCAAGCTGATCGAGATCGTCGAGATCGGCAAGCAACTCCTGATCACCCGCGGCTCGTTGACCACCTTCTCGATCGCCAACGACGTGGCCAAGTACTTCGCGATCATCCCCGCGATGTTCGCCACCGTCTACCCGGGCCTGGACAAGCTGAACATCATGCAGCTGCACAGCCCGCAGTCCGCGATCACCTCGGCGATCGTCTTCAACGCCCTGGTCATCATCGGACTCATCCCGCTCGCCCTGCGCGGCGTCAAGTACCGGCCGTCCGACGCCAGTTCGCTGCTGCGCCGGAACATCGGGATCTACGGCCTGGGTGGTCTGGTGGTGCCGTTCGTCGGCATCAAGCTGATCGACCTGATCGTCCAGTTCATCCCCGGCCTGAGCTGAAACGGAGGAAGAAGCAATCATGTCCAAGCCCCTGCCCGCCTCCGTGCGCAACCACTGGACCGCGCTGCGGATGCTCCTGGTGATGACCGTGATCCTCGGCATCGCCTACCCGCTGGCCGTCACCGGCGTCAGCCAACTCGCCTTCGCCGACAAGGCCAACGGATCGATCGTCAAGTCCGAGGGCAAGGAGGTCGGTTCCAGCCTGCTCGGCCAGAACTTCAACCTCCCGAAGAAGAACCCGGACGACGCGGACGAGGCGGCCCAGCCGGACCCGAAGTGGTTCCAGCCCCGCCCCGCCGCCTACCCCTACGACCCGAAGAGCTCCGGCGCCTCCAACCTCGGCCCCAACAGCGACGTGCTGCTCAAGGCCGTCGAGGACCGCCGCGCTGCGGTCGCCGCCTTCGACGGCGTCGACCCGGCGAGCGTCCCGGTGGACGCGCTGACCACCTCCGGCTCCAGCCTCGACCCGCACATCTCGGCCGCCTACGCCGAGCAGCAGGTCAACCGGGTCGCCAAGGCCCGCAACCTGGCGCCCGACACGCTCCGCAAGCTCATCGAGAAGAACACCGACGGCCGGACCCTCGGCTTCCTCGGCCAGGACGGCGTCAACATCGTCCTGCTCAACAAGGCACTCAGCGAGCAGAAGTGACGCCACATCCGCTCACGGAGTGAACAGGCCGGTCCGGGCCCGGGGTGCCTCCCCGAGCCCGGACCGGCCACCCGCATTTCCCGCCCAGCCGCCGACACGCTCAGCCACCCAGCAGAGCCGGCACCGGGCACCACCACGTACCGGCCGCCCTCGTAGGAAAGAGCAGCGCCCATGCCCCGCGACCTCACCCCCGGCTCCGCGCACCGACGCGGCCGGCTGAGGGTCTACCTCGGTTCCGCCCCCGGCGTCGGCAAGACGTACCGGATGCTGGACGAGGCCCGCAGACGCCAGGAACGCGGCGCGGACGTGGTGGTGGGCTACATCGAGTGCCATGGCCGCCGCCACACCGAGAATATGCTCCAGGGGCTGGACATCATCCCCCGCACTCAACGGACGTACCGCGGGACCGAGTTCACCGAGATGGACCTCGACGCCATCCTGGAGCGCCGCCCCGAGGTCGCCCTCGTCGACGAGCTCGCCCACACCAACATCCCCGGCGGCGCCCACACCAAGCGCTGGGAGGACATCGAAGACCTCCTGGCTGCCGGGATCGATGTCATCACCACCGTCAACGTCCAGCACCTGGAGTCGTTGAACGACGTGGTGCAGAAGATCACCGGCATCCCGCAGCGCGAGACCGTCCCCGACGAGGTCGTGCGCCGGGCCGACCAGATCGAACTGGTCGACATGGCCCCGCAGGCCCTGCGCCGCCGGATGGCCCACGGCAACGTCTACAAGGCCGAGAAGGTGGACGCCGCGCTCACCAACTACTTCCGGGTCGGCAACCTCACCGCCCTGCGCGAACTCGCCCTGCTCTGGGTGGCCGGACGCGTCGACGAGGGCCTGCGCGACTACCGCGCCGAGCACCGGATCGACCGGGTCTGGGAGACCCGCGAGCGGGTGGTGGTCGCGCTGACCGGCGGCCCCGAGGGCGAGACTCTGATCCGCCGCGCCGCCCGGATCGCCGACCGCACGGCCGGAGGCGAGCTGCTCGCCGTCCACATCACCCGCAGCGACGGCCTCGCGGGCGCCTCGCCGGGCCAACTCGCCCAGCAGCGCCAGCTGGTGGAGACCCTCGGCGGCAGCTACCACGTGGTGGTCGGCGACGACATCCCGACGGCTCTGCTGTCCTTCGCCCGCGCCCACGACGCCACCCAACTGGTGCTCGGCACCAGCCGGCGCGGCCGGATCAACCGCTTCCTCACCGGCCCCGGCATCGGCGAGACCACCGTGGACGACTCCGAGGACATCGACGTCCACATGGTCACCCACGAGTTCACCGGCCGCGGCCGGCTGCCCGCCCTCGGCCGCCGCCACTCCCAGCGCCGCACCATCGCCGGCTACGCCACCGGGCTGATCCTCCCGGTGCTGCTCACCCTGCTGCTCTCGCACACCACCCTGAACCTGACCACCGACGCCCTGATCTTCCAACTCGGCGTCGTCGCGGTCGCGTTGCTCGGCGGAGCTTCCTCCGCGCTGCTCGCCTCGGTGGTGGCCTCGCTGCTGCTCAACTACTACTTCATCCCGCCCGTCCACACCTTCACCATCACCGAACCCAACAACGTCCTCGCCCTGATGGTCTTCGCCACCGTCGCCCTCACCGTCTCCACCGTGGTCGACCGCGCCGCCCGCCTCACCACCCGCGCCGCCCGGGCCACCGCCGAGGCCGAGACCCTCTCCACCCTGGCCGGCAGCGTCCTGCGCGGCGCCGACGCGCTGCCCGCCCTGCTGGAGAAGTGCCGCACCGCCTTCGGCATGGACGCCGTGGCCCTGCTCGACCGGACAGACGGCACCGTCCTGGCCCGCAGCGACTCGGACACCGCAACCGCCGAACACCCTGAAACCACCGAGCTCCCGGTCAGTGCCGATGCCCTCATGGTGCTGACGGGCCGTCGGCTGCCGGCCGCCGACCAGCGGGTGCTGACCGCCTTCGCCGCCCACGTCGGTGCGGCCCTGGAGCGCGACCGCCTCGCCACCGTGGCCGCCGAGGTCGAGCCGATCAAGGCCGCCGACAAGATGCGCACCGCCCTGCTCGCCGCCGTCAGCCACGACCTGCGCACCCCGCTGGCCGCCGCCCTCGCCTCGGTCGGCTCGCTGCGCAGCCCCGACGTCGAGTTCTCCGACGAGGACCAGGCCGAACTGCTCGCCACCGCCGACGAATCCCTGGTCAAGCTCACCCGCCTGGTCGACAACCTCCTCGACATGAGCCGCCTCCAGGCCGGCGCCCTCACCCTCCACCTCGCCCCCACCCACCTGGACGAGGTCCTCCCGCGCGCCGTCGACTCGCTCGCCGACCCGGACGCCCCGATCCAGCCCTGGGGTCTCTCCGAGGTACCGCCGGTGCTCGCCGACCCGCCGCTGCTGGAGCGCGTGCTGGCCAACGTCATCACCAACGCCCTGCGCCACAACGCCCCCGGCGCCCCCGTCCTGGTCACCGCCTCCACTCACGCCGGCAAGGTCGAACTGCGCGTTATCGACCGGGGCCCCGGCATCCTGCCCGAGGACCGCGACCGGGTCTTCCTCCCGTTCCAACGCCTGGGCGACACCGACAACACCACCGGCACCGGCCTCGGCCTCGCCCTCTCCCGCGGCCTCGCCGAGGCGATGGACGGCACCCTGGAGGTCGAGGACACCCCCGGCGGCGGCACCACCATGCTGCTCACCCTCCCCGCGGCCGGTCCCACCGAGGACCTCGTCATCGAGCCGAAGGGGACGGCACCGTGAGCCAGATCCTCGTGGTGGACGACGAACCCCAGATCCTGCGCGCCCTGAAGATCAACCTCCATGCCCGCCAGTACTCCGTCGTCACCGCCGTCACCGGTGCCGAAGCCCTTGACCTGGCCGGGCGCCGGATGCCCGAGGCCGTGCTGCTCGACCTCGGCCTGCCCGACCTCGACGGCATCGACATCATCCGGGGCCTGCGGGCCGACAGTGCGGTCCCGATCATCGTGATCTCCGGCCGCGCCGACTCCACCGAGAAGGTCCGCGCCCTCGACGCCGGCGCCGACGACTACCTCACCAAGCCCTTCGTCATGGACGAACTCCTCGCCCGCCTGCGGGCGGTGATGCGCCGGCCGGTCACCGAAAAGCTGCCGCCCAGGGCCGTCATCGGCGCCCACCGGGTCGACCTCGCGGCGGGTGTCGTCACCGGCCCCGACGGGCCGGTCCGCCTCACCCCGACCGAATGGAAGATCCTCACCCTCCTGCTGATCCGGCCCGGCCGTCTCGTCACCGGCCGCGAGATCCTGCTCGAGGTCTGGGGCCCCGACCAGCAGCACCGCTCCAACTACCTACGGGTCTACTTCTCCGGCCTGCGCCAGAAACTCGAACCCGACCCCACCCGCCCCCGCCACCTGATCACCGAACCGGGCATCGGCTACCGCTACGAACCCTGAACGGCCGGGCCGCCCCGTCAGCGCTCGCGGTCGTTCGCCCGGCGCTGGTCGTGGGCGAGCAGGACGTCGAACCCGGCCCTGGTGGTGGCCAGCACCACTCGGTCCTCGGGACGCAGGACGTAGGCGGGGTGGAGGTGCCAGTCCAGCTCGGACCGGAAGATCCGCAGGGTGCTGTACGAGGTGTTGGAGGAACCGTGGGCCAGGCTTGACCGGCGCTCGGCGGGAGCGGTGGTGTCGCGGGCGATGACCCGCCAGTGGCCGGCGCGGAAGGCGGCGGCGACGGTGCGGCCGACCAGTTCGGGGTGCTCGTGGACGTCGACGGCGGTGAAGAGCAGGACACCGCGCTCCACCGGCATCACACCGAGCACATGACGTCCCATCATGGCCGCGGCGAAGGCCGAGGCGGACAGTGAGGACACGCTGCGGCTGCGGGTGAGCGCGTTCGGGTAGGAGTCGCGCAGCGCCCGGTACACCGTGGCCGCGAACTCGTCGTCGAACAGGCGCATCACGACCCGGAGGTCCGGCTTGGCCTCGCGAGCCGCCAGGACGGCCTCCAGGTTGGTGCTCTCGTGGCTGGTGAGCGTCAGCATGGCCCGGCTCCGGTGGACGGCGGCGTTCTCCAGCACGCCGGGCTCGGTGACGTCGGCGATCAGCAGCGGAACCTTGAGGCTGGTGGCGAGCGCGACACCGCGCGCCTGCGGGTCCCGGTCGATGCACACCACCTTGACCTTCCGGCTGTGCAGCTCGCCGAGCACGCGCGTCCCGACCTTGCCCAGGCCGACCAGGACGACGTGGTCCGAGAACTCGCGTGGCGGACGCACCGTCGCGGACGCCGCGCGGAACGCCCCCATGGCGTCGAGCACGGCGGCCAGGAGCACGGGCAGGAACAGGATGCCGGCCAGGCCGGCGGCCAGTTGCATGAGCTGGCGCCCGGCCGGTGCCTCGACCGCCGGGTCCCCCATGGTGAACACGTCGAGCAGGGTCAGGTAGACCGAGTGCAGGACGGGTCCGCCCTGGACCCGCCAGCTGATCCCCGCGATGACCGCGACGAGCAGGAGCATCACGCCCAGGGACATCCGCACCTTGGGGGAGAAGAGGATGCCCAGCGGCAGCCGCTCCTGGAGGTCGGCCAGCACCGAGCGGAACTGGCTGCGGCTCGGTGCGCCGGGCTGCGCGGGGGTGGTCGGGGTGTTCTCGGTGATCGCTTCCAGCACGACCGTGCCGCGCACGGCGCGGGACCGGTCCACCGTCCGGTCGTCGGGCAGCAGTTGGGTCCCGCCCTCGCCCTGGTCCTCCGCGCTGTCCTCGCTCTGGGGGTCGTCGGCGGTCTCGCCGGACATCACGGCCAGCACGCAGAGGTCGGTGCTGCGTGCCGGGGTGCCGGCCGGGCGGTAGGCGGGGTGCAGCAGCAGGCCGTCGGCCGCTATCGCGTTGCTCGATCCGTCGAAGGCGGCGGCGACCAGCTCGGGCGCGGCGGTGCCCACATCGGAGAGCACGGTGGTGGACACCCCCAGGGCCGCGGCGGCCATCCCGGGCGAACCCGCCTCGGCGGCCCGGTCGAGGAGGGTCTCGACATGCCGGCCGAGCTGCCGGTTGAACATCCGGATCACCAGCCGGATGCCGGGGTTCAGCCGTCGGGCGCTCAGCGCGGCGTGGATGTTGCTCTGGTCCTCCCCGTAGGCGAGGGCGAGCGCGGTGGCATGTTCGATCCCCGCGTGGACCAGGGTCGCCTCGTCCGGTCGGCGGGCCTCGACCAGACGGATCGTCGCCCGCGGATCACGTGCCAGCGAGGCGAGTTGGGGTCCGTGCCCCTGCTCCAGCGAGGGCACCACCACCGTGACGCGCTCGCCGCACCGGACGGCGAGTTCGTAGGCGAGGCGGTGGACGAGGCCGTCGTCGCCGCACACCACCATGTGGCGGACGGGCTCACCTGATGACGGGTCGAAATGGCGGAAGGAGTTGGAAGACACGCTGGAGAACGCGGCCGGTGATCCCGGCAGTTCCATGACGGAGCGTCAGGGAAACGTCAAAGCAGACGATCCGGGGTGCCGGTCCTGACGGAGCGTTGACATCAGGGAACCGTCAAAGGCGGGCCGGAGCAGCGGATCCGGTGGTTCCCTCGGAACGATCACCGAGCGGGAACACAGGGGGGAACATGGCAGAGGGGTTCCGGGTCGAGGCCGACGAACTCGATCAGGTCGCCAAGGAACTGCGGGAGGCCACCGGGAACATGGCGGGAGCGATGCACGCACTGGACCAGGCCTCGCCGCAGGTCACCGGCGACCAGTGGCTCGACGGCGCCTGCGCCAAGTTCGCCGACGACTGGGGGTACGGCCTCAAGCAGCTCAACCAGACGCTGCACGCGATCGGCGAGGGGCTGACCACCACGGCCGCCAACTACCGGCAGACGGACGGCGCCATCCGTAGTGCGCTGACCGGGCAGGCGGCCTGATGTCGGGGGGCGGATTCCCGCTCTGGGGCCCGTCCGCGGACCGCGAGGGCTTCGACGCGCTCGGGTTCGACCCCGCGCCGGGCAGCCTGCCCGGCATCCAGACCCTGGTCCAGGACCTCCAGCGGGCCGCGAAGGAACTCCAGGACGCGCAGGAGAGCGTCCGACGGGCCTCCGACAACGGCCAGGCCTGGCAGGGCAAGGCGGCCGATGCCTTCTCTGCCCGGATCGCCAAGCTGCCCGGTCAGCTCGACACCGCGCACGCCTCGTTCGACTCCGCCTACCGCGCCTTGGCCGGCTGGCAGGACCAGCTGGGCGCCATGCAGCGGCAGGCCGACCAGCAGGAGGCGCAGGCCGAGGCCGCCAAGCGCGAGCGCGACCAGGCGGCCGACGATCCCGCACTGGACTGGGGAGGCCGGTGGTTCGCCGACGAGGGGCAGGCCGAGGAGGCCACCGCCCGGATGCGCACCGCCCAGGCCCGCCTGGCAACCGCCGACGGCGAACTGCGGGCCATCGTCGACCAGGCGAAAGCACTCCGCGACGAACACGACAAGCTGGCCAAGGAGACCGCCGCCCTGGTCGCCCGCGCGGGCGACCAGGCACCGGACGGACCGGGCTGGTTCGCCAGCCTGCTGGACGGCGTCAAGGAGTTCGCCGCCCTCCACATCAAACTCGCCGAGGACACGATGGCCTGGGTGCGCCAGCACGCCAACGCCATCAAGGCCGTCGGCGACGCGCTGAGCAACGCCAGCAGCATGATGGGCATCGCCTCGCTCGCCCTGCTCGGCGCGGCCGCCGTCACGGTCGAGATCCCGCCGCTGGCCGCCGTGCTCGGCGCGGCGGGCGCGGCCACCGGGGTCGCCTCCACCGCCCTGTCGGTCGGTGCCCTCGGCGCCCACGGCGTCGCCAAGCTCGGTGGTGCGGACGTACCCATGACCGCCTTCGGATTCGACGTCGCGGGCGCCCTCCCCGTCGTCGGTGCGCTCGGCAAGGCCGGCAAGGTGGGTGCCAAGCTGGCCGGCTTCGGCAAGACCGCCGACGCCGTCAGCGGCACCGGCAGCTCCCTCTCCGGCCTCGGGTGGCTCGACGACGCCACCGGCATCAAGCAGTTCATCCCCCGCGACGGCACCCAGTGGGGTGAACTCCTGATCCCTGGCGGCCCGTTGCTCGTCGGTCTGCAGAACGCCTGGGACGACGGCTCGGAGCAGGACGCCAAGGCCAAGGCGGCCCACTGAACCATGGACCTCAACGCCCTCGCCCGCGCACTCGACGGCCGACCCGCCGTCGCCGTCCGCACTGTCGACCGCGGGCCCGAACTCGCCCGCACCATCTGGGTCGCCGGCCTCTACGGCTACCGCCTCGACCACTACGACGCGGGCAAGCTCCCCTCCCGTACCGGCCCACAGCTGCACCTCGTCCTCGACCTGGACCCCGCCGCCGGACACCGTGCCGCCTTCATGCGCCACCCCGACCTACGCCTGCCCCACCCGCCCGTCGCGTGGTCCCTCAACCACGACGGCCAGTGGCCGCTGCTCTGGACCCCACCCGGCTGGCCACCCGGCCACGGGCCGGTCCTGCCGCCGCTCGGTTCACTGCCCGAACCGCACATCCCCGCCTGGCGCAACCGGCTCAGCCCGCTCAACCTCGTGCTGCTCGCCGCCTTCGTCGCGGGCATCCGGCTGCTCGGAGCGCTCGGCGTCACCAAGAGCGGCCACGCCATCCCGCCCGCCTGGTGGGACGCCGCCTTCACCCTGCCCGCCATCGCCACCCTGCTGACCGGCGCGATCATCGCCCGCAGGGTGCGGGACCGCGCCCGCCGCAGCCCGGCCGCGGCGTGGAACCCATCCGACCGACCGACCCCCGAGGACGACAAGTGACGACCGGCACCGTGGAGTTCGACGTACCTGCGGGCTTCACCGAGTTCCAGCCCGCCGAGGACCTCGAAGCGGCCTACGAGAGCATCCTCGACCACCTCGGTCCCGCCGCCGAGCACCTCAGCGCAGACCGGCGCCGCACCCTCACCGAGCTGTACGCCAACGCCTCGGCCGCCCTCAGCGAGCTCGGCACCCTCTGGTCCGGCAGCTGCACCGGAACCCTGGACGGCCGTCCCTCCACCGCAACCCTCACCGTCCTCGAACTCGCCACCGGCGACGACACCCCACAGGAGACCGCGGCAGCCGGACTCCTCGAACTCCTCACCCCCGCAACCGGATCCGCCGACCCCCGCCAGGTCAGTCGCCTCGACACCCCGGCCGGCCCCGTCGTCCTCACCCTGGAACCCGCCCCCGCCTGGACCCTCGCACCCGGCGAGGAGATCCCGGTGCTCTCCGCCAAGGCCTACCTGCCTATGCCCCCCGAACACCAAGGCCTCCTGCTCGTCGAACTCACCACCCCGGACCTCACCGCCTGGCCCACCCTGTACGCACCGCTCTTCGTCCGCACGGTCCGCAGCATCCGCGTCCCCGACGGCGAGAACGAACCCGGCCCGGCTGCCCCCGACCGTCCGGCCGCCCACCCGGGCACACCTGACGACCCGTTCGGAACACAGCTGCGCTGACCCCCTGCGCACCCTGCTGACCGACCGGCACACCCGCCGCAGTGCTCGGCATCCCCCGGCGATTCCTGGCAGATGAATGCCCTGGCCGACCGCTGGCTCCTCGGCCGCGTTCCCCCGGCCGGTCAGTCCTGGCTGGAGCAGCCGTGATGCCAGTCTCGCTGGCCAGGACGCCGACTGGCTGCCCGGACGCATCCGGCGCCCGCCGATCGGAGCCGTTCGGGCCCTCTTCGTTGCTATGGCACCCCCGCCTCGGCACCGTTCGCGCCGTCGCCCTCGAAGTCCTCGCCGAGCGCCGTGCCGCGCTGCTCGCAGACCCCCTGCGGCTGGTTGTCGACGGCGTCGTGACCATGGACCGCAGCGCCAACCTCACCGGCCTGGAACGCCAACTCGTGGAACTCCACAGCGTGTTGGGGCCCGACGAGACCGCGCCCGGAGGCGACGCCGCGCCCCAGTTCGAGGCGAGCGTCCTGACCCCGGCCCGCTGCACCCGATGACCGACTTGCCGCGCGCCGACGCCGACCGGGCCGCCGACGACCTCGCCGCCAGCTGGCAGCACCTCATCGGCGCGCAGGCCGTCGTGCTCGCCGCCCTCGCCGCAGGCCGCCGCACCGCCCAACTCGCTTCTGCTCTAGCCAAGTTCGCCGAAGCGGTCCGCATCTTCCACCACGCCGTGGACACGGTGATCGCCGACTTCGCGCACCGGGAGGTCGCCCGCCTCTACGAGGAATCCGCCCGCGCCGCCTCCGCCGGCATCGGCCACGCGTTCGGGTGGACGCCCGCCCACCAGAGCACCCTGCGGGCCCTCACCGCCGACACCTACAGCGACCTCCACCGGCGAGCCCAGGAGGCGGTCCGCACCTCCGGGGCGTTCTATCGAGCCGCCCGAGCCGCAGCCCGCCACGACCTGCCGCTCCTCGCGGTTGACCGCGCCACCGCACCGACCGGCGCTCGAGGGCTCGCCGACCGGCTCGCCTCCACCTACCGACTCGACCACGTCGTCTACCGCAACGGCACCCGCATGCCCATCCGGGCCTGGGCCGAAGCGCCATCCAAACCCGGGCCGCCGTCGCCACCAACACCGGGACCCTCGCCGCCGCCCGCGAACACGGCATCCAGCACGTCGAAGTCTCCGACGGCTACGACTGCGGCTGGACCAGCCACCCCGACCCCGACAAGGCCACCCGCACCCTGCGCACCATCGAGGACACAGCCGAGTGGCCGATCTCCCACCCCCGGTGCAACCGCGGATTCCTACTCCGCCCCGACAATCAAGACGCCCTCGACCCGCACCCCGAACCACGGCGACAGCCGCCCCCGGCCGCCGAGCACCCGCAGCTACGCAGCTGACCGGACGGCTTCGAGGAAGACGTCGACGCCCTCAGCGTGCGGGTGACGGCCGAAGGCCGGTGCGAGGCCGCTGATCTGACGGATGCAGCGGGTGGAGCCGGTGTGCTGGGCGAGCAGGAGTGCCTGGTGGGCGGTGGCGGCGCTCTGGTCGATCTCGCCTTGGCGCAGCAGGCTCTCGGCTTCGTAGGTGAGGAAGACGGCCCGGGTCTTGTCGCGGGCGCCGGGGAGGAGGGTGACGCCTTCGGTGATCTGGTGGTGGGCGGGGCCGGGGTCGCCGAGGTCGATGAGGCAGCGGCCGGAGTCGACGGCGAGGTCGGCGGGGCTCATCCAGGAGCACCAAGCCGGAGGGGCGCTGGCGGCCTTGTTGAGGTCGTGCTCGGCTGCGTCGAGGGCGCGTCGGCACGAACGGGCTTCGCCGGTCATGGCGAGGGCGCGGGCCCGGCGCAGGTGGAGCAGGCTGCGGGCGGTGGAGTCCTGGGTGCGGGCCAAGGCGCGGTCCAAGACCTCGACGGCGGGCGCGCCGTTGCCCAGCCACATCGACTGGTAGGCGAGGTCGGAGAGGACGCCCGCACCGCGGTCGGTGTCCCCGGCGTGGTGGGCGGCGTGGAGGGCGGCAGTCCAGTACTGCGCGGCGGAGCGGTGGTGCTCGTGGTCGAAGGCGTGCCAGCCGATGGTCTGGGCGAGGGAGGAGGCGAGCAACTGGAGCCGGATTCCGGTGGGTTGGCTGTAGGAAGCGCCTTCAAGCAGGCCGACGACGGTGTCGTAGTAGGAGTTCAGCAGGGGAGCGGTGTGCTGCCGGTCGGCGGTGGCCAGCGAGGTGAGCTGGTGGACGCTGCTCTCCAGCCAGCTCGCGAACTCCGGGTCGACGGTCCGCCCGTCGGCCGCGGTGGCCGCCAGGGCGGGGTCGAGGGTGGCCCACTGGCGGGAGAGGGTGATCAGGGCGGCGGGCGCGAGGCCGAGCAGGGTGCGTCGGTTGAGCATGGCGGTGCGTTGGGCCTCTCTGAGGGCGGCGACCGTGGCCCCTGTGCCCAGGGGGAGAGGCGCTTCGCTGCCGGGCAGCCAGTACGGCCAGCCCAGCGCGGTGACGAGTTCGGGGTCGACCCCGAGGGCCACGGCCATGAGCAGCTGTGACCACTCACTCGGCGGGCGGGCATCGGGCCGCTCCCACGTGTGGACCTGCTGCTTGGTGGTGCCGGCCATCCGGTCGTAGCGGCGTGCGGCAGCTCTCATCGCCATCGCCAGGTCGGTCATCGACATGCCCCGCAGGGCACGGGCGACGGCGATCGGGTGCTGAACCTTCTCCACGTCCACGACCCCATCTCAGCACCCGGGAAGGTGTGTGCGGGCCGAAACCGGCGGGTTCCATGACGCCTCCATGACGGTTGAACCCTGCTGTGCGGCACGGCTGTTCGGTTGTACTCGCACCTCCGGGCCGAGACGGCCCCAGGCATTCGAGGTACGTGCGGAGGTTCGACGTGAGCACCACGATGGTCGCGCTCAGCGGCGCGGACAATACGGGCAAGACCAAGCAGTTGGGAGTGCTGGCGCGCAGGCTCGGCCCGGCCGCCCAGCTGGCCGGGCCGCTGGACGCGCACGACGGCCGCTGGGAGAAGATCAAGCAGCACGGGATGGGCCCCTGGTGGTGGCAGGACGGCTCGTTGGAGGAGGTCGCCGACGTCCTCGCCTCCTCCTACCTCGCCCGCTCCCGCCACGCCGCCGCCCTGGGCGGGGTGAGCCTGCTGGACCGGGGACTGCCGATGCTGGAGGCCTCCCTCGCCGCGACCGTGGCCGTCCGCCAGGACCTGGCCCCCGAGCAGTCGGCCGAGCAGGCGCGGCAGTTGCTCGGCCCGTTCGCGGCCGACCTGGCGGCGGCCGAGGCCGGAGAACGCGGCATCCTGCTGCTCCACCACGAGGACCCGCAGGTCGGCGTCCGCCTGAGCCTGTCCCACGAGGCGAGCGTCACCGACACCTACGCCGCCTACCAGCGCCACCTTCACCACCAGATCCACCGCCTCGCCGCCGACGGCCGCTTCGCCGAGGTCGTCGTCGTCAACGGCCGCCCGGTGGCCGCCATCCAGGACGAGCTGCGCCGCCTCCTGCACCCGCACGTCCCCACCGTGCCCGCCAGCTGCGTCGCCGGGGTGCAGTTCGTCGGACTCGGCGGTCTCTCCGAGGGCGGCAAGTCGACGATGGGGAAGTACCTGCGCACCCGCCACGGCTACGACCGCCTCAAGATCGGCTACCTGCTCGCCGAAGCCGCCGCCCACGCCGGCATCACCGACCCGTACGCACTGCCGCCGGTGCTTCGCGCCGAACTCCTCCTCGACGCCCTCGACCGCTACACCGCCGCCCACCACTACCTCGACCGCGTCACCATCGAGTCCCTGCACGACTACGAGGTCACCGCCGAACTGCGGCGACTCCTCGGCGCTCAGCTGACCGTCACCTACGTCGACACCACCGCCGAGCTGCGCCGCCTGCGCGGTACCGCCGGGCCCGAAGACGTGGACATCCGCGACGAGGTGAAGACCGCGCGGGGCGGCGCGCGGATCCGGGAGATCGCCGACCTCGTGATCTCCAACAACGGCACCCGGCTGGCGCTGGAGCGGCAGTTGGACCGGCTCGCCCTCGACGCCCGCTGGCCGGCGGCCGTCCCGGCCACCGCCCCGGTGAACACCCTCGGCCTGCCCATCGCCCTGGAGACCTTCCTCACCACGCTGCTGGAGCGCACCACCGGCGGCGAGCGGCCACTGATCGACCTCCTCGCAGTGACCGGCTCCGGCGCGCGCGGCAAGTACCAGCACGGCTGGTCCGACCTCGACGTCTTCGTCATCGCCGACCCCGGCCGGACCGGCGAGCTGCGCGAGGCGCTGACGAATGTGCAGGCAGCTCTCGACACGGTGAAGCTCGGCATCACCGTCGTCAGCCCGGCCGAGTGCCGGGCGGGCGCGGTCACCTCCCGCCTGCTGCACGTCCTCACCCTGCTGGGCTCAGGCACCCTCCTGCCGCAGTGGGTGCGCCCCGGACTGACGCTCCCCGCGCCCCGGCTCGCCGACGACGTCGCCGCCAGCCTCACCGCCGGCATCGACTCGGCCGTGGAGATCCGCCGCCAACTCCTGAAGACCGAGCCGGACTTGCGTGCCCTCTACAAGGTCGCCGGGCTGCTCGCCAAGGTACTGCTGCGGTTCGAGGACACCGAGCACGCCGAGGACCGGGAAGCCCTCGCCGCCTTCCTGGACCGCACCGGCACCTCGCCCGGCCTGCTCCAAGCCGCCCGGACCGACCTGGGTTCCGCCCGCGAGCTGGCCGCCCTCGTGCTCGGCCAGTGGACGGCGACCATGCCCACCGCCGAGGCAGCGGCGTGAGCGCCCCGGCCAGCCGCTGTTCCACAAGCGGATGCCCCGACAGGCCGCAGCAGCAGAGGAGTTCGGCTGGCGCCAGCTCGCCGGCCGCCTCCAGATCCCGGAGTTCCACGGCCGCACCCCAGCCGACGGCGAGCACGACCAGCTCACCTACGAGGACGTTTTCGCCTCCGGCCGCTCCGGCCACCTCCTGGGCGACCTGATCGCCCTCGCCGACGAGGACCCGGCCGCCGTCGGCGCGGTCACCGACCTGGTCGACGCCGTCTGTGACGACCTGATCGCCGCGGTCTCCTCCAGCGGGCGCACCGCCGCCCTCGCCGAGTGCGTCCCCGGCCTGTACGCCGACCGCATCCGCCCCGGCGGCCGAATCGAGAGCTGGTGGCTCGACCCCCGCCTCACCCTCAGCCCCGGCACCAACACCCTCCCACCGGTCCGTGACCTCACCGCCTGGACCATCACCGCCAACGGCACCCGCCTGCCGCTGGATGTGCCCGCAGCGATCCGCGCCACCCGCGCTGCCCTCGCCCCCGCCAGCCGCTGGACCACAGCCCTCACCCAGGGCGACCCCACCGAACCCAACATCACCACCACCGCGACCGGCAGCGGCGCGGTGTGGCTCGACTTCGAGTACGCCGGCCGCAACACCCTCCCCGGCGACATCGCCACCCTCCTCTGGTACCTGCACGCCCTCGGCGGCTGGCTCGTCCCCCACCACCAACGCACCACCTACATCCGCACGTTGCGCCTCCACCTACCCCCGGCCGCGCACCCCACCGTCGAACACGCCGAAGTCTCCACTCGGCACCGCCACCTCGAACTCCACTACACCTGGTCCACCGGCCCCGGTCGGTCCGCCGCCCTCCACCGTCCCCTCGCCCGGCTGCGCACCGACCTCGGCTCGGCCGCCGGCCTGCCGCCTGGCCGCGAACTGGAGGCACTGACGCCCTTCCTCACCGCCCGGGTCCTCGGCGTCATCCCACCGAGCCTGCTCGGCGACACCGAACTCCTCCTGCTACTGGCCAAGCTCGCCGAACTCCAAGCCGCCGCGGCCCAGTTCACCCGTACCGATCCACTGTCCGCCCTCACGCCCGTGGAGCGACCGTGACCCTCACCCTGCCCGAACTCCCGCTCGCCCACCGCCCGCTCCAGGGCCGCACCGCCCTAGTGACCGGCGCGGCCACCGGCATCGGCGCGGCCACCGCCCGAGCCCTCGCCGCCGCCGGGGCCACCGTCGTCATCGCCCACCACGCCCAGATCGATCAGGCCCGCACCGTCCTGGAGGCTGTGCGCCGTGCGGGAGCCGACGGCATCGAGGTCAGCGCCGACCTCACCGACCCGGCCGCCGTCACCCTGCTGGTCAGCCAGGCCGCCTCGGAGGTCGGCCCGGTCGACATCCTCGTCAACAACGCCGGCGCCTACCCCAGGATCGCCTGGCAGGACACCGACGAGGACACCTGGGCCCGCATCCTCGACATCAACCTCAGCGCGCACGTCCGCACCTGCCGGGCCGTCACCCCCAAGATGGTCGACGGCCAGTGGGGCCGGATCATCAACATCTCCTCCGTCAACGCCCGCATCGGCCGCCCCGGCCTGACCGCCTACAGCACCGCCAAGGCCGGACTGCTCGGCCTGACACCCTCGCTGGCCAGGGAACTTGGACCGCACGGCATCACGGTGAACACTGTCGTACCGGGAGCGATCCAGGTCGACGCCGAGAACGACCTCCCGGCGCATCACCGTGCCCGCCCGCAGGACCAGGTCGCCCGCCAGTGCGTCCCCCGCCGGGGCCAGCCGGAGGACGTCGCCGCCGCCATCGCCTTCCTCGCCAGCCCGGCCGCATCCTTCATCAGCGGCCAGTCGTTGCACATCGACGGCGGTTGGCTTCCCAACTGACCGCCCCACCAGCCACGATGGAGACCACCATGAAGCAGCGCGTCCGCGCCGTCCTCCTCACCCCGACCGGCACCACCCTGGTGATGAAGCGCGTCCGCCCCGGTGCCGACCCGTACTGGGTCCTGATCGGCGGCGGCGTCGAGGACACCGACACCACCCTCGAAGCCGGGCTCCTCCGTGAGATCCGCGAGGAGATCGCCGGCACCGGCGAGATCGTCCGCCTCTTCGCCGAGCTGACGAACGACAAGGACGAGACGGAGTTCTTCTACCTCGTCGGCATCACCGCGTGGAACTTCGCCGCACGCACCGGCCCGGAGTTCGACCGCGACGACCGCGGCGAGTACCACCTCGAAGAGGTCCCGCTCACCACCGAGGCCATCAAGGCGCTCAACCTGATGCCGCCCCAGATCAAGCAGCTCTTGGCCGACGTGATCGAGGCCGGCGATCTGCTCGCCGCCACCGCGTGACCGTCTACCGGGAGAAGCATCAGCAGTGCAGGACGAAGAACCCCTCGACCGCTGGGCCGCTCGGCGGGAGGCCAAGCGCCGCCCGATCGGGGACCTGAAGTCGATCCCCCTCCATGGAGGAAGCGGCGGTGCCCACGTCGACCGCAGTGCACCCCGTCTGCTCCTGGGCTGGGACGGCTACCAGTGGCTCCCCGAAGCAGTAGCCCCCGACTATCCGTCAGCTCAGCGGATTCTGAACGGCATCGAGGGCGACGGCGTCATGCGCGGTGGCGCGGCACCGGCGCAGAGGAAGCCTGGCCGACACCGCCGCACCTCCTAGGCAGTCCAGCCACTTGGTGGTCGAGGCCCCGTAGGCGATGAACTAGCCTCGCGTCAGCCGCGCCTGGCCTGAGCGGCGGCCCCGGACTCTTGGGCTCCAGGAGTCGTTGCAACATCCCAGTTCAAGGGGTGCGATGGACTTCGAGATCCGCAAGGAGAAGGCGTTCCCGGGCCAGCGAAGGCTGACCCGGGAGCAGGCGGCATACTCCCAGCTCATGCAGCAGGGGTACAGCAACACCGAGGCGTGCCGAATCGTCGGCATCAACCGCAGGACGGGCAACAGATGGCGTAGCGGCCGCAGCAGCGAACGGGGCCGGAGGGCGGTACCACCGATCGACTCGGTGGTACCGCCCTCCGGCCCGTCGCGGTACCTGACCGAGGACGAGCGCGTTCACATCGCCGACCGGCTGCGGGAGAAAGCGACGATCCGGCAGATCGCCGCTGAGCTCGGCCGCAGCCCGTCCACCATCAGCCGCGAGGTCCGGCGCAACCGCGCTGTGCTGAACGACTGCGGCTCCTGGTACTACCGGCCGCACGCCGCCCAGCGCCGCGCCGACGCCCGCCGGCCCCGTCCCAAGCGACGCAAGATCACCTCTAACCCGGAGCTGCTTGAAGCCGTCCAGGCGATGCTCGACCGGTGGTGGAGCCCTGAGCAGATATACCACTCCCTACGGGCGCAGTTTCCCGGCCAGCCGGAGATGCACGTGGTCCCGGAGACCGTCTACCAGGCGCTCTACTCCCGGGACCACGGCCAGTTGCGTCGTGAGGCGGCCCGCATCCTGCGCTCGGGGCGGGTCCGCCGCAAGCGCCGCCGACAGCACGGGAGCCGCCAACCGCGCTTCAGCACACCGATGGTGATGATCAGCGAGAGGCCGGTCGAAGCCCACGATCGGGCGGTGCCCGGCCACTGGGAGGGCGACTTGATCATCGGCAAGGACAAGAAGTCGGCGATCGGGACCCTGGTTGAGCGCACCACCCGGTACGTCATGCTCTTGCACCTGCCGGAGGACCGCAGCGCCCAGGCCGTTCGTGACGCCTTGGTGGACACCGTCGGCTCCCTCCCGGCACGGCTGAGGAGATCCCTTACTGGGCGTTTCGTCCCTGACATTTGGGGTCAGGTTCCGCGCCAGGTTGGGGTGCTTTCTCCGGTGAGCCGGCGGGTCATGAGGCTGATCATCGCGACGTGGATCACCGCTTCGGAGCGGGCCGGGAGTGCTTCGTAGTCGCGAGCGAGGCGGCGGTGGTTCATGAGCCAGGCGGTTGGGTCGGCCGCGCGGCGAGGTGCCTGCCCGTGACAGGTCCTTTTCCGCGCGGCCTCCCGCCGAACCGGACATGACAGTTTCCTGGTCATCCGGCTCTCCAGTGATCACGACGTGAGTGATCTGGCCGTTCGTTCCTTGTGGATGCGGTCATGGCAGGCGGTGCAGGCCACGAGGGTCTTGCGCCGCCGGTCGAGCATGACGCGCGCCCAGTCGGACGGTGGCCATCCGGCACGAGCGAGATCGGCCAGGGCACGGACGTGGTGCACCTGGACATCACCGGTGGCCCCGCAGATCTCGCACGTGTCCGCCAGAAGCCTGGTGATCAGCTCCTTCTGCGGGTAGTCCACCCAGACAGGCCGACGATCAGTGATCTTCGCCGATCGCTGCTGCTGGAGAGGGATTCCACCGAACCGCGCCACCAGTGGCTTCCTGTTCGTCCGCTCGATCCGGGCCTCGAAGCAGACTCGGGGCCCGTTTGGTGTGTCGATCCTGGCCTTGTGCTTGGCGGCCATCTTCGACACGGTCGAACGGTGCTTGCCCGCAAGGGTCTTGAGCATGGAGGTCTCCATGACCCATTGCAGCCGGTGCAGCCGGAAGACGTCTCCGGCAAGCAGGTAGTACTGGACGATGCCCCGGTAGACGGCCCCGAACGTGGCGACGATCGCGTGATCACCACTGTTGATCAGGGCTGTTCGCTTCGCGGGTTTGCCGCGGGCGAGGTAGGGCTCGCATTTGGCCTTGATCACGTCCCGGGGGACTCGAAGGGCGATCTGGCCGTTGACCCTGCGGTAGCGGCCGGTCTTCTTCGTGTCGTTGTGCTGGGTCGTGATCTCGTAACCGAGAAACCGTGCCGCCCGGGTGCGGGCGTGGGTGATCAGCGTCTTCTCCTGGGAGAGTTCCAGCTTGAGTTCGTCACGCAGGAACTCCGCCAGACGGCGTTTGATCTGCTCGGCTTCGGCCTTCGGTCCGGTGAATCCAAGGAGATGGTCATCCGCGTAGCGAACATAACGCAGCCGCCGATATTCCGGATCGTTCGGATCCGCGCTCGGCAGGCCGGTCATCCGCTGACGCAATGTCCGGGCCTGGGGCCGATCACCGCGCCGGCGGGCTTTCGCCAGCAGATTCTGCAACTCCAGATATGCCGGGTTTCTGGCCCGGCGCTCTCCATAGGTGTACTCCGGGATCAGAACTTTCTCGACGAACTCGTCCAACTTGTGCAGGTAGATGTTGGACAGGATCGGGGAAGCCACTCCGCCTTGCGGTGCTCCGGAGAGCGTGGCGCCCCATTTCCAGTCCTCCAGGTATCCGGCGCTGAGCATGTTGCGCACCAGCCGCAGGAACCGCTGGTCATGGGTCTTCTCGCCGAGGATCGACAGCAGGACCTGGTGGTCCAGGCTGCCGAAGCAGTCGGCGATGTCCCCTTCGACGAACCAGGAAGTCCCGGTCCAGGTGTGGGCCACCTCCCGCAACGCGGTGTGGCAGCCCCGACGGGGACGGAATCCATGGGATCGATCGGAGAACGTCGGCTCGTAGTACGCCTCCAACAGCAGGCGGACCACCTCCCCGACGAGCTTGTCCGACCAGGTCGGCAGGCCCAGAGGACGCGTACTCCCGTTCTTCTTCGGGATGTGCACGCGCCTGACCGGCCGGAAGCGGTAGCGCTCGTGGCGCATCGCCTCGATGATCCGGTCGATCTTCCGCTGGGACATGCCGTCCACGGTCTCCGGCGTGACCCCGGGCGTCATCGCGCCATGATTGGCGTAGATGCGACCGTAGGCCAGCAGATACAACTGCGGGTTGAACAACTGTCGATACAGTTCGTCGCACGGCAGGCCACGCCTGCCGCGCTCACGCAGGACACCCAGCACCGTTGCGGCGCTCTGCATTTCGCATACCTCCCCATGTCCGGGTGTCCGAATCACCTGGCCCCCTTCGCCCAATGTGGACGGATTTCCCGTCCTCCCTGGCCGGGCGTGACTCCGGCGACTACTACGGGGCCTCCGTCGCCCTAGGACTCGCGTCCCGTAGGCGATCCCACGTTCGTCCCTGTCTGTACGTTCTAGCGCGACTTAGGCGTCCCACTCATCTCCTTGAATGTCCTCGCTGGACATCGCCCCGAACCCCGGAAGTTGCACCAGTTGACACAATCGAAACCGGTGCAGGGTCGGCGTCGGTTTCAGCTGTCTTTCCGACGGATGGGGACTTGCATCTTCTGGAGATTGGGCTTCAAACAATCCAGTCTTCGCCATATCGCGCGGGCCGCCCGGCACACCGCCCCAGACAACTGGGCCCAGTCACCGGTTTTCTGACATGCTCTTGTCCCCTTCGCCTTTCGGATCCAGGTGAGTCATTCGGCCCAGGAACCTCCTTCCGAGTTCCTCCCGGCTGAACCGGGGATACAAACAGAGCGCCTCGTGGCGCACAGGGTGCGCTCGACGACCCAGCGGCGGGGCTGGACGACGAATCCCTTGATGGCGGGGTCGCGGCGGACGATCTCGACGTCGATGCCCAGGGTCGCGCCGTGTTCGATGACGGCGTTCTTGTAGCCCATGTCGGCCCAGGCTTTGCGGAGAGTGGGGTGCTCGGTGGCGACCGCGGTCAGCAACTGTCGGCCGGCGGTGCCGTCCTGAACGCTCGCGGCGGTGACCAGGACCACGAGCAGGAGGCCGATCGTGTCGGTGACGATGCTCCGCTTGCGGCCTACGATCTTCTTCCCGACGTCGACGCCCTGCGTGGTGGCGGGGACGTTGTTGGAGGTCTTGACGCTCTGGGAGTCGATGATGCAGGCCGTCGGCTCGGCCTCCCGGCCCTCGGAGGTGCGGACCAAGCACCGCAGGAGTCCGTTGAGTTGTTCGAAGAGGCCGTCTTTCTGCCAGCGGGCGAAGTAGGCGTACGTCGTCTCCCAAGGTGGGTAGTCGTGCGGAAGGTATCGCCAGGGGATGCCAGTGCGATCGACGTAGAGGATCGCGTCGAGCAGGTCGCGCAGATCATGCTCGGGCGGGCGGCCGAACGCGAGGGCACGCGCGGTGCGGGCTTGGCGCCAGGCGGCCAGGGTGGGTTCAACCAGCGCCCAGCGGGCGTCGGACAGGTCGCTCGGGTACGGTCGACGATCCGTCATGATGACGGCATACTGCGGAACTTCGCTTCTGCCCAGGGGTGGCGGGATCCGAGGTATGAATACGGTGTAACCGTACGTCTTGGAATGAGACAGGAGCAGGTGCGCAGTTCTGGCGGCGTCTCATTTGCAGGCGGCACCCCTGTCACCACCGCCTCTGCCGTCACCCGAGACTGCCCGGCGAGCAGCCAGAGAATCGCCACCAACCAGCACCTTCGGCGACGAAACACCCAGTGACTGGGTGTTTCGCTGCTGGATGAGGTGGTTGCTCCCCCTTCAGGGGCCTGCCTGGGGTGTTGCCTGTGGTAGCTCAGGGGCCGGTGTGATGGAAGTGGAGCGGGTGCACAGAATCCGCCCGGATAGCCTTCTTCGTCCTGTCTCATCCCAGGACGCCGGGCTGCACTGGTTTTGCCTGCCAGCGGCCGCAGCCTCTGGGCGGGGGCCAAGTTCCGCAGTATGCCGTCATCATGACGGAACGTCGGCCGTATCCGAGTGACCTGTCCGATGCCTGCTGGGCACTTGTCGAGCCCGCCAGGCCCGCACCGAACGCGCCCTGGCGTTCGGTCGCCCACCCGAGCACGACCTGCGCGATCTGCTGGACGCGATCCTCTACGTCGACCGCACCGGCATCCCCTGGCGCTACCTCCCGCACGACTACCCGCCCCACCAGACCGTCTACGCCTACTTCGCCCGCTGGCAGAAAGACGGCCTGTTCGAGCAGCTCAACGGCCTGCTGCGGCGCCTGGTCCGCGCCGCGGAGGGCCGCACCCCGGAGCCGACGGCCTGCATCCTCGACTCGCAGAGTGTGAAGACCTCCACGAACGTCCCCGCCGCCGGCCAGGGCGTCGACGCCGCGAAGAAGATCGTGGGAAGGAAACGCAGCATCGTCACCGACACCATCGGCCTGCTTCTGGCGGTGCTGGTCACCGCCGCGAGCGTCCAGGACGGCACAGCCGGACGGCACCTGCTGACCCGGGTCACGGCCGAGCACCCCACGGTCCGCAAGGCCTGGGCCGACATGGGCTACAAGAACGCCGTCATCGAGCACGGCGCCGCCCTGGGCATCGACGTCGAGATCGTCCGCCGCGACCCCACGACCAGGGGATTCGTCGTCCAGCCCCGCCGCTGGGTCGTCGAGAGAACACTCGGCTGGCTCATGAGCCACCGCCGCCTGGCCCGCGACTACGAAGCACTGCCGGCCCGCTCCGAAGCCATGGTCCACATCGCCATGATCAGCCTCATGACCCGCCGACTCACCGGCGAGGCCACCCCCACCTGGCGCGGAACATGAACCTCAGGACCAGGGATGAAACGCCCAGTGAGGGGCCCGACCGGTTTCGCGGACACCGTCAGCCACGCGTGCTGGGCGACCAACTCGCGTATGGCGTGGGAGACATGGGTGTTCAGGCGGTAAAACTCACCTTGACGCTCCGAAGTCAGTAATCATGCACGAGGTCGTCGTCAGGCTCGGCACCACCGTCGCGAAAGAGAAATTACTGTGTGCCGATCCGACGATTTCCCCCGATTAGACCCTGGCGGCGTGTTTGCTACTTCTGTGCCATGCCCGAGCACCATTCTTATCCTGGTCGAAGCGGCACCATTGAGATGGGATACGAGAAGTGTTCAGAGTGAATAGGTCGGCCTGGTCTGTTGTGGCGGCCGGGACGGTGGCTTCACTGTGCATTGCACCTGCGGCCCAGGCCGCCGTGGGCGGAGATGTGGTCTCGCGCATCGGCCAGATGGTCCGGGCGGAGCCGACCACGAACTCGAAGGTCCTCGGTTCGTACGCCTCGGGTGCCCGGGTGCAGCTGGCGTGCAAGGTGCACGGTGAGAACGTGGCCGGCAACAGCATCTGGTACCGACTGGCCAATCGTGACGGCTGGATGAGTGCGCGTTACGTGAAGAACTCCGCTCCGGTGGCATTCTGCGAGGCCGCTAGCCCGAAGCCGGCAACCCCCGTCAAGGGCGACCCCGGTGCCCAGGGTCCGAAGGGTGACCCCGGTGCCCAGGGCGCGAAGGGTGACCCCGGTGTGCCTGGAACGGTGGGGCCACAGGGCGACAAGGGCGAGAAGGGCGACAAGGGCGATCCGGGAACGGTCAAGGAGCCTACCGTTCAGCAGGTAAAGGGCACTCCGGTGATGCTGCCTGCCGAGAAGGACGCGAAGGTTACTGCGACGGCACAGTGCCCGGCGGGAACCAAGGTAGTGGGCGGGGGGTTCGAGCACGGCAATCGTACCGACCCGTCGAAGCCGGTCGACTTCTGGCTCTGGGAGAGTCGGGCTGATCTGTCGACGAACTCATGGCGTGTTTCCTTCCAGCAGAACAGTGCCACCGGCGGCGTTTTCCCGATCACCGCATATGCGGACTGCGCGTCCGTGGCCTGACGAGAACAGGCATCCTCCGATCGGAACAACTGTGATGCGGCGTGGGCGGGATGCACCCTAAACGTCCTCTCAGTTGGACAGCGGTGCGGCCCGGCAGGTGACGGCGATTTCACCGATTCACCTGCCGGGCCGCACCGGTGCTTCAGTGGCGGGACGCGGCGGTCATCCCTGAGACGGGCGGTTGGCCCAACGGCGCGTCACCGTGTCGTACAGGTAGGCGCAGGCCTCTGCCTCGGTGTCGAAGCTGGCCTCGACCCACTGCTCTCCACGTTCGTGCACGTCGATGTACCAGCGGTCGTCCAGCCCCTGGCCGAGGACGGGCACCGACCCCGGGATGTAGACGAAGGTCTTGAAGTCCCGGGTGTTGATGCCGTAGGCGGTGTCACTCACGCCGAACTCGCGCAGCGCTGCCTGGAGTTGGTACCTGTTCAGGGCTTGCATGACGTTCCGTCCTCGTAGACCAGGTACCCCGCGATGCAGAGCTCTGAACCGTTCCGGGTTCGGTAGAGAGCTCAGTTGGTGGCTATGACCTGTGGTTTTGTGGTTGTCAGGTAGTGGTTGGTCTCGTACTCGACGGGCGGGATGTGGCCTATTTCACCGTGGAGTCTGCGGTGGTTGTACCAGTCGGTCCACTCGGCGGTGGCCAGTTCGACCCTCGGACAGTGTCCGCCAGGGCCGTCGCGGCTTGATCAGTTCGGTCTTGTACAGTCCGATCGCCGACTCCATCAGGGCGTTGTCGTAAAGGCGTCGCCGACCGAGCCGATGCTCGCCGCGATGCCGGCGGCGTCCAGGTGCTCGGCGAGCCGGAACGACGTGTACTGCGAACCGGCATCGGAGTGATGTATCAACTTCCCTGGCTGGATGGGGTGTTGGTCACGGTCGCGCTGCCAGATCGCCATCTCCGGGGCGTCGAGGACGAAGACGGTCTCCTTGACCGTGGCGGCCGACCAGCCGACGACGCGCCGGGAGAAGGTGTCCACGACGAAGGCGACGTAGACGACGCCGGCCCAGGTCTTCACGTGGGTGAAGTCCGCGGCCCAGCACCGGTTCGGGGCCGCGGCGACGAACTGACGGTCCACCAGGTCCGGCGCGCGCCCGGCCTGCCCGCCGGGGATCGTGGTGATCACCCGCTTGCCGCGGACCGCGCCGGTGATGCCGATCTCGCGCATCAGGCGTTCGACGGTGCGGCGGGCCACCGTATGGCCGTGGCGGTTCAGCTCGCGCCAGACTTTGCGGGCGCCGTGGACGGCGAAGTTGTTTTCGTGGACCTCGGTGATCAGCTCCGTGAGTTCGGCATCCCGCACGGAACGCGGCGAGGGCTTCAACTCCCGCTGCTTGTAGGCGTAGTAGGTGGAGGGGGCGATGCCGCACTCGTGCGTGGTCAGCACGCGGCAGATCGGCTCGACACCGCCGAAGCGGTCCCGGTGCTCGTCGATGAACGCTACGAGCGCAGGTGTGGCCGGTCGAGCTCGGCCGCGAAGAAACTCGCCGCGGCCTTCAAAATCTCGTTGGCGCGCTTGAATTCGGCGATCTCCTTCTTCAACGCCTTCATCTGCGCGGACCCCTCCGTGGTCGTACCGGACCGCTGCCCGGAGTCGACCTGGTCGCGTCGCACCCAGTTGCGCAGGGTCTCGGCCGAGCCGATGCCCAGCTTCTCAGCGCCGGCCGTCAGCGCCGCGGACTCGTTCGGGTAGTCACCGAGGACCTCGGCGACCATGCGCACGGCACGACGGCGCAGCTCAAGCGGGTAGGAGGAGGGACGTGCCATGACTCGAATCCTTACACGAAATCGAGTCTCCGCCGAACCCGGAACGGTTCAGTGGCTGGTGGTCGCGGGCCGCCAAGACGTCGGTGCGCCGTGGCACTGCTCTGACTGGTGTTCACCCCTTCGTGTGCATCCGTGGATGCCGCCGCGTTGACCCGCTGTCCGCTTCGTGACCGCGAGGGGCTGCTGACGCGGATGCGATCGGTGGGGTCCGGAAGCGGCCGGTTGCCGTAACGGTCCGTCAGCTACTGCTCGGTTGCCCAGGCGTGAGGGCATAGATGTGGGGTACAAGTGACCGGCCTCGACACCAGCGGGGTTGCCGTCCCCATTTCGTGGAAGTGTGTCCGTGCGCCGAGAATTCGTAGTCCAACCGCTCACCGCGACCCTGGTGACGCCCGCTCTGCCCGATGTCGAGGCCCACCTCGAGTACCTGGTGTCGGACCCCTACGCGGTCCGGCTGGTGGTCGGGTCGAAGTGTGCTCTCAACGAAGCACCGGTGACGTGGGTGTTCGCCAGGCAGCTGTTGCTCGAGGGGTTGGACGCCGCCGCCGGCGAAGGGGACGTGCGGATCTGGCCCCAGAGCCCCGAACAGACGGCGGTGGAGCTCCGATCAGTGGAGGGCAGCGCAGTGGCCGCCATCCGGACGGCGGAGATCCGTGCCTTCCTCACCTCGAGCCTCCGGCGTGTTCCACCGGGCGCGGAAGGCCGGCTGATCGACTGGACATTGGTCATCGCCGAGCTGCTCAAGCGATCGAACTGACCTGTCCGTCCCCCGGCGCGGTGCCCAGCGGCTGGAGATCGCCTGCGTCGTCACGGGGACGGATGGCGCTCGGCTCGCGAGCACTGGGGATTCCGGCACGGTCCGGCCGCCCAGATGTACTGCTTGGACCCGTCCAGGTCGGGGGCGGCGTCGAGGTACACGGCCTCCACCCCGCTGCGGCAGCGCGGGCACTGAAGCTGCTTGGGCCGGCGGGCAGTAAACACGATCTTCACCATGAGGCGACGGTATTTCGTCCAAGCGCAACCCGCTTGCCCGGTTCCGACCGTGAGGCGCGCACTTGCTGGGACGGCCGGTTTGCGGACGGACATCCGCCGGCCGTCCCGAACCGTTTCCACCGGTAGGACCGGCGACAGCGGTGAGCCCCGCGTGTTCTTGCCGAATGCCCCGGCTCGAAAGAGGACCGGGGCATTCGGCTGCCGTCCATTCCGGTGCGGGCTCAATGAGTGTCCGTCAGATGGGCGAATAGGATGACGTTTCCGGTGTATTCACGTTCAGTTCGGTCGAATCGGCCACCGCAGGTGATGATGCGGAGTTCCGCCCTCGGGGTCGGTCCGTAGACCAGGTCGTTCGGAAATGCCTTCCGGGAGAAAGTGCGGACCTCGTCCACGGTGAACACCGCCGTTGCGCCGTCCAATCGGGTCACCTCGACGGTGGCTCCTGCCTTCACGGTGGACAGGGCCCAGAAGACCGCCGGACCGTCAATTGTGTCGACGTGCCCGGCCACCACGGCCGCGCCCCGGGCACCCGGGGCGGCGGAGTCCCTCAGCCAGCCGGCAGTGCCGGGCGTGGAGTAGGGCGGCAGTTCGGGTCGGCCCTTGTCATCGGAGCCGAGGGCGAGCAGTGGTGCCGCCACGCCGATGGAGGCGATGGTGAGCCGGATCGGTGTGGACGGAGCGAGTGGGGAGTGTCCGCCGGGGGAGGGGGAAACCTGCTGAGGGGGCGTCAGCTGGGCGGTCTGTTGCGGGACGGCCGCCGCCCGGGGAGCGGGCGGGGACGTGGGAGTGGGGTGGCCCGGGTCGAGGACGGCTCCGAGCAGGGCGGTGAGCAGCACGGTGCCGGAGATGGCGGCCACGACGGTCCGGATGCGGCGCGGGCACCGTTCAGGCACCGTTCACGGCTCGGCCGCGCCGGCGCCGTACGAGGCGCAGGACGGCGGCGCTGGTGGCTCCGCCGGTCAGGGCGATGGCTCCGTAACCCGCGAGGCCGGGTGTCTCCTCGCCGGGGCCGGCCTTCCAGCCGCCTCCGGTGGCGGGCGCTGCGGGTTCGGTGACGGTGATGGTGCCGTTGGCCCCCGGGCGACCGGCACAGGTCGCGGTGACGGGGTAGCTGCCCGGGGCGGTCCCGACGGGGACGGTGAGCTGGCCGCCGGAGGTGCCGGGCGGGAGCTGGACCGGGGCGGCGACTACGGGTGAGATGAGTGTCGCGGAGCCGTCGGGGCAGGTGATCCCTGCGTTGATCTGCACCGTGCCGCCGGGGTGGGTGACGGCTGGGTCCACGGTCAGCGGCACGGGCACGGTCGGAGCGGCGGTTGGTGTGGCATGGCCTCCGGGGTCTCCCGGATCTACCGGATCTACCGGATCCCCGGGGTCGCCCGGATCCGACGGAACGGCTGCCACCGGTGCCGGTGCGGCGGGTGCCGGGGCTGCGCCGGGGGTGGCGGCCTTTCCGGGGTCGCCGGGGTCCGCCTTCTTCGGCGCCTTGGCCTTCGGGGGCTCACCGCACCGGGCCGGGTGGGCCGCGCACCACCCGGGTGGCATGCCGTCCCGGGGTGCTGCGAATGCAGGACCGCCCGTGCCGAGAAATGCTGCGGTTACTGCGGCGCCCGCTAGTCCCATAGCGAGTCTCGCCATTAAGCCAGCTCCTTTCACGGCCGAAGCCGGGCCTGACGCGTGGTCATACCCGGCTCCTGCGCGAACATTTACCTCATGATTGTGAAGACCGGCCTTCCGCCAAACCCGACTCCCCCGACCGCCCGGCCGTCGACACCCGCCTGGAGTTGCCGTCCAACCCGCTCGGCTCAGTCCCTCCGCCGAATGCCACTCCTGACTGGACGAGCGGGCCCTTCGGGGCATTCGGAGCCCACCGGACCCGACCAGGAGGACGTCTTTTCAGGGAGTGTGACGGTATGTCAAGCCGATCGAGGGATGGGGTGGTGACCTGCCGGACTGATGAATTGATTCCGATGGGATTCGACGGTCATTCCGCCGAGATGCTGAACGGCCCTGTCCGGTTGGCTGACAAGTCGGAGTGTCCGGCACGGAGGCTGCGGTGAACAGCCGTACAAGACCCCGCCGGTCACTCGGGAAATTCGCCGAAGGAAACGAATTGCACGTGACTCCTCCGGCGGCGCGGCGGGCGATGGCCGATCACCGCACCCACTACTTTGCGGGGACGTGACGCAGCGTCACATCACCCCTCGGCCGCTCGACGGAGTCGGCCATGACCCCAGATGGAGGCGGATTCCCGCCATGACCGCTCCACCGGTCCTCTTCCGCGCCCTGGCGCCCTCACTCGCGGCTCTGCTCGGCTCGGTCGTCGTCACCGCCCCCGGGGTCGCACACGCCGACACCCTGCCGGCGGGATGCACCCAGTCGACCACCGGCCCGACCACGACCTACACGTGCACCGAGGGGCTGACCAAGGACTGGTCCATCACTGGTGGCGACACCGTGGTCACCATCACCAACGCGTACACGCCAGGGAACCCCAACACCGACAAGGCCGGCATCTCGGCCGGTGTCACCCTGTCCTACACCGGAACCGGCTCGATCTCGATCAACGTGACGGGCCGTCCGGGCGCGGACGTCTTCACCAGCAGGACCGCTGACGGAGGTGACGGGAACGCTGGGGCCATCACCATCGGCGCATCGGCCACGTCCGCGGACATCGCTGTCACCGGGGGAGACGGGAGCTACAACCCCCGTCGCGGCGGCTCGGACCCAGGGAACGGTGGAGCCGGTGGCCGCGGCTGCACCATCACCGTCCCCGGCACGGTGACCACCGGCTCGGTCGGGCTCACCGGTGGCAAGGGTGCGGCCGTGGCCGGAGCCGGCGGAGCGGGCAGCAGTGCCTGTGTGGTCGATGCCCCGGGCCTGAAGGTCACCGCGGCCGGGGGAAGCGGTGCCGCCTGGGTGATCGGCGGCGCCGGTCGCGGTGGTGCCGGTGGCGCCGGGGCGGCCGACGGGAGCATCACCGCCGCCGAGCTCCTGGCCCAGGGCGGTACGGGAGGCAGCAGCAGCTACGATTCCCGCTCCCTCGACGGTGCGCGAGGCGGCGACGGCATCGCTTCCGCGACGGCGGTGACCGCTCCCGTTGTCACCGCCCGGGGCGGCGACGGCGGGAACGGGAGCTTCGGCTCCAACTTCGGTTCCTACCCCACCGGTGGCGTAGGCGGGCGCGGTGGTGACGGTGCCTCGGGCGGCAACGTCACGGCCACCCGGTACACCGCCACCGGTGGCAAGGGCGGTGCGGGCGGGCCCGGCGCTGACGCCGGCAACGGTTCCGCCAACGGCGGCTCCGGCGGGTCGGGCGGAGCAGGCGGCGACGGGGGCAACGGCAACGGCGCCGCCGTCACCGGGCCCGCAGCGGGGAAGGCCGTCGTAACGGCCAATGGTGGTGCGGGTGGTGCGGCCGGCAAGGGCGGGACCGGGGCCGCCGGCAACACCTCCGGCGGCGACGGAGCAGCCGGCCGGCCAGGTCAGGGCAACACCGCCGCGATCTCCGTCTCGGGCAGTGGAAACTCGGTCACCACCGACGTCAACGCCGGCAGCATCGACGCCGGTGCCGGTGGCGGCAACACCATCGCCGTCACCACCAACAACGGCCCCGTCAATGCCGGATCGGCGCTCGGCAACACCTGTCAGATCACCACGAACAACAAGTCCGACGCCACGGTCAACTGCACCGGCACACCCGGCCCGACACCGACACCGACCCCCACCCCGGCCCCCACTCCCGCGCCCGTCCCGGTACCCGAGCCCACGCCGACTCCCAGCCCGGCACCGACGGTGGCCCCGAGTCCGAGCGCGGAGGCCACGTCGGTACCGACACCGGTGAACTCTGCCCGGGCTTCCGTGACTTCCTGCGGCCGGGACTCGGGCGACGTCCGCTGCCAGGCAGTGCCGTCCCGTCAACTCGCCGACACCGGAGCCGGATCGACCACGAAGATCGCCGCAGTGCTGAGCCTGCTCTTCCTCGGGCTCGGCGTCCTCGCTCTGGTGGTGCGCCGAAGCAGCCGGTCGTAGCCGACGGAGCCGGGGCACCGGTCTCCAACCCCCGGCCCTTGCGGGCCACTTGATCGCAGCCGTGGGTGGCACCGAGATGAAGGACGGTCACCCCGTACGGCGGACCAGGCGGGCCCGCTCCGCCGTCGGCGGGTCCTGCAGTCTGGCCTCCGACCACACCACCAGGCCGAGCCCCACGGCGCAGGCCGCCCTCGCGAGGAGTCCGGGGGTGCCCTGGAGGCGGCGCAGTGGTTGGAGGTCTCCGGAGACGTACTCGGCAGTGAGCGCGGTGGGGCCGGGGCGGGGCGTCATGAGCGGGCCAACGATCGGCCCCGGCCCCGGCCCCCGCCCGGTCGGCGGGGACGCCCTGAACGGCCGAAACGATCCTGCACGGCCGGTCGCCCCAGAGCGCGCCCTCGAGCGCGGCCACGGTGGCGGCGGACCGTCCGTCAGATGTTGTGCCCCGTCCTCGGTCTGACGTGCCGTGAGGTTGGTCCGGCATGTCGATCTGCCCTCCGCCGCGGCCCGCCCGTGCGCTGAACGGGTTCATTCTCCCTGGTCGGCGCGGTACTCCGGAGTGTCCAGCCCCATCGGTGTCGTATGAGGCATTCATATACAAAAACCACCGTATGCCTTGGGCTGGACAGAACGGGAACTCGATGGTCGGCAGAGTAAGGCGTCTGATCGCAACGGCCGTGGCCTGTGTCCTGGTCATCTTCGTGTCGCCGTTCTCGTCCGGTGCCGCGGCGCCGGTGCGTCGCGCGGCGGCGGAGCCGCGTGCCGCGGCGGGCGCCTGTGCCGCGAAGACGCCGGGCTACAACCAGTGCCAGGTCTTCCGGAGCACCGGTTCCGCGCAGACGTTCACGCCGCCGGCCGCGGCGACGGCGGTGCGGTTCCACCTGTGGGGTGCCGGCGGTGGGAACGCGAACAACTCCACCGGTGTCGGGGGCGGCGGTGGCTACACCCAGGGCTCGGTCTCGGCGCCGCTGGCGGCGTCGTACTCGATCAACGTGCCTGCGGCGGGTGTCACGGCCAGCAACAACGCGGGGACCGGCGGTGGTGCGGCCTGGGTGAAGGACGCGTCCGGGAACCTGTTGCTGGTCGCGGGCGGCGGGGGCGGCGGCGGTCGGGGGACCACGTCGACGGCGGCGGGCAACGGCGGGCCCGGCGGTGGCGCGAACGGCGTGAACGGTGGCGACAGCGGAAATAGTGTCAAGGGTGGTGACGGTGCCACCGGTTCCACCGGAGGCGCGGCGGGGAGCACAGGTACCCGCGCGGGTAAGGCAGGGGCCGCCGGGCCGCTCGGGGCCGGCGGTGCGGGCGGAACGGACGGGAGCACCAGCACCAGCAACGCCGGAGGCGGCGGGGGTTCCGGCTATGCCGGCGGTGCGGGCGGTGACGGCGGCGCGATCGTGCTGTTGCTGGTGGCCGGTGCAGGCGGTGGCGGTGGTGGCGGCAGTGGTTTCGTGGACACCGCGAAGGTCGCGGACGGGACCACTGCTGCGGGGTCGGGCCAGAACGCTGGCGGGACGGACGACCCGTTCTACGACAGCGACAAGTACGGTGCCTCGAAGACGGCTGGCGCGGTCGTGGTCGAGTGGAAGATCCCCGAGGTGATCATCGAGTCGCCGGCGGACGGTGACGCCATCGGGACCGACACCGAGTTCAGCGGTACCGGGGCGCCCGGCGCCACCGTGACGCTCACGAGGGGCACCTCGACCACGGCCATCGGCACGGCGACCGTCGCGTCCGACGGCAGGTGGACGATCGTCGCCAACAGCCAGACCACGAGCACCACCAAGGTGGTCTACAAAGCCACCCAGACGCTGACCGCGGGTCAGACGCCCCTCACCGACAGCATCTCGGTCACGGTGGTCAGCACCGGCAGCATCAAGGGCAAGCCGGTGACGCTGATCCAGACCACGACGAACGGCGGGTGTCAGGCGTACTACAACGACACGAAGCAGTTCTACGGCTCCGACTGTGGCACGGGCATCAGTGTGGGGACGGCACTCTACGGCGGGTCGGCGTACGTACAGAACTCGAGCGGTGGATCCACCAAGAGTGTCGGCCAGACACCGACCACCGGTGACGGCACCTCGGCCGACCCGTTCACGATGACGACGGACTTCACGGCCGTCAACACGCTGCTCGTCTCCCAGAAGGAGACGTACGTCCTCGGTGAGAACGGGTTCCGGCTCGACATCACGGTCACGAACAACGGCACCGCGGCGCGGTCCGGCAACCTGTACCGGGGTGGTGACTGCTACCTGCAGGGCTCCGACAGGAGCTACGGCGCGGTGCTGCCCGCTGCACCGGGGATGGGCAACGGCATCGCGTGCGTGAAGAACGCCAACGGCACCGGGCAGGCGATGATGTTCGTGCCGCTCACCCCCGGCAGCTCCTACTCGGAGGGGAGCTACAGCACGGTCAAGAGCCATATCCAGACCGGCAAGGCGCTGCCGAACACCTGTGACTGCGCGAGCGACACCGACAGTGGCATGGCCATCTCGTGGCCGTACTCGCTGGCACCGGGCGAGTCGACGACCATCAGCTTCGTCACCTACTTCCGCCCGGCGGACGTGAAGCCGCTTGTGGCGGAGAAGACGGTGTCGCCGAGCAAGGCCAAGCCGGGCGACACCGTCACCTACACGGTGAAGCTGACCAACAAGGACAACTCCTACCCGGTGACCACGTTCGGCTTCACCGACACCCTGGACAGCCGTCTGGACTACGTCACCGACTCGACCAAGGGCACGGGCTTGGCCGAACCGGGGGTGAAGGGTTCCCAATTGAGCTGGGGCACGTTCACCACGCTGAACAAGGACGCGTCGTACACCTTCACCTTTCAGGCGAAGGTGAAGAGCACGGCGACACTGGGCACCGCCACCAACGACTTCACCGGTGACGGTATCGCCACCCTGTCGAAGGTGGCGCCGCTGCTGATCGGGCCGCCGGCGGCCCTGACGGTGACCAAGACCGTGGACAAGCCGGCGGTGCTGATCGGCGGTCAGGCGGTGTTCACCGTCACGGTGAAGAACGACGGCCCGAACGCGGCGGCCAACGTCGTGCTCACCGACCAGCTGCCGGCCGGTCTCACGTACGTGTCGGACGACTCGGGCGGTAAGTACGACAGGACCACCGGTAAGTGGACGGTCGGCGCCCTGGCCAAGGACGCCACCGCGACGCTGAAGATCACGGTGAAGGCTGGGCAGGAGGGTGACTTCCTCAACGCCGTGACGGCGCTGACCTCGGACACGACCAACGACAACCCGCTGTGCACGGACGCCTCGAACCCGTCCACCTGCCCGAGCGCCAAGGTCTCGGCGCGCTCCAGCGACCTGGTGATGACCGCGGCCACCTCCCCGAACCCGGTGGCGCCCGGCGGCACTTCCACGGCGACGCTGACCGTGACCAACAACGGGCCGTCGGCGACGGGGTCGGCGGCGACCGTGACCTTGACGCTGCCGCAGCGCACGACGCCCGGTGCGCCGCTCCCGTCCGGCTGCACCGCGGCGGCTGACGGCAAGTCGGTCACCTGCACCGTCCCGGCGGGCCTGGCCAAGGACGCCAAGGCCGTCTTCGCGGTCCCGCTGGTCGTCGACTCGAACGCCCCGGTCGCGACCGCGCTGACGGGCGGCTCGGCGGTGGTGGCCTCCGTGGACGACACGAACACGGCGAACAACACGGCGTCCGTACCGCTCTCCACGACGGCCAAGGCGTCCAACGACCTGGCGATCACGGTGACTTCGCCGGCCTCCCCCGTGACTCCGGGCACGGCGGGCACCGTGACCGGGACGGTGAAGAACAACGGTCCGTCGGACACCACGTCGGTGTCGACGGTGACGTTCACGCTGCCGGGCCGCACGACGGCCGCCGCGACGCAGCCCGCGGGGTGCACGGTGGCGGCGGACAAGAAGTCCGTGACCTGCAACATCCCGGCCGGGCTCAAGAACGGCGCCACGGCCTCGTTCCCCATCTCGGTGGTGGTCGACGCGGACGCGCCGCTCGGCACGGTGCTGTCGGGTGGCAGCGCTGCGGTGGTGAACGGCGAGGACCCGCTCGCGACCAACAACACGGCCGACTTCTCGGTGACGACCGCGGCGACGGGCTCGGCCGATGTGTCGATCACGAAGAAGGCCGTGGGCACCACGTCCGTCCCGCCCGGCGGGACTGTGGTGTACGACCTCGTCGTGACGAACGCCGGCCCGTCGCAGGCGGTGAACGCTGTGGTCACCGACACCCTCCCGGCCCCGTTGAAGTTCGTCTCCTCGGACTCCGGCTGCACGGCTTCGGGCCAGGTGGTGACCTGTCCTGCGGTCGCCACGCTGAACCCGGGTGCGACGAGGACCGTCAAGCTCACGGTGCAGTTGGACCCGGCGTACACGGGTGACGGTTCGGACATCAGGAACCAGGGCTCGGTGAAGTCGGACACCGTCGACCCGAACCCGTCGAACAACACCTCGGACGCGTCGACCGGTGGTCTGCCGGGTCCGGGGCCTGGGCCGAATCCGCCGGCTCCGGTGAAGGCCGACGTCGCGATCACGAAGAAGCCGGTCGGGACCGGCGCGGTCGCTCCGGGCGAGACGTTCGACTACACGGTCACGGTGACGAACAACGGTCCGTCGGATGCCAGTGGTGTGGTGGTGACGGATGCGCTGCCTGCGGTGTTGAAGTTCGTTTCGGCGAGCGACAGTTGTACGGCGTCCGGCCAGAACGTGACGTGCCCGAAGCTGGCGACGTTGGCGGCCAAGGGGTCGAAGACCTACACGGTCAAGGTGCAGCTCGACCCGGCGTACACGGGTGACGGTACGGATGTGCGGAACCAGGCGAAGGTCGCCACCGACAGCCCGGACCCCGACCCCTCCAACAACACCTCCGATGCCAAAACCGGTGGTCTGCCGGGTCCGGGCCCCGGTCCGAATCCGCCGGCCCCCGTCAAGGCTGACGTCGCGATCACCAAAAAGGCATCGGCAGCCACTCCGGTGGCCCCTGGTGAGACGTTCGACTACACGGTCACGGTGACGAACAACGGCCCTTCTCAGGCGTCCGGTCTCGTGGTGTCGGATGCTCTGCCGTCGATGTTGAAGTTCGTTTCGGCGAGCGATGGTTGCACGGCGTCCGGCCAGAACGTGACGTGCCCGAAGCTGGGCACCCTGGCCGCGAAGGCGTCGAAGACCTACACCGTCAAGGTGCAGCTGGATCCTGCCTATGCCGGTGACGGTACGGATGTGCGGAACCAGGCGAAGGTTGCCACGGACAGCCCCGACCCTGACCTGAGCAACAACACGTCGGACGCCAACACGGGTGGTCTGCCGGGTCCGGGTCCTGGTCCGAATCCGCCGGCGCCGGTGAAGGCTGATGTCGCGATCGCGAAGAAGGCCACGGGCACCGCACCGGTCGCGGCGGGTGAGACTTTCGACTACACGGTCACGGTGACGAACAACGGCCCGTCGGACGCCAGTGGACTGACCGTCACGGACGCGCTGCCGTCGATGTTGAAGTTCGTTTCGGCGAGCGATGGTTGCACCGCGTCCGGCCAGGACGTCACCTGCCCCAAGCTGGCGACGTTGGCAGCGAAGGCGTCGAAGACCTACACCGTCAAGGTGCAGCTCGACCCGGCTTATGCCGGTGATGGCAAGGATGTGCGGAACCAGGCGAAGGTCGCGACTGACAGTCCGGACCCGGACCTGAGCAACAACACGTCGGACGCCAACACGGGTGGTCTGCCGGGCCCGGGTCCTGGTCCGAATCCGCCGGCGCCGGTGAAGGCCGATGTGGCGATTGCCAAGAAGGCGACCAGCGCGACGTTGGTGGCTGCGGGTGAGACGTTCGACTACACGATCACGGTGACGAACAACGGCCCTTCTCAGGCGTCCGGTCTCGTGGTGTCGGATGCTCTGCCGTCGATGTTGAAGTTCGTTTCGGCGAGCGATGGTTGCACCGCGTCCGGCCAGGATGTGACGTGCCCGAAGCTGGGCACCCTGGCCGCGACTGCGTCGAAGACCTACACCGTCAAGGTGCAGCTCGACCCGGCCTATGTCGGGGACGGCAAAGATGTGAAGAACCAGGCGAAGGTTGCCACCGATACGGCCGACCCTGACCTGAGCAACAACACCTCGGACGCCAACACGGGTGGTCTGCCTGGTCCTGGTCCTGGTCCGAATCCGCCGGCTCCCGTGAAGGCCGATGTCGCGATCACGAAGAAGGCCTCGGCCACTACTCCGGTGGCTGCGGGTGAGACGTTCGACTACACGGTCACGGTGACGAACAACGGCCCGTCGGATGCGGCCGGTCTGACCGTCACGGATGTACTGCCGTCGATGCTGAAGTTCGTTTCGGCGAGCGACAGTTGCACCGCGTCCGGCCAGGACGTCACCTGCCCCAAGCTGGCGACGTTGGCAGCGAAGGCGTCGAAGACCTACACCGTCACGGTGCAGCTCGACCCGGCGTACGCGGGTGACGGTAAGGACGTGCGGAACCAGGCGAAGGTCGCGACTGACAGTCCGGACCCGGACCTGAGCAACAACACGTCGGACGCCAACACGGGTGGTCTGCCGGGGCCGGGTCCTGGTCCGAATCCGCCGGCTCCCGTGAAGGCCGATGTGGCGATCGCCAAGAAGGCCACCAGCGCGACGTTGGTGGCTGCGGGTGAGACGTTCGACTACACCATCACGGTGACCAACAACGGCCCCTCCCAGGCGTCCGGCCTCGTGGTGTCGGATGCGTTGCCGTCGATGCTGAAGTTCGTTTCGGCGAGCGACAGTTGTTCGGTCTTCGGGCAGAGTGTGACGTGCCCCAAGCTCGCCACGTTGGCGGCGAAGGCGTCGAAGACGTACACGATCACCGTGCAGCTCGATCCTGCCTATGCCGGTGACGGCAAGGACGTGCGCAACCAGGCGAAGGTCGCCACCGACAGCGCCGACCCCGATCAGGGCAACAACACCTCCGACGCCAACACGGGCGGTCTGCCGGGCCCGGGCCCCGGTCCGAATCCGCCGGCTCCGGTGAAGGCGGATGTCGCGATCACCAAGAAGCCCGGATCCGTCGCCCCCATCGCTCCTGGTGAGACGTTCGACTACTCGATCACCGTCACCAACAATGGGCCGTCGGACGCCAGTGGTCTGGTGGTCACGGATGCCCTGCCGGCCGCACTGATGTTCGTTGCGGCGAGTGATGGTTGTACGGCGAACGGGCAGAGTGTGACGTGCCCGAAGCTGGCGGTCCTGGTGGCCAAGGCGTCGAAGACGTACACGATCACCGTGCAGCTCGACCCGGCGTACACCGGGGACGGCAGTGACGTGCGTAATCAGGCGAAGGTAGCGACCGACAGTGCGGACCCGGACCTGACCAACAACACCTCAGACGGGGCAACTGGGACCCTTCCGGGTCCTGGTCCGAATCCGCCGGCTCCGGTGAAGGCCGATGTGGCGATCGCCAAGAAGGCGACCAGCGCGACGTTGGTGGCTGCGGGTGAGACGTTCGACTACATGATCACGGTGACCAACAACGGCCCCTCCCAGGCGTCCGGTCTCGTGGTGTCGGATGCGTTGCCGTCGATGCTGAAGTTCGTTTCGGCGAGTGACGGTTGTGCGGTGTCCGGGCAGGACGTGACGTGCCCGAAGCTGGGGCTCCTGGCCGCGAAGGCGTCGAAGACGTACACGGTCAAGGTGCAGCTTGACCCGGCGTACGCGGGTGATGGTACGGATGTGCGGAACCAGGCGAAGGTCGCGACCGACAGTCCGGACCCCGACCCCTCCAACAACACCTCGGATGCCTCGACCGGCGGTCTGCCGGGTCCGGGTCCTGGTCCGAACCCGCCTGCCCCGGTGAAGGCCGATGTCGCGATCACCAAGAAAGCCACGAGTACGACGTTGGTGGCGGCGGGTGAGACGTTTGACTACAGCATCACCGTCGTCAACAACGGTCCGTCGGATGCGTCCGGTCTGGTGGTGTCGGATGCGTTGCCGTCGATGTTGAAGTTCGTTTCGGCGAGCGATGGTTGCACCGCGTCCGGCCAGGACGTGACCTGTCCGAAGCTGGCGACGTTGGCCGCGAAGGCGTCCAAGTCCTACACGATCACGGTGCAGCTCGACCCGGCGTACGCGGGTGACGGCAAGGACGTGCGCAACCAGGCGAAGGTGGCCACTGATTCCGCTGATCCTGATCTGGTCAACAACACGTCGGACGCGAGCACGGGTGGTCTGCCGGGGCCGGGTCCTGGTCCGAATCCGCCGGCGCCGGTGAAGGCGGATGTGGCGATCGCGAAGAAGGCCGCGAGCACGACGTTGGTGGCTGCGGGTGAGACGTTCGACTACACCATCACCGTCGTCAACAACGGTCCGTCGGATGCGTCCGGTCTGGTGGTGTCGGATGCGTTGCCGTCGATGTTGAAGTTCGTTTCGGCGAGCGACAGTTGTACGGCAGCAGGTCAGGACGTGACCTGTCCGAAGCTCGCGATGTTGGCGGCGAAGGCGTCCAAGTCCTACACGATCACGGTGCAGCTCGACCCGGCGTACGCGGGTGACGGCAAGGACGTGCGCAACCAGGCGAAGGTCGCGACCGACAGTCCGGACCCTGACCTGAGCAACAACACGTCGGACGCGAGCACGGGTGGTCTGCCGGGTCCGGGGCCTGGGCCGAATCCGCCGGCTCCGGTGAAGGCGGATGTGGCGATCGCCAAGAAGGCGACCAGCGCGACGTTGGTGGCTGCGGGTGAGACGTTCGACTACACGATCACGGTGACCAACAACGGGCCCTCCGAGGCGTTCGGTCTCGTGGTGACGGATGCTCTGCCGTCGATGCTGAAGTTCGTTTCGGCGAGCGATGGTTGCACGGCCGCCGGACAGGATGTGACGTGCCCCAAGCTCGCCACGCTGGCGGCGAAGGCGTCCAAGTCCTACACGATCACCGTGCAACTCGACCCGGCCTACTCCGGTGACGGCGCGGACGTGAAGAACCAGGCGAAGGTCGCGACCGACAGCGCCGACCCGGACCCGAGCAACAACACCTCCGACGCCAACACCGGTGGACTCCCCGGCCCGGGCCCTGGCCCGAACCCGCCGGCTCCGGTGAAGGCCGATGCCGCGATTGCCAAGAAGTCGGCATCCGCTACTCCCGTCGCCCCTGGTGAGACGTTCGACTACACGATCACGGTCACCAACAACGGGCCGTCCGACGCCAAGGGCCTGGTGGTGACGGATGCGTTGCCGTCGATGCTGAAGTTCGTTTCGGCGAGCGACAGTTGCACGGCCGCCGGGCAGGACGTGACGTGCCCGAAGCTGGCGACATTGGCGGCGAAGGCGTCGAAGACGTACACCGTCAAGGTGCAGCTCGACCCGGCGTACGCGGGTGACGGTAAGGACGTGCGGAATCAAGCGAGGGTCGCGACTGACAGTCCGGACCCGGACCTGAGCAACAACACGTCGGACGCCAACACGGGTGGTCTGCCGGGGCCGGGTCCTGGTCCGAATCCGCCGGCTCCGGTGAAGGCCGATGTGGCGATCGCCAAGAAGGCCACGAGCACGACGTTGGTGGCACCGGGTGAGACCTTCACCTATGAGATCGCGGTGACGAACAACGGGCCGTCCGACGCGAGCGGCTTGGTCGTGTCGGATGCGTTGCCGTCGATGCTGAAGTTCGTTTCGGCGAGTGATGGTTGCACGGCCGCCGGGCAGGACGTGACGTGCCCGAAGCTGGCGAAGTTGGCCGCGAAGGCGTCGAAGACCTACACCGTCAAGGTGCAGCTCGACCCGGCGTACGCGGGTGACGGTAAGGACGTGCGGAACCAGGCGAAGGTTGCGACTGACAGTCCGGACCCTGACCTGAGCAACAACACGTCGGACGCCAACACGGGTGGTCTGCCGGGCCCGGGTCCTGGTCCGAATCCGCCGGCTCCGGTGAAGGCCGATGTCGCGATCGCGAAGAAGGCGGCGGGCGCCGCACCGGTGGCTGCGGGTGAGACGTTCGACTACACCATCACCGTCGTCAACAACGGTCCGTCGGATGCGAGCGGTCTGGTGGTGTCGGATGCTCTGCCGTCGATGCTGAAGTTCATCGCGGCGAGCGACAGTTGCACAGCGGCCGGGCAGGATGTGACGTGCCCGAAGCTGGCGAAGTTGGCCGCGAAGGCCTCCAAGTCCTACACGATCACGGTGCAGCTCGACCCGGCGTACGCGGGTGACGGCAAGGACGTGCGCAACCAGGCGAAGTTGGCCACTGATTCCGCTGATCCTGATCTGGCCAACAACACCTCGGACGCCAACACGGGCGGTCTGCCGGGCCCGGGTCCCGGTCCGAACCCGCCTGGTCCGGTGAAGGCGGACGCCGCGATCACGAAGAAGGCCACGGGTGCCACGTTGGTGGCTCCGGGTGAGACCTTCACCTATGAGATCGCGGTGACGAACAACGGTCCGTCGGACGCGAGCGGCCTGGTGGTGACGGATGCTCTGCCGGCTGTGCTGAGGTTCGTTTCGGCCACTGATGGTTGTACGGCGAACGGGCAGGAAGTGACGTGCCCGAAGCTGGCGACATTGGCGGCGAAGGCGTCCAAGTCCTACACGATCACGGTGCAACTCGACCCGGCCTACTCCGGTGACGGTAGCGACGTGCGCAACCAGGCGAAGGTCGCCACCGACACCGCGGACCCGGATCAGGCCAACAACACGTCGGACGCCAACACGGGCGGTCTGCCGGGCCCGGGGCCTGGTCCGAATCCGCCGGCTCCGGTGAAGGCGGATGTGGCGATCGCCAAGAAGGCGACCAGCGCGACGCAGGTGGCTGCGGGTGAGACGTTCGACTACACGATCACGGTGACCAACAACGGGCCCTCGGACGCGAGCGGTCTGGTGGTGTCGGATGCGTTGCCGTCGATGCTGAAGTTCGTTTCGGCGAGCGACAGTTGCACGGCCGCCGGGCAGGACGTGACGTGCCCGAAGCTGGCGGTCCTGGCGGCGAAGGTGTCGAAGACGTACACGATCACTGTCCAGCTTGACCCTGCCTATGCGGGTGACGGTAAGGACGTGCGGAATCAGGCGAAGGTTGCGACTGACAGTCCGGACCCGGATCAAGCCAACAACACGTCGGACGCGAGCACGGGTGGGCTTCCGGGTCCGGGGCCTGGTCCGAATCCGCCGGCTCCGGTGAAGGCGGATGTGGCGATCGCCAAGAAGGCCTCGGCCACTACTCAGGTGGCGGCGGGTGAGTCGTTCGACTACACGGTCACGGTGACGAACAACGGTCCGTCGGATGCGAGCGGTCTGGTGGTGTCGGATGCGTTGCCGTCGATGTTGAAGTTCGTTTCGGCGAGCGACAGTTGTACGGCAGCAGGTCAGGACGTGACCTGTCCGAAGCTCGCGACGTTGGCGGCGAAGGCGTCCAAGTCC
>NZ_JBVJLD010000062.1:0-48663 GCF_055584905.1 Kitasatospora sp. NPDC088742 | reverse complement strand
GTTCCAGCACTGCCCACTGGGCGTCCGTCAGATCTCCCCGAGCCATGGATCAAGATCATCGCATGACCTTGATCCACTTCTGAAACAGGCCCTAGTACCCCGTGCGGGGCCGGTCGCTTGCGGTGGGAGGGACTCCGGTCGTGGTGGTTCCGGGTGTGCGGGCAGGTCACGGGACGGTGGTCGCAGGGGGCGCACCGCAGCACTGGTGCAGCGCATCGCGCGCCCCCGGTGACGGAACGCGCCCATGAACCCGTCCGATGCGCCCTTCCGGCGCACGCTCCGTGACCGTGCCCCGCCCTCTGTCCCCACTCCCCCGGATTCGAACCCAAGTCGCAGCCTGATCCGTCGACTGACGGGGCATCACCTTCCCGGACCGTGTCCCGGCACCCTGCGGCCTGCCCGGCCGCAGCCCCGGGACCAGGGGAGGGAGCACACCCGTGCCCGCACACGACTTCAACCGCCGCACCCGCCGCCGGACCGACCCGGACGTGATCGTGGTCGGCGCCGGACTCGCCGGACTGGCCACCGCCCGTTCGCTGACCGGCCAGGGCCTCACCGTCCAGGTCCTGGAGGCCACCGAACGGCTCGGCGGCCGGCTGGCCGCAGACACCTTGGACGGCTTCCGGCTCGACCACGGCGGCCAACTGCTCAACACCGACTTCCCGGAGCCCGGGCGGCGGCTCGACCTGGACCGGCTGGAGCTGCGACCGCTCGCGCCCGGCGTCCTGGTGCACAGCGCCGGCCGCCGGCACCGGTTCGGGGACCCGCAGGGCGCCGCCAGGACGGCGAGCGTGCGCGGCCCGTTCGGCAGTCCGCTGGACCGGGCCCGGCTCTCCTCCGCCCTCGGCCGGCTCGCCGCCACCCCGGCCTCCCGGCTGCTGGCCCGCCCGGAGACCACCGCCGCCCGCGCCCTGGCCGACCGGGGCCACTCCCCGCGCACCGTGGACGGCCTGCTGCGGCCCCTGCTCGGCGCGCTGCTGAGCGATCCGGAGCTCGGCACCAGCAGCCGGGTCGCCGATCTGGTGCTGCGCTCCTACGCGCGCGGCCGTCTCTGTCTTCCGGCGGCCGGGCTGGCCGCCGTCCCCGAACAGCTCGCCGAGGGCCTGCCGGCCGGCACCGTCCGGCTCGGCGTCCGGGTCACCTCGGTCTCCGCCGACGGCGTCGAGACCGCCGCCCACGGCCGGATCGCCGCCCGCGCGGTGGTGCTCGCCACCGACGCCCGCTCGGCCTCGGAGCTCCTCCCGGGGCTGCGGCTGCCCGGCTTCCACCCCGTCACCACCTACTACCACGCGGCCGACCGCTCGCCGCTGGGCGAGCCCGTCCTGCTGCTCGACGGGGACCGGCCGGGCGGACGGGCGGTGCTCTCGCACTCATTGGTGCTCAGCGACGTCTCCGAGGCGTACGCCCCGGCGGGGCGGGCCCTGATCGCCACCACCGTGCTCGGCGGCCGGCACTTCGACCACGGCGGGGCGAGCGGGTACGAGCCGGTGCTGCGGCGACGCCTCGCCGAGCTGTACGGGGCGGAGGCCTCGGGGTGGGAGTTCCTGACGGTGCGGCACCTCCCGGACGCGGTACCGGCGATGCCGCCGCCGCACAACCTCCGACGGCCGGTCCGGGTCGTCGCGGGGCTCTACGTCTGCGGCGACCACCGCGACACCAGCACCGTCCAGGGCGCCCTGGTCTCCGCCCGCCGCGCCGCCCACGCCGTCCTGCGCGACCTCGGCCTCCCGGTCACGGCCCGCGCGGCGGAGGCCGCCTGACGGCTGCGCAGGCGTACCTGGCTGCGCCACCAGGGGCGCGGGCGCGCGGGGGAACGGCAGCACCTGCAACTGGCTGACGGTGCGCGAGTTGCGGGTGAGCCGCCTTCCGACCCGCGCCCCGCGGCGGAGCCGCAAATCGGCAGAGCCTCGCGCCCCCGGCCTCACCCGATTTCGCCAGGCCCCGTGCCAGGATGACGATATGACTCAGAGTCGGGCATATCGCCCATGACGGCCGAGGACGCCGATGCCGTCGCGCTGGTGCTGATCCCGGCCTGTGCCGTCGCCGCTCCGCTGCTGGCGGACCGGGTACAACGCTGGCTGGCCGTCCCGACCGTGGTGTTCGAGATCGTGCTCGGGGTGCTGATCGGGCCCGACGTGCTCAACTGGGCCGAGGTCGGCGACCTGGTGGACGCGCTGTCGCAGTTCGGCCTGGCGATGCTGATGTTCCTGGCCGGGTACGAGATCGACTTCGGCAAGCTGCGCGGCGGCCCGCTCAAACGCGCGGTCGCCGCGTGGCTGGTCACCGTCGCGCTGGCGCTCGGCTTCGGCGCCCTGGTGAACCGGGATCCCCTGGACGGCGCCTTCGCCGGCCTCGCGCTCACCACCACCGCGCTCGGCACCATCCTGCCGATCCTGCGCGACTCGGGTGCGCTGCCGACGTCGTTCGGGTCGATGACGATGGCCACCGGGGCGGTCGGCGAGTTCGGCCCGATCGTGGCCATCGCGGTGCTGCTGAGCGGCAACACGCCCGCGAGGTCTGCGGTGATCCTGGCCGCCTTCGCGCTGATCACCGTCGCGGCCCTGGCCTACGCGCGGCGCCCGCGCCCGGCCTGGGCGGCCCGGCTGATCCGCCGGACGCTCCGCACCTCCGGCCAGTTCGCGATCCGTCTGGTGATCCTGGTGCTGGCCGTCATGGTGGGAACGGCGATCTGGCTGAGCCTGGACATGCTGCTGGGCGCGTTCACCGCCGGGATCATCTCCAAGCTGCTGCTGTCCGAGGTGCCGGAGGCCGAGGAGGAGGTGATCGAGGCCAAGCTGGAGAGCATCGGCTTCGGCTTCCTGGTGCCGGTGTTCTTCGTGGTGAGCGGGATGAACTTCGACCTCGCCGCCCTGCTGGACGACCCCGGCACGCTGCTGCTGGTCCCGGTCTTCCTGCTGCTCCTGCTGGTGCTGCGCGGGGTGCCGGCCGCCCTGCTCGCCCCTCCCGAACTGCACCGGCGGGAGCGGGCGGCGCTCGGCCTGTTCGGCGCCACCGCGCTGCCGCTGGTCGTGGTGATCACCACCATCGAGGTGCAGGACGGGCACCTGCCCTCCTCCACCGCGGCGGCGCTGGTGGGGGCCGGGATGCTCTCGGTCCTGCTCTTCCCGCTGCTCGCCCAGCGGCTGCGGGGGCAGGGCACCCCGCCCCCGCCGGCCCTGGGTCCACGGGTGCGGGCCGAGAGCTGGTGAGGTGCGCGGCCGGAGCTGACAGAGTGCCACTGGCTACCGGGCGGCGCCCCGGCGCACGGCCCTACCGTCGGTACATGGCATCCGACGGCACGGCGATCCTCGCCACCCACAGCACCGAGGCGGTGCCGCCCGCCGTCGCGCACGCCCCCGCTCCGCCCGCGTACCCGATACCCGTGGTCCCGCTCTGGCACGCGGCACCGGACCGGCTCCTCCGCGACACCGGCCGCCCGCGCGACCAGGCCTGACGCCCAGCGCCACCACAGCGCCCCGTCCCGACCGCATGGCAGCACCGCACCGGCTCCTCTGCACCGGCCCGTCCGCACGGGTGCTCCACCCCTTCCCCGGCCCCACCGACCACGGCGAGACCGCCAGGACTCCCCCACACCGGTCAGGCTCGCCCTTCCCATCCCGCAGGCCCCGACCCTCCCCCCCGGTCGGGGCCTGCGGCGTGCGGCACCCGGCCCTGACGCCCGGTCAGATCACCCCCGCCTGGCGGGCGGCCTCGTCGAAGGCGCGGGCGGCCTGGCCGGCGCGGTACGGGGTGAGGCGGCGGTGGAAGTCGCGGAGGTACTCCACGGTGCGGGCGGAGCGCATCTCGCCGGCCGCGCGGAGGGCCTCGGTGGCCAGGCCGCAGGCCTCGTCCACCTCGCCGAGTCCTAGGCGGGAGCTCGCCAGCACCAGGCGGCAGAGGATGCGGCTGCGGGCGAAGGCCGGGGTGCGCAGCCGCAGGGACTTCTCGGCGTGCTGGGCGGCGGGGCGCCACTGCTGGAGGTCGCGGTAGCAGTGGGCGAACTCGTCGGCCAGCTGGGCCTCGTCGAAGTAGCGGGCCCAGGAGGGGAGTTCGTCACTGGGGCGGGCGATGCCGAGGGCCCGTTCGCAGCGCACCAGGGCGGTGGTGCAGGCCCGGACGTCGCCGAGCAGGGCGTGGCCGCGGGCCTCGGCGGCGTGCATCAGGGCCTGCACGGTGGGCGCGGCGGCGGTGCCGACGCCCTGCTGGGCGACCCGGGCCAGCTGGATCGCCTCCCGGCCGTGGCCGAGGTGGACGGCCTGCTGGCTCATGGTGGTGAGCACGTAGCCGCCGAGCACGCGGTCCCCCGCGGCCTGGGAGAGCCGTAGCGCCTGGACGAAGTAGCGCTGGGCCAGACCGTGGGCGGCGATGTCGAAGGAGGTCCAGCCGGCCAGTCTGGTCAGGTCGGCGACGGCGCCGAACAGGGCCCGGCCGATCTGCTCGCCGTACCGGCCGCGCAGCATCGGCTCGGCCTCGCTCTCCAGGTAGCGCACCAGGGCCTGCCGGGCGTGGCCGCCGCCGTAGGCGTGGTCCAGGGCGCGGAAGAGGTCCCCGACGGCGCGGATGGCGGCGATGTCGCCCCGGCCGACCCGGAGCGGCGGGCGCTGCTCGCGGGCCTCCTGGTCGCTGATCGGCGGCAGCCCGCCGCGACTCTGGGCGGGCACCCGTCCGGGTACCCGGGGGACGGCACCGCCGCGTGCGGGCGGCACCGTACCGCGCGCGGCGGCCGGAGCGGGGCGGGCCGCTGACGGTGCGTCGGGCAGGCCGGGCACCGAACCGTCGCGGGCCACCCGCTCGTCGGTGCGGCCGATCAGCCAGTCCCGGCTGGGCACCACCAGGCCGGCCGGGGTGAAGGCGATCCGGCGCAGCTCGGACTGGAGGCCGGTGTCCTTGCGCCACATGGAGGCGACGATGTCCACCGCCTCCTGCGGCGACTCGGCGAACTCCAGCCCGGCGTAGACCGGGGCGCAGGCGTCCAGGCCGATGTCCTGGGCGGTGAGCCGTCGGCCCAGGCGGCGGGTGAAGACCTCGGCGATCAGCGCGGGGGTGGCGCCGCGGGGCTGCTGGCCGCGCAGCCACCGGGTGACCGAGGTCTTGTCGTAGCGGAGGTCGAGGCCGTGCTCCAGGCCGAGTTGGTCGACCCGCCGGGCCAGCCCGGCGTGCGAGAAGCCGGCCTCCTCGATCAGTGCGGCGAGGCGTGGGTTCTGGGTCCGGTCCCCTGAGGCGGTGTCAGCGGCGCGGGCCCGGTCCCCGGGCAGCGCCTCGTCCCCGGCGGCCCGCTCGTGCGGATCGTCGAGGTGCGGGTCGTGCGGATCGTGCGGGTCCAGCTGTCCGTACGCCGGGCTGTCGGTCGCAGGCCGTTGGGGCATATCTGTCACACCTCTCGAGCGCCCCACCAGCCCCCACCTGTCTGGAGGTGCGCCCCCTGTCGGGAATCGGCGCGAATGTAGCGAGCATTTCGCCGCTATGGGTGGATCTGGGCGGGCAATCCTCCGAACGGGTGATGCAATGGCGCCCGTTGTAGGGAAGGTGCGGCGGTCGGCGTTTGGCTTGGACCGAGCCTGTCGCCGTATGGACCACCTGGTTTCGACCACCACGCCACCGCGCCACCCTGTGTGGCTCCGGCACATAGGAGCGAGGGCCGCCACTTCCTACCGTTCTCGGCCATGGACACCATTTCAGCCCGGCCGCTGGACGGCCGTACGGCACTGGTCACCGGCGCCGCCTCGGGCATCGGCCGGGCCTGCGCCGAGGTCTTCGCGGCGGCCGGCGCCCGGGTCTACGTCGTCGACCTGGCCGCCGCCGCGGCCGAGGAGCTCGCCGCGCGGATCGGCGGCGTCCCGGTGGTCGCCGACCTCGGCGACCCGGCGGCGGTGGACGCGCTGCCGGACGACGCCGACATCGTCGTCAACAACGCGGGCCTCCAGCACGTCGCGCCGGTGCACGAGTTCCCGCCGGACCGCTTCGCGCTGATCCAGCGGGTGATGGTGGAGGCGCCGTTCCGGATCCTGCGCCGCACCCTGCCGCACATGTACGAGCGGGAGTGGGGACGGGTCGTCAACATCTCCTCGGTGCACGGCCTGCGGGCCAGCCCCTTCAAGTCCGCCTACGTGACGGCCAAGCACGGCCTGGAGGGCCTGAGCAAGACCGTCGCCCTGGAGGGCGCCCCGTACGGCGTCACCAGCAACTGCATCAACCCCGCCTACGTCCGCACCGCCCTGGTGGAGAAGCAGATCGCCGCCCAGGCGCTGGCCCACGGCATCCACGAGGACGAGGTGGTGGAGCAGATCATGCTCGAACGCACCGCGGTCAAGCGCCTGATCGAGCCCGACGAGGTGGCCCAGCTCGCCCTCTGGCTCTGCTCCCCGACCGCCTCCTACATCACCGGGGCCTCCCTCCCGGTGGACGGCGGCTGGACCGCACACTGATCCCCCGTCAGCCCCGCACTCCCCCCAGACTCCATCTCCCGCAGAAGTGGTGACGCATGCCCAGTTCTCCCGACGCCGCGAGAACGACCGGCGCCTCCCTCAAGAAGGTCGTCGGCGCCAGCCTGATAGGTACCACTATCGAGTGGTATGACTACTTCTTGTACGGAACGGCCGCCGCGCTGGTCTTCAACAAGGTCTTCTTCCCGAACAGCGACCCGCTGACCGGCACCCTGCTCTCCTTCCTCACCTACGCCATCGGCTTCGCCGCCCGCCCGCTCGGCGCGCTGGTCTTCGGCCACTTCGGCGACCGGATCGGCCGCAAGAAGCTGCTGGTGCTGAGCCTGCTGCTGATGGGCGGCTCCACCACCCTGATCGGCGCGCTGCCGACGTACCATCAGGTCGGCGTCGCCGCACCGCTGTTGCTGACCGCGCTGCGCCTGGTGCAGGGCTTCGCGCTCGGCGGCGAGTGGGGCGGCGCGGTGCTGCTGGTCTCCGAGCACGGGGACGCGAAGCGGCGCGGCTTCTGGGCCTCCTGGCCGCAGGGCGGGGCCCCCGCGGGCAACCTGCTGGCGGCCGGCGTGCTCTCGCTGATGACCGCCGTGCTGCCGGACGAGGCCTTCGTCGCCTGGGGCTGGCGGGTGCCGTTCCTGCTCTCCGCGCTGCTGGTGATGGTCGGCCTGTGGATCCGGCTGGCGGTGGACGAGTCCCCGCTGTTCAAGCAGGCGCTGGCCGCCAGCGAGGCCCGCAGGGCACAGGCGCCCGAGCAGCCGCCGCTGGTCGCGGTGCTGCGCCACCACTGGCGCGAGGTGCTCACCGCGGTGGGCGCGCGGATGGCGGAGAACATCTCCTACTACGTGATGACCACCTTCGTGCTGGCCTACGCGGTCGGCCACGTGCACCTGCCCAAGCAGACCGCGCTGAACGCGGTGCTGATCGCCTCGGCCATCCAGTTCGCGCTGATCCCGGTCTTCGGGGCGCTCTCCGACCGGGTCGGCCGCAGGCCGGTCTACCTGGTCGGCGCGGTCGGGGTCGGCGTCTGGGCCTTCGTCTTCTTCGGGCTGGTGGACACCAAGAGCTTCGGCTCGCTGCTGCTCGCGATCACCGTCGGCCTGGTGTTCCACTCGATGATGTACGCCCCGCAGGCGGCCTTCTTCTCCGAGCTGTTCGCCACCCGGATGCGGTACTCCGGTGCCTCCATCGGCGCCCAGTTCGCCTCGGTGGCGGCCGGCGCCCCGGCGCCGCTGATCGCCACCGCGCTGCTCAAGGACTACGGCAGCTCCACCCCGATCTCGGTCTATGTGGCGATCGCCGCGGTGATCACCGTGGTCGCGGTGCTGTGCGCCCGGGAGACCCGCGGCCGCGACCTCGCCGAGGTCGGCAGCGACGAGGCCCCCGCCCTGGCGAAGGTCTGACCTCCGAACGGCCGGTACCCCTTCGGTACCGGCCGTTCCGCACCCGGCAGAGAACTGGCACGATGGCCCGCACCATGGACGACCCGCCCCTCCCCACCAGCGCCGCCGCCCTCCGGCGGCTGCTCGACCTGCTCGCCTCCGGCGCCGCCACCGAGGACTTCGGCGAGGTGCTCGCCGAGGCCCGCCGCCGGGGTGCCCCGGGCGCGGTGCTGGCCGAGATCGACGACGCCACCTGGCTGGCCCTGCGGGTGCACCGGACGCTCCGTCAGCACCGGCGCCGGGAGGCCGAACTGACGGCCCTCTTCGACACCGCCGGGGACCTGGCCGCCTCCCGGGACCTGGACTCCGTCCTCCAGGCGATCGTCCGCCGGGCCCGGATGCTGCTCGGCACCGACACCGCCTACCTGACCCTGCCGGACCGGGCCGCCGGGGACACCTACATGCGGGTCACCGACGGCTCCGTCTCCGCGCTCTTCCAGAACCTGCGGCTCAGCCTCGGCGACGGCCTCGGCGGCCTGGTCGCGCAGACCGCCCGCCCGTACGCGAGCCCCGACTACCGGACCGACGAACGCTTCCACCACACCGGCACCATCGACGCCGGCGTGCTGGACGAGGGCCTGGTCGCCATCATCGGCGTGCCGCTGCTGCTCGGCGGCCAGGTGATCGGCGTGCTGTTCGCCGCCGACCGCTCGGCCCGGGCCTTCTCCCCCGACGAGGTGGCGCTGCTCTGCACCCTGGCCGCGCACGCCGCCATCGCCCTGGACACCGCCAACTCGCTGGCCGAGACCCGGGCCGCACTGGCCGAGCTGAACGCCGCCAACGCCGTCATCCAGGCCCACTCCGAGGCCGTCCAGCGCGCCGAACGGGCCCACGACCGGCTCACCGACCTGGTGCTGCGCGGCGCGGAGGTCCCGGACGTGGCCGCCGCCGTGGCCGCCCTGCTCGGCGGCGAGGTGGGCGTGTACGACGCCGAGGGGCTCGTACTGTCGGGGCGCGCGCCGGGGCCTGACGGACTGTCGGAGCTCGCCGCCGCCTCACGCGCCGAGGGGCGCGCGGTCCGCCACGGCGACGCCTGGATCTGCGTGGTGCTGGCCGGCCAGGAACCGCTCGGCGCCATCGTGCTGCTCGGCCGCCCCGGGCTGGACGACGCCGACCGCAGGCTCTTCGAGCGGGCCGGGGTGGTCACCGCTCTGCTGCTGCTCCTGCGGCGCTCCGTCGCCGAGGCCGAGAACCGGGTCCGCGGCGAACTGGTCGCCGACCTGCTCACCGCCCCCGGCCGCGACCCGGCCGGCCTGGTGGCCCGCGGCCGCCGCCTCGGCGTGGACCTCGGCCGCCCGCACCTGGTGCTGGTCGCCGCCGCCCCACCGGCCGCCCCGCCCGCCGACCGGGCCCGGCTGGCCGGGGCCGCCGCCCGCTACCTCTTCGGCGCGCGCGGCCTGAGCGCCGAACACGGCGAGGCCGTGGTGCTGCTGCTCCCTGACGAAGGGTCACCGAGCCCGGGCGAGGCCGCCGCCCAGGCCGCCGAACGCCTGGCCCGGCTGACCGGCACGCCGGTGACGGTCGGCGCCGGCCGGATCGCGGCCGGGCCGGTGGAGCTGGCCGCCGCGTACGGGGAGGGGCTGCGGTGCGTGCGTGCCCTGCGGGTGCTCGGCCGCGAGGGGGACGGCGCCTCCGCGGCCGACCTCGGCTTCCTGGGCGTCCTGCTCGGCGACGGGCACGACGTGGCCGCCTTCGTCCGGGCCACGCTCGGGCCGCTGCTCGACTACGACGCACGGCGCGGCACGGAGCTGGTCCGCACCCTGCGCTCGTACTTCGACTGCGGCGGCAGCCTCACCCGCGCCAAGGACGAGCTCCACGTGCACGTCAACACCGTCGTCCAACGCCTCGACCGCGTCGAGGTGCTGCTCGGCCCGGACTGGAACCACCCCGAACGCAGCCTGGAGCTCCAGCTCGCACTCCGCCTCCAGCTCTTGGCAGGCGACTGACCGCCCACGGCGCTCAGGGGCACGGGGAACTGCGCGAAGCGGAAGGCGGCCCGGTGTCAGGTCGGGGCACGTCGGCCAGTTGCACGTGCTGCCGTTCCCCTGCGCGCAGTTCCTCGCGCCCCCGGGATGACCTAATTCGCGCAGGCGTACAGTGGCGTGGTCGGTTTTGACGCCTGGCAAGGAGCAGCGGTGAGCGAGCACGTACGGTTCGTGCACATGGGCATAGGCGAGCGCTCGGTCCCCTACGAAGAGGCCTGGGCCGAGCAGCAGCGGCTGCACGCGCTCCGGGTGGCCGACGAGATCCCCGACACCGTGCTGCTGCTGGAGCACCAGCCGGTGTACACCGCCGGCAAGCGCACCAACCCCGAGGACTACCCCCTCGACGGCACCCCCGTGGTGCAGGTCAACCGGGGCGGCGAGATCACCTGGCACGGCCCCGGCCAGCTGGTCGGCTACCCGATCGTGAAGCTGCCGGACCCGATCGACGTGGTCGCGTACGTCCGCCGGCTGGAGGAGGCGCTGATCCGCGCCTGCGGCGAGCTCGGCATCGCCACCACCCGGATCGAGGGCCGCAGCGGCGTCTGGAAGCTCGGCGAGGAGATCCCGGGCGCGGTGGTGGACCCGTCCGAGGTGGTCGAGATCGGCAAGCTGACCCTGCGGATGGGCCTGCCGCTCGGCATCGACCCCCGGCTGGCCGGCCCCGAGTACGCGCCCTCCAACGCGGGCCAGCGCGGCGACGACCGCAAGCTGGCGGCGATCGGCGTCCGGGTCGCCCGGGGCGTCACGATGCACGGCTTCGCGCTCAACTGCGACCCCGACATGACATGGTTCGACCGGATCGTGCCCTGCGGGATCCGGGACGCCGGGGTCGGTTCGATCAGTTCCGAACTGGGCCGCGACTTCGGCGTCGCCCCGGCCCTGCCGGTGGTGGAGCGGCACCTGCGCGAGGTGCTGGCCGAGCTCCCGGAGCCCGCCCTGGCCCGCTGAGGTCCCGTATCGGTACCTTCCGGGCGGGAATGCCGCCCGCCCGTCACGCGCTGTCGTCCCTGCGAATACAGGGCCTGCGCCCGGTGAAACCCGCACAAGCACAGGCGTACCCTAGGGGTACCCCGTCTAGTTCTAGGAGTCGCACGTGTCCGCTGTCGCGCCCGACGGCAGGAAGCTCCTCCGCCTGGAGGTCCGCAACAGCGAGACCCCCATCGAGCGGAAGCCCGAGTGGATCAAGACCCGAGCCAAGATGGGGCCCGAGTACAACGCCCTCCAGTCGCTGGTGAAGAAGGAGGGGCTGCACACGGTCTGCCAGGAGGCCGGCTGCCCCAACATCTTCGAGTGCTGGGAGGACCGCGAGGCCACCTTCCTCATCGGCGGTGACCAGTGCACCCGCCGCTGCGACTTCTGCCAGATCGACACCGGCAAGCCCGCCGACTTCGACCGGGACGAGCCGCGCCGGGTCGCCGAGTCCATCGTCACGATGGACCTCAACTACGCCACCATCACCGGTGTCGCCCGTGACGACCTGCCCGACGGCGGCGCCTGGCTGTACGCCGAGACCGTCCGCCAGGTGCACGCGCTGACCGCCGGCCGCGAGACCGGCCGCACCGGCGTCGAGCTGCTCATCCCGGACTTCAACGCCGTCCCCGAGCAGCTGGCCGAGGTCTTCTCCTCCCGCCCCGAGGTGCTCGCGCACAACGTCGAGACGGTGCCGCGGATCTTCAAGCGGATCCGCCCGGCCTTCCGCTACGAGCGCTCGCTGGACGTCATCACCCAGGCCCGCGCGGCCGGGCTGGTCACCAAGTCCAACCTGATCCTGGGCATGGGCGAGACCCGCGAGGAGGTCAGCCAGGCGCTGGCCGACCTGGTCGGGGCCGGCTGCGAGCTGATCACCATCACCCAGTACCTGCGCCCCTCGGTGCGGCACCACCCCGTCGAGCGCTGGGTCAAGCCGCACGAGTTCGTCGAGCTCCAGCAGGAGGCCGAGGAGCTGGGCTTCGCCGGCGTCATGTCGGGCCCGCTGGTCCGCTCCTCGTACCGCGCCGGGCGGCTGTACCGGCAGGCGCTGGAGCACCGCGAGCGCGCGGCGGTCTGATCGGACGTAGGGCGGAGGCCGGGGCGGGCGCCCCGGCCTCCGGCCTTTTCCGACGGCTTTTCATCGGGCTTTGACCGTTCGGTCACCGTCCGGCAACACAGGAGGGGGAGGCTGTGAGCATGCAGAAGAAGACCGGAGTCCTGGTTTACGCACTGCGTCGCACCGAGCGGGTGCTGCTGGCCGGCGGCCAGCTGAGGGCCCGCCGCAACGCCTGGTCGGCCGTCGTGGAGAACCGGCAGCACGCCGCGGACCGCGCCGAGGTGGCCGGGCTCTTCCCGGCCGAGGCCGACGTACAGCGCCGCCACGCCTGACCTGGGCGGTCGTGGGGTGGCCGTCGAGCACCTGTCGGGGGCGCGTCCGGGTTGCAGTTTGGGGGCGCCCTTGGATATCCCGTGCTCCCGCCACGTACCATGAGCATTATGGCGAGGCAAACATCCGAAACCCCTGGGCGGCTCAAGCAGATCCGCCAGGCGTACACCATGACCAAGAAGGTCGACACCAAGATCGGCCTGATCATCGCGGCCATCGGTCTGCTCACCTTCGGCGTGTTCCTCGCCATCGGCTTTGCGATCGACCACCCGATCTACCTGGGCATCCTCGGCTTCATCGTGGCCTTCCTGGCCATGGCGATCGTCTTCGGACGACGCGCCGAGCGTGCCGCGTTCGGCCAGATGGAGGGTCAGCCGGGCGCCGTCGCGGCCGTGCTGAACAACATCCGTCGCGGCTGGAACGCCAACCCGACCCCGGTCGCGGTCACCCGCAACCAGGACGCCGTCTACCGGGCGATCGGCCGCCCCGGCATCGCGCTGATCGGCGAGGGCAACCCGAACCGGGTGCGTGCCCTGCTGGCCTCCGAGAAGAAGAAGATGGCCCGCGTGGTCGGCGACATCCCGGTGCACGACATCGTGGTGGGCAACGGCGAGGGCGAGGTGCCGCTGAAGAAGCTCCAGGTGCACCTGATGCGCCTGCCGCGCTCCATCACCCCGGGCCAGGTCACCGAGACCAACGACCGCCTGCGCGCGCTGGGCGACCTGCTCTCCAAGGCCCCGATCCCCAAGGGCCCGATGCCCAAGGGCGCCCGGATGCCCAAGGGCGGCCAGGTCCGCTGACCGCTCCCCCACCGACACCACGGCCCCGTCGCGAGACTCTCGCGGCGGGGCCGTTCACTTGCGCCGCTGGTGCGCGGCCGGACTCAGATCCGCACCTCGACGGTGCGCACGGCCTTGTCGTGCAGGCCCCGGGTGTCGCGGTCCCAGACCGCCGCCGGGATCACCAGACAGAGCAGCAGGGTGCGCAGCAGCACCTGAGGGATGCTCGCCCGGCCGCCGTCCAGCCGGATCACCCGAAGGCCGAACAGCCGCTTGCCGACGGTCGTGCCGGTGGTGGAGAGCAGCAGCACGGTGATGACGTAGAGCAGCGGCATGGTCCACAGGTTGGCCGTGCCCGGGTCGCCCTTGGCGATCAGCCCGAACGAGATCAGGCTGCACAGCCAGCTGTCCACGCACAGCGCGCCGAGCCGGCGGCCCGGACCGGCCAGCGAGCCGGAGCCCTCCTTGGGCAGGCCGAGGCGCTCACCCCGGTATCCGAAGTCGGCGCCCATCTTCTCGGCGGCGGCCTTCGGTCCGTCGATCCACGATCCCAACGCTTCTCTGGTGTCCACGAATCCACACTATCCGGGCAGTCCCGGCGATCTTCGAGCCCCTCCCCCCGAGCGGGTGAATCGCTTCCGACGGCCTCCTGCGAATGGTCTGGACCACTTGTCGGGCAGGCGCCGTCCCCAGGTGGTGTTTTGCCCGGAACCGTACGCCTTTGACTCCCCCTTGAGCAGGCCGGTTAACATTCAGGAAACGATGGGGTCACCGGCCAGAAACGGCCGATTCCTAGGGTTGACCCCTAAAACACGCTCGCTGAGGAGGATGGATGTTCAACAACGCCGCCGAGGTCAAGCAGTACATCGCGGAGAACGACATCAAGTTCGTCGACGTGAGGTTCTGCGACCTGCCGGGCGTCATGCAGCACTTCTCCGTGCCAGCGGCGACCTTCGACCCGTCCGAGACCCTGATGTTCGACGGCTCGTCGATCCGCGGTTTCCAGGCCATCCACGAGTCCGACATGGCGCTCGTCCCGGACCTGGCCACCGCCCGGCTGGACCCGTTCCGCAAGGAGAAGCACCTCAACATCAACTTCTTCATCCAGGACCCGATCACCGGCGAGGCCTACAGCCGCGACCCGCGCAACGTCGCCCGCAAGGCCGAGGCCTACCTGGCCTCCTCCGGCATTGCCGACACCGCCTACTTCGGGCCCGAGGCCGAGTTCTACGTCTTCGACTCGGTCCGCTTCGAGACCAGCGCCAACGCCTCGTACTACCACATCGACTCCGAGGCCGGCGCCTGGAACTCCGGCTCCGAGACCGGTGACGTGCGCGGCTACAAGGTCAAGTACAAGGGCGGCTACTTCCCCACCCCGCCGGTCGACCACTTCGCCGACCTGCGCGCCGAGATGTCCCTCGAACTCGCCGCCGCCGGGCTGGAGGTGGAGCGCCAGCACCACGAGGTGGGCACCGCCGGGCAGGCCGAGATCAACTACAAGTTCAACACCCTGCTGCACTCCGCCGACGACCTGATGCTGTTCAAGTACATCATCAAGAACGTGGCCTGGCGGAACGGCAAGACCGCCACCTTCATGCCCAAGCCGATCTTCGGCGACAACGGCTCCGGCATGCACGTCCACCAGTCCCTGTGGACCGAGGGCTCCCCGCTCTTCTACGACGAGCAGGGCTACGCCGGCCTCTCCGACACCGCCCGCTACTACATCGGCGGCATCCTCAAGCACGCCGCCTCGCTGCTCGCGTTCACCAACCCCTCGGTGAACTCCTACCACCGCCTGGTCCCCGGCTTCGAGGCACCGGTCAACCTGGTCTACTCCCAGCGCAACCGCTCCGCCGCGATCCGCATCCCGATCACCGGCTCCAACGCCAAGGCCAAGCGCATCGAGTTCCGCGCGCCCGACCCGGCCTCCAACCCGTACCTGGCCTTCGCCGCCATGCTGATGGCCGGCCTGGACGGCATCAAGAACAAGATCGAGCCCCTCGAGCCCGTCGACAAGGACCTCTACGAGCTGGCCCCCGACGAGCACGCCTCCGTCCCCCAGGTCCCCAACTCCCTCGGCGCCGTCCTCGACGCCCTGGAGGCCGACCACGAGTACCTGCTGGCCGGCGGCGTCTTCACCCCGGACCTGATCGAGACCTGGATCGACTACAAGCGCACCCACGAGATCGCCCCGATCGCGCTCCGCCCGCACCCGCACGAGTTCGAGCTGTACTACGACCTGTAGGACCCCCCTCTGACCTGCGGAAACGCAGTTTGATCTCTCATCGTTTCCGCAGGTCAGGCAGGGTCCTGACCTGCGGAAACGCGTCGCGGGGGGGTCGGCTGCAGTACCTCTGGGGCTCGCGATGTGAAATGAGTGTGAAATGAGCAGGGGTAGATCGAACTCGCCATGACGCCTTCTTGCCCCTGCCAGCATTGGGGAGTACGCCATCTCGCTACTCTCAGTAGCCATAGCTCGCGGCTCCCGGCCCGGCAGGTTCGATCTCTTACCGGCACTGCGCCATCAGGCGAGGTGTCACCTGTGCCCGCCAAGCAGCGGAGCCTGCCATCATCGGGCCGCGCCGGTTCAACGGGCGGCTGATCGGTATTCCGGCCGGCGCGGAGGTCAGCAGCACCGTCGAGAGCCCCGCAGTGGTCGCCTGAGTGAACCGCCCAGGCGGTGCTCGGCGCCCGCACCCGCGACTCGGCGGCGCACACCACCGCGGACCGTATTCCGCCTGCCTTCCACCACCGCTTGCCGAAGCGAGGCGAGTTCGACGATCGGAGGGGTCAACTGATCCCGCTACGCGCACTTGCGGATGGTCACCCGGCCGCCGTTCTTGGTCATCTCACTGGAGTGCGGCGCGAGACAGAGCCCCGTCCACTGGTTGGCGAAGGTGTAGGTACCGCTGATCTTGGTCGGGTTGACCGACCAGAGCTGGTTGCCCGAGTCCCAGCGGGTCTCGCAGCCCCACCACATGAGCTGGGTGTTCTGGCCGGGCGGGGTGCCGTTGTTGTAGGGGACTGTGAGGCAGTAGCCGTTGTTGTTGCGGATGGTGAAATAGCCGTTGCTCGCCTTGACGGCGTTCCATTTCTGCGCGGCCCCGCCGTCGCAGGTACGCTGCACCACGAGCCCGCCGTTGGGGACGGTGGGGCCGATGGCCAGGCACTTGCCGCTCAGCAGGTTCTTGTAGGGAGCCTTGCCACCGGCCGACCACATGTCGTAGGTCTTGGTGGTCGGCGGGTCCTGCCCGCAGATGTCCCTCAGCTCCGTGTCGGTCATCTTGCGGCTCTGATACAACCAGGCGAAGGACCGGCTGGTGTCCGGCACCCGGACGACCGCGTTCTTGACGAGCTCGTTCTTGTTGCCGTCGTAGCGGGCATCGATGTCGACGACCGCCTCGATCAGCGGCTCCTTGACCTCGATCCAGCCGACGCTGCCCAGGGGGACCGCGGCGGTGTGCGTGTGGGTGTCGCTGGTGCTCCAGGTCCAGCTCCAACCGAGCTTGGGCCCGACGGAGGCCTCCCAGTCACCGAACTTCTTCTTCCCGCCGATGTCGAGGCCGAAGGAGAAGCTGGTGGAGGAGCTCTTGGTTCCGGCGACGCTCACGCTGCCGCTACTGGTGCAGCCGTAGGCGATGGGGCTCTTCCCACTGCCGAGCGTGTCGGGCATGGTGGCCTCGCCCCATACTTGCTTGCTGCTTTTGAAGGTGAGGTAGCACTCGGGGTCCCAGTAGATGATGTCCCCGGCCTGCGTGGGCCTCGGGTCGGCGCAGTCCTCGGCTACCTGCGCGGGCGACTTGGCCGCTACCTGTGCGGGCGACTTGGCCGCCGCGAACGCCGTCGGGGTCAGCGGGAAGTAGCTCATTATCAAGGCGAGCAACACGATCGTCTTCTTCATGTTCTTCACGGGGCGTGAGCTTAGGGATCATGAATGGCCGCCGAGGGAACGCCGTATGTATCTCAGGGGCATTGCATGGTTGCGGTCTGTCCGGATTGATCACGTGAGGCCGAGGATTCGCAGGGGTCGGGTGTGGTCGCGGCCGGTGTGGCGGAGGGCAGGGGCGATGTTGGTGTGGCCGTTCTGGCGGAAGATGCCGATGGCGAGGTTGCGCAGGCCGGCCATGGTGCGGGGCAGGTGGCCGGTGCGGACTTTGGAGTCGTCCTCGCGGAAGGTCCGGTCTCGGACGTGGTGCAGGAGGTTCTCGATGCCCCAGTGGCCCCTGATCCAGGTGGCGAGCTGGACGGCGGTGGCATCGTAGGTGTCCAGGCTAGTGATCAGGTAGACCCGTTCGATGGTGAGCTTTCGGCACCGTGCCTGCACTGCTTTCCGGGGAACAACCATCCCCAGAACGAGACATGACATCACATCACAAGACCGGCGAACCGGACCGATCTCGAACATGCAATGCCCCTGGGTGAGTCGCCCGTCAAGCGAGCCGGTGGCAAGCGCGGCCAGTTGGTCGGGGTCGGCCAGCTCGGTCAGGCCAAGGACCGCGACATCCATGCGGTCCGGGGAACCGCGCCAGTTCGGCCCGCTGTCCTCGCCGCCACTCGGTGGCACTGTGTAGCAACCGACCTGGACGGCGCGGCCGCCTACTCGGCGCCGCTCGGCGCTTCTCGTTGCGTCTCATCGTCAAGGGCGCCGCGTGTGCACTGGTTGTGAAATGATCTTCCCTGAGGCCTACGTTTCCGCAGCTCAGAGGCATGTTCGATCAGAACTACGACCTGTAGGGGTACCTCTGACCTGCGGAGACGCAGTTCGATCTCTCAACGTTTCCGCAGGTCAGATGCCCTTCTGACCTGCGGAAACGTCATCAGAGCACGAGGGGGTTGAGCGCGCCGGGAGCAGGGAGGCTGCGGGGGGGGGTGCGTGCGGGGCGCCCTCCCGGGCACAGGAAGGGCGCTGGTGGCCCGGTCCGATCGGGACGGGCAGCACGGACCGGTGTGGGCGGCCTGCCACCAACCGGTACAGACCATGGCCGCCAGACATCCCGGGGCAACCAATCCGCCCCAGGGCATCCATCGGCGCAGCAACCTCGCCCGGCGGTGCGACCTGCGACAGCCCCGGCAGCCCGTCAAGGGCCAACCGACCGGATCGACCACAACCTTCGTACTCAGATCGCGGGCCCTCGCGAGATCGAGGAGGCGGTCGGCGCGATCGTCTTCGGTGAACCGCTCCCGGAAGTCGGACAGCACGCTGAGGTGGAAGCCGGAATCGTCCGGGTCCAGGCACGAGTACGTACTTGAGGTCGATCCGGCACCGCCCGGCCTCCGCAGCAGCACGGTCGGACAGGCCGAACAGGAACTGCAGCACGCTTACCGTGGCCAACTGGCCGGGCGACAGACCCGGCAGCCCGTCGCGCGGCTACCAGCCGACGAAGTCGTCGTCGCGACGAGGCTGCCCACTGACCACGCTCGTCAGCCCGGCTCCGTCAAGATCACCGACTGAGTCGAGCCAACTCTGCGTCAGAACAAACCACCCGGTTGAACACCCGAGGTCAAGGAGGACGCGGGGCCCCGTGGGCAAGGGGCTCGGCGGGCCCTCGTGGCGGTTCGGTGACGTCCGGACGGGTGACCTTCCGCGTGCTGCGCGTGCCCAGGACCCACCGGACGGTCGACGATCACCGGGGGCGACGCGAAGGGAACGATGTGGTCACCAGTACCGGGCTCGATCCGGACGTCCTGCTTCAGCAGCTGTTCTCGACCACCGGGCGCCAGGACCCCTATCCCTGGTACACCCGGCTGCGCGAGGCGGCCCCGGTCCACCGGACCGCTGACGGAACGTACGTGATCAGCCGGTACGCGGAGGCCGCGGCGGTGGTCGGCGATCCGGTGTTCGGGGTCAAGGACGCCGCCTGGTTCGACCACCGTGCCCCCGGCTGGCGGAGCAGCCCCGGGATGTCGCTGTTCTGCTCGTCGATGCTGTTCCAGGACGGGCCGGGCCACCTCCGGACGCGCCGGCTGATGTCGGCGGCCTTCGCTCCCCGTCGGCTGGAGGTCCTGCGCAGGTCGGTGCAGGCCATGACCGAGCGTCAGCTGGACCGCCTCGCGGACGCCGCCGAGGCCGACCTGCACCGCGAGCTCACTCTGCCGGTCCCCCTCGCCACCGCCTGCGCACTGATCGGGGTGCCGACGGAGGACGCCACCGTGGTGTACGACCTGGTGCAGCCCCTGCTCGGTCTGATGGACCCGGTGGTCGACGCCCGTACGCTGGTCCGCTGCGACCGCGCGGCGCTCCGGCTGCGCCCCTACCTCGGTGACCTCCTGACGGAGCGGCGGCGGCGCCCGCTCGACGATCTGGCCTCCGGCCTGGCCGCCGCCCAGGGGCGCGGGCTGCTGGCGGACGGCGAGGCCGAGGCTGCCCTGGTTCTCGCCATGGTCGCCGGGTTCGACACGACCGTCACCCTGCTGGACAACACCCTCCGGGCACTGACGGCGGATCCGGCCCTGGCCGCCTCGGTGGCGCGCTCCACCGCCGCCCTGGGCGCCGCCGTGGAGGAGACGCTGCGCTTCGACCCACCCGCACAGGTGCTCACCCGGGTCGCCAGGCAGGACGCCGTGGCCGGTGAGCTGCGCGTCGAGGCCGGGCAGGACGTCCTGGTCCTGCTCGGCGCCGCCCACCGCGATCCCGAACGCTTCCCCGACCCCGAGCTGTTCGACCTCCGGCGCCCCTCCGGCCGGGTGCTCTCCTTCGGTGGCGGTGCGCACTACTGCCTCGGGGCAGCGCTGGCCCGGATGGAGGCGGGGGTGGTACTGCCCGCGCTGTTCCGCCGATTCCCGCTACTCGCACCTGCCGGGCCCCCCGGGAGCAACGGCCGTATCACGATGCGGGGTTGGCGTTCACTGCCGATGACGCTGCGTCCGTAGCCCGTTCCAACGAGGAGTGGCCGCCATGTCGCTGCAAATGTCCGACACACCATCCGCCTGTCCTGCCTCCCTGCCCCGGCTGGCAGCCGGCGACACGAGCCGGTGGGACGCCCACCGGGACTTCCGGGCCCTTCGGTCGGCAGCGCCGGTCCAACCCGTGCTGGTACCCGGCGGACAGGTGGTGTGGACGGTCACGGGCTACGCCGAGGCGCGGCAGGCACTGGTGGCGCCCGGCCTCGCCCACGATCTGCGCCGGCTGCGGTCGCCGGAGCAGGGATTCGGGGGCCGCCGCTGCCCGGGCGACCTGTTCGCGGTGGAGGGCCGTCACCTGCTCAACAGCGACGGCGCCGACCACGCCCGGCTGCGCGGTCTGCTCACTCCACTGCTGTCGCGGACGGCCGTCCTACCCTGGCGGCCGGTGGTCGAGGAGATCTGCACCGAGCTGGCCGAGGCGATGGCCCGACGGCCGGCCGCCGATCTGGTCGCGGACTACGCCGAGCCGCTGTCCGTCCGGATGACGGCCCGGGTGCTGGGAATTCCGGCGCAACACGTCCCCCGGCTGGCCGAGCTGACCCGGGCCATGGTGACCGCGGGCGATCCGACGGCCGCGCCCGTCCGGCGGGACCGGGTCGAGCTGTTCCGGCTCTGGGCACGCATCCTCGGCGAGCAGCGGCGTTCGCCCGGCGAGGACCTGCTCGGGAGGCTGGCGGCGGCCTGCGGGCGCGGCGAGCTGACGGCGCAGGAACTGACCTCGGTGGCCTGGGGGCTGTTCTCCGGCGGGATCGCGCCCACCACGACGCTGATCGCGGTGGGCGCCGTGGAGCTGATCCGCGCCTCGGATCCGCTCGCCCTCCTCGGCCCCGGCTCCGGAGCCGTCGCGGTCGAGGAGCTCCTGCGGCTCACCAGCCCGTTCGCCTTCTCCGCCTGGCGCTTCGCCGTCGAACCCGTGGACATCGCGGGCACGGTGATTCCCGAAGGCGCCGTCGTGCTGGTCGCGTTGGCCGCGGCCAACCGCGACCCGGGGTGGTTCCCGGAGCCCGACCGGCTGGCAGTCGGCGGCAGGGCGGGTGCCCAACTGGCCTTCGGCCGGGGACCGCACCACTGCCCGGGCACCCACCTGGCCCGGTCGGCGGCCGAGGTTGCGCTGACCGTGCTGTTCACCCGCCTCCCCGGCCTGCGGCTGGCCGTTCCCGAGCAGGATCTACGGTGGCGGGGCGTGCTGGTCGAACGGTGCTTCGAGGCCGTCCCGGTCCGCACCGGGACGGGGCCCAGCCGTTCGGATGGGCTCGATGGGCCGAGCGAATGAGATCAACCCGTACACGCACCAGCATGGTCCGGGACGGGAACGATGGGCGGAGCACCGATCTCCGGAGGACCCCACCGTGATCCGATCGCACCGCACCGCTCGGCAGTTGGCCCTGTCCTGCGCCGCCACCTTGGCCGTGATGGCCGCCGGCCAGCTGCCCGGCTCGGCCGCAGCGACCGAGCCCGCCCCGGCCGCCGTCGTCGACCTGACCATCGACACCCAGCAGGACCCGGTGGCGCCCGGCCACAGCGGTACCCAGTACGTGACCGTCTCCAACAGCGGGGACCGCACCACCGGCCAGTCGCTGGTCACCCTGGTGACACCCGCCTACACCAACATCGACCGTGACCGGCCGCTGCCGGACGGCTGCTCCCTCCGGTACCAGAACCTCGACCCCACCGTGCCCGAGGTGGTCAACTGCCTGCTCCCCGCCGGACTGGAGCAGGGGCAGCCGGTCAGGCTGCCGATCCCCCTGAAGGTCACCGAGCGGGCTCGGCTGACCGGCATCCTCCCGGATCTGGTGAGCGTCGTCCCGGCGCCCGACTCGCCGGACGTCGAGGCGAACCTCAACGACAACTGGTCCGTCGCCTCGCTCACCCTGGTCCAGCCGACCCCGCCGCTCCCGCACGGCAACCAGGTCAGCCTGTACCTGTCCCAGGACCGACCGGTCCTGTCTGCCGACCTGACGACGAAGCAGACCTTCAGCTACGGGAACCTCGGCCCGAACGCGACCATCGGCCCCGTCCAGCTGACCGTGGTCACACCGTTCGGGACCAACGTCGACCGCGAGCAGCCGCTCCCGGACGGCTGCCGGATCGAGCTCTCGGACGAGAGCATCGCCACCCCCGAGATCGTGGTCTGCAGCCTGCCCGCCCTCGGGGTCGGCCAGGACGCCGCCCTGGTGCTGCCGGTTCGGGGCGTGCCGAACGTCCCCGTCGGCAATCTGGTGGGCACCGCCCTGGTCGCCCCGCAGTCCGACTGCGACGTCGAGACCGACCAGACCGACAACTGGGCCCTGGCCGGCCTGAAGGTGCTCAGCCGACCCGCTCCGCGGTGACGCTTCGTCACCGCGGAGCCGAACCCGTGCCGGACCGGACCTGCGGGTCCGGTCCGGTTCTCGCGCGGTGTGATCAGGCGGGGCGTGATCAGTGGGCGGTGAGGGTGACCGGGAGTTCGGCCAGCCCGCGGATGGCGGCGGTGATGTTCTTGTGGCGGGGGCGGGCGGCGGACGGTTCGATCCGCCTGGTCCGGGTGAGCAGGCGGCCGAGGGCGAGACGGGCTTCCAACTGGGCCAACGGCGCGCCGAGGCAGTAGTGGATGCCGGCGCCGAAACACAGGTGCGGGTTGTGCAGGCGCTCCAGGTCGAGCCGGTCGGGCTGGGCGAAGACACGGGGGTCACGGTTGGCGGAGCCGATCAACAGGGCGACCGGTGTGCCCTCGGGCAGCGGCGTGCCGGCGACCACGGCGGGGCGCTGGACGGTGCGGAACGTGATCTGGATCGAGGAGTCGTAGCGCAGCAGCTCGTCCATGGCGCGCCTGCCGAGCTGGCCGGCCCGGACCCGGCCTCGGGCGGCCGCCAGTTGCTCCGGATGCTCCAGCAAGGCGTGAACACTGTTGGCGATGATGTTGGCAGTCGTCTCGTACCCGGCCATCAGCAGGAGCGCGTACATCGGGATCAGGTCGCGCCGGGCGAGGGTGTGACCGGAGTCCGCCTCCGCGATCAGGGCGCTCAGCGCGTCGTCACCGGGAGTGCGGCGTCGTTCGGTGATCTGACGGCGCAGGTAGGCGACGAAGCCGGCGGCCGCCGTTCGGGCGGCATCCCGATCGTGATCGCTGATGGAGTAGGCCGGGTCGAGGAGCCTGCCGATCGGCGGGGTCTGTTCGCGGATCCACGGCTGGTCCTGCTCGGGTAGCGCGAAGAGGCTGCACACCACGCGCAGCGAGAGCGGGTAGGCGAAGTCCGCGAGGATGTCGACGTGCTGTTTGGCCAGGGCGGCATCGAGCAGCTCGTCGACGAACACGCCGATCCGGGGGGCCAGTTCACGGATCGCCCGGGGATTGAAGAAGCGGTAGGCCAGGCGGCGCAGCGGCCCGTGGTCGGGCGGGTCCATACCGAGGAAGGAGAAGATCCGGTTCGGCGCGGTGACCGGCCCGTGGCCCAGTCGGCTGTCCCGCAGGGCCGCCGACACATCAGCGTGCCGGGTCACCACTGCCATGCCGTGCGGGGCTTCGCAGAGCGCGGCCGCCTCCCGGGCCTGGGCGTAGCGCAGGTAGGGGTCGGAGTGCAGTGCGGGATCAAACGGGTCGAAGTACTGCCGGGCTGCGGCCGAAGACTCAAGCTGCAGGTGCAATTCCCTCTCCTCTCACCGGGACGGGTGACATCCGCCCTCCCGTGCCTCCCACTCGAGGACTGCCGCCACAAACCGTCTGCAGTCGAACCTAATCCGTGGCGAGACGGAGGGTGTGAGCCGCGCCAAGCAGTTCACTCCCGCAGCCCCACAAGATCTGACAGTGACGGCCGCCGACGTGAGCACCTCGGCCACCGGCTCTCCAGGTACTCGCCCTTCTTGCAGAAGCTCCCGTGCTGCGGACGAGGTCGACGTGACCGTGGCTGTCCGCTCCCCGGCGGATCGCCGACCATCTGCTCGTCCCGGAGGGCAGGTCAAGCCCCGACCGGGGAGGGAACGGCAGATTCGGGACAAGTGCCGGGAATGCCGGACATCTGCCCTCGCTCACCAGAGAGGTGCACCTGCTCTTGCAGTGGATACGACGTCGCACGCGCATCCTCGCAGTTCAGGAGCACCTCTCTCCAACTCTGCGTCAGACCCACCCTCTTGGTCGAACACCCGAGGTCAACTGGAGCAGGCGCGGCAGCGCCGGGCATGGGGGCGTCCACCTGCGCGGCCCGGTTCCGAGTCCGTGAGGCACATGCGGACGGCGTCCACCTGCCCCTGCCGGCTTCCGGGCGCTCGGCATCAGCCGTGCCCCGGCGGTCAGAGATCTCCGGTGTTGAGCAGTTCGTTCGCAGAGTCCGGGCTCACCGTGAGCACGTTCTTGGTGGACTGCTCGTTGAGCCAGTCGGCGACACCGTTCGGGGTCGTGTCCGGATTCTCCGCCTTGTAGAGGGCGGCGACACCGGCCACGTGTGCGCCGGCCGCCGAGGTGCCGTCCATGGCCACGGCGCCGCCACCGAGCTTGGCCGAGAGGATGTTCACGCCGGGGGCGTAGATGTTGAGACAGCGGCCGAAGTTGCTGAAGGCGGCCTGCCGGTCGTTCACATCGGTCGCCCCGACGGTGAAGGTCCGCCTGGCCCCGGCCGGGGAGACGTCGCAGGCGTCCTGCGCACCGTTGCCCGCCGCGACCACGGGCAGCACGCTCCGGTAGTCGACGGCGTTGATCGCCCTGTCCACCGCGGGGCTTGAGGCGCCACCCAGCGAAACGTCGAGCACGGCGGGGAGCTTGGCGTACCCGGCTACCCAGTCGAACCCGGCGATGACCCCGGACCAGCTGCCTCTGGCGTCACAGCCCAGCACCCGGACGCTGACCAGCGACACCTCCGACGCCACCCCATAGGTGGCCCCGCCCACGCTCCCCGCGACATGGGTGCCGTGGCCCTGGCAATCCTGCCCGTTCCGGCCGTCACCCATCGCGTCGAATCCGGGCACCGCCCGGCCGCCGAACTCGGCGTGCTGGTAGTCGATTCCGGTGTCCACCACGTACACGGTGACACCCCTGCCGGTCCCGTGGACGTCGAACTGCCCGTCCAGCGGCAGCTTCTGCTGGTCGACCCGGTCCAGTCCCCAGGTGGTGGCGGGAACCCGGGGCACCCGGGTCTCCTCGCCGAACGCGGTGGCGGTGGCATCCTGTTCGACCGCCTCGGTCTCCGGGCGGTTCCGTACCGCGTCGACCTGGGCGGGGGCCAGCTGGGCGGCGAAGCCGTTCAGCGCCGCCGAGTAGACGAACAGCGGCACCACTCCCGGCAGTTGTCCGCGGACGAAGTCTGCCGGATCTACACCCTTCTTCAACGTGACGATGTACTGGTCAGGGATCGGCACCGCGGTCCGGTGCAGCGGGGCGGGCTCGGCCCGCTGCACGGTCCCGGCGCTCCGGGCGACGGCGGTCGGTGCCGCCACCAGTGGGGACAGCAGGAGAAGTGCGGCCGACGCACGGCACGCGGACAGTCGCATGGAACACTCCGAACGGTAGGGACATCCCGGAGCGGCCGGGCCCGGGGCCAAGCCTTCGCCCGCCCGATGATCCTTCGCCCACGACACACTGTGCGCTTGAGCGCTTCCATCCGTCCAGCCCACACCCATCACCCCCGGACGGGGACGGGAACGGCGCGGATCCGTCTCCGGACGGCGACTTCCGGGACGGCTTTCCCTCCTTTCGTGACACGGCGCACCACTCCGGGACGGACGGGTTCGCACTCGGGCCGCCAACTCGGCACAGGGGCCGAGAAATTACCGAAGAGGCCTGAACCTCTCCTGTGAATCGGCAGCCGCTGCCTGGGCGCCGCCGGCCAGGTCGATGCCGGTGCCGCCGGTGTGGGCGATCTCGACGCCGGTGAAGGTGATCCGCGAGCCGCGGTGCACCTGGACGGCGGCGGGGATGCGGGTGGGGGCGTGGGTGGTGGCGTCCCAGAGCACGCCGGCCTGGTTGTCGATGCAGCCGGCCGTGGAGGGCAGCGTCCAGGTGGTGTACGCGAAGGTCAGGCCCCGGAACGTGATGTCGTGCGCGGGCGCGATCGCGTCCGGTACCACGGTGAAGCCGTCGACGACCGGGTACGAACCGGAGGTCTTCACCAGCTTGACGGTGTGCTGACCCCTGGTCAGGCCGCTGACGGAGGCGACGACCTGCTGGGCGAGCCGCGACGAGGCGAAGGCGGTCACGCTCTGCACCTTGCTGCCGTCGACGTAGACGTCGATGCCGCCCTCGTCGGCGTTGGCCTCCGACAGCACGTCGACCCCGGTGCCGGTGAAGGTCTAGTGCCGTGCCCGGCAAGGTTTGCCCCGTCGCGTCGTTCGGTGCGTGCTATCGGCGTGCCGGGCGAAGGCCCGTCGTAGCGGAGCTACCCGGGCTTTTGGCCGGTGCGGCGAGAGTGCGCACCGGGCGGCGTGACGGGGCAAACCTTGCCGGGCACGGCACTAGCTCACCGAATCGCCGTTGGCCGTGGTGGCGTGCACGTCGTTGAGCGGGTCGCCGAGCCCGCGCCCGCCGTTGGACCCCCAGCCGGAGCCGGTGTAGGTGATCCCCGAGTCGCTGTCGTTGACCGGGGCGAGGTGGCCGGGGCGAGGTGGCCGGGGGTGCCGCTCACGTTCAACAGCGTCTGCTGCTTGGGCAGTTCCACGTCGGCGGTGCCGAGGTTCTCACCGGCGCGCGGCTTGTAGTAGACGTGTCCGGCCGCGCTGTCGAGGTAGAACTCGCCTGCGGTGTCGAGCAGTTGGTAGGCGTTCTCGACGTAGGTGACGGCGTTCAGGGCCGGGAGGCCGGCGCCGTTGAAGGGGAAGCCCCGGTTGGGCACCGAGGTGTTGTTGTTCGCGAAGCAGGCCGGATCGACGTCGAGGCTGGACCCGCCGCCGCTCGGCACGGTGATGCTCGCCAGCGGGCAACGCATCTGCTTCCACTGAGCGCGGATGGTGCCCACCGGTCATGACGAAGCTTCAGGGCGGGTGCGGAACGTGGCGCGGTAGGCGCTCGGTGGGACGCCGACCTCGCGGGTGAAGTGGGCGCGGAGCGTCGTCGGCGATCCGAACCCGGTGGCCGTGGCGATGCGTTCGACGGAGAGCTCGGTGCTCTCCAACAGCTGCTGGGCGCGGTGGATCCGGGCCCGGAGCAGCCACTGGAGCGGCGTCGTGCCGACCTGGGCGCGGAACCGGCGGGTCAGGGTGCGGACGCTCATCGCCCCGTGGCGGGCGATCTCGTCGAGGAGCAGCGGCCGGTGGAGCTGGCTCTCCATCCAGGCGAGCACCGGCTGCAGTGCGGTTCCGGTGTCCTCGGGGGCCTCGTGCCGGATGAACTGGGCCTGTCCGCCGTCGCGTTGGAGCGGCATGACGATCCGGCGGGCCGTGGCCGCGGCCACCTCCGAGCCGTGGTCGGCGCGGACGAGGTGGAGGCAGAGGTCGATGCCGGCCGCCACCCCGGCGGAGGTCGACACGGAGCCGTTGTCGACGAACAGCACGGCGGGGTCGACCTCGACCAGGGGGTGACGGCGCGCCAGTTCCTCCGCGTGCAGCCAGTGGGTGGTGGCCCGGAGACCGTCCAGCAGGCCGGTGGCGGCGAGCAGGAACGCCCCTACGCAGATCGAGGCGATCCGGGCTCCGCGCTCGGCCCCCGCCCGGAGCAACTCGACCACCTCGCCGGGCTGGCCGTCCAGGCAGGAGTCGTGACCGGGCACGACGACGGTGTCGGCGTCGAGGAGGCCGTCCAGGCCCCACGGGGTCTCCAGCCGCATGGCGCCGAACCGCGGAGAGGTGCTCGCCCCACCCGGGGCGGAGCAGACGCGGACCTCGTACAGCGGCTCCCCGCGCTCGTCGGTGGCGGTACCGAACACCTGGCCCGCCGCCGCCAGATCGAATGCGACGACCCCGTCGAGCGCGAGCACCGCGACCACATGCATGGCCAGAACCTAGCGCAGATGGTCATTCGAGACACTGTCACGACCGAACGCACGGTCAGAGGATCTCCATATGACCGATCACTTCAGCGAGTTCACCCTTCCCGACACCACACTGACCCGCAGGGCCCACGCACTGGCCGAACGGACCGTGACGCCGGCCATCGCCAACCACAGCCTGCGCGCGTACCTCTTCGGCCGTGCGCTCGGAGCCGCACGAGGGCTGCGGCCGGGCGAGGCCTACGACGACGAACTGCTTTTCCTCGCCTGCGTCCTGCACGATACGGGCCTGTCCGAGGCGGCCGGACACGGCGAGCGCTTCGAGGTCGAGGGAGCGGACCTGGCCGCGGCGTTCCTGCGGGCGGACGGGGTCGGCGACGAGCAGGTCCGGACCGTCTGGGAGGCGATCGCCCTGCACTCGAGCGTGGGCATCGCCCACCGCATGCGCCCGGTGACCGCGCTCACCCACCTCGGCGTCGGCGCCGACGTCACCGCCCGCGGCACCGAGGCGCTGCCGGCGGGCTTCGCCGAGCAGGTGCACGCCGCGTTCCCGAGGCTGGAACCGGACGCCGGCCTGACGGACGCGATCGCGGAGCACGCCCGCCGCCACCCGGCCGGGGCTCCGCTGTTCAGCCTGGGCTTCGAGGTGCTCCGCCAGACCGATCCCGGTACGCCCGTCCCGGACTTCCGCCACGACCTCTGCTCCGCCTGGCCCGGCGTGGCCTGAGGACGGCTTGGCCTGACGACGGCTTGGCCCGAGGTGTCGGGCCCCGTCCGTCCGGGCGGGGCCCGACGCGCTTGCTCAGAGGTCGAGTTGGAACTCGTGGGCGACGTGGGTCGGGAGGTAGCCGAGGGCGTCGTTGACGTGGCGCATGTAGGGGTTGTTGTCGGCGGTGTCGGTGAGCAGGCCGACGAGGCGGGGGTGGTGGCCGGCGGCGTCGAGGATGGCGGCGGCCTTCATCCAGCGGGCCAGGCCGTGGCCGCGGTGGGCGGGGAGGACGGCGGTGCCGTAGTGCTGGGCGTCGCCGGTGCCGTCGGCGGGGACGACGAGTTCGGTGAAGCCGACGATGGTGCCGTCGGTGCCGTCGGCGGTGGAGACGGCGGCGACGGTGTGGAGGATCTCGCCGCGGGCGGCGACGGCGGCGGCCGCGGCGCGGACGCGGTCGAGGTCCCAGACGACGATGCCGTAGTCGACGGCGCCGATCGGCATGTCGTCCATGGCGGTGCGGGAGGCGACGTAGGTGTCGGCGAGCTCGTCGGGGACCTGGCCCTGCCAGGAGGTCAGCCGGTAGCCCGCGTGGGGGGTTTCGGCCTCCGCCTTGAGGGCGGACAGGTCGGCGTCGGCCAGGGCGAGGCGGGTGTAGGTGAGGGTGGCGGCGACCCGGAAGTCCCGGGCGGCGAGGAAGGCCTGGCCGGAACTGCCCTCCTCCGCCTGGGCGATGACGCTGCTCCGGCCGTCCGCGCGGGCCGCCGCCACGGCGGCGGCGAGCAGGGAGGTGCCGACCTGGCGGCGACGCTCGGCGGGGTGGACCCGGATGTCGAGTTCGGCGAGGTGGCGCTGGCCCTCCTTGTCGAACAGGCGGAGGAGGGCGGACCCGACGGGGTTGCCGTCGGAGTCGGCGGCCAACCAGGTCAGGCGGCGGCCGGAGCCGTTCTCGGCGGGGTCGGTCAGGGCGGTGATGCGGAGGGACAAGCTGACTCCGTTGCTGGTGCGGTCGTGCGGAAGGCTTGCTCACGAAGGGTACTGACAGGACCTCAGCGCGCCCACGGCAGGACCCGGGTGTCCTCGGTGCCCGCCACGACGACGACGCCGTCCGCGCGCATCGCGACGTGGGCCTCGGCGTCCTGCGGGGCGTGCACCCGGCGCGGCAGGCCGGGCGGCAGGACGAGGGTGTGGCCCGCCGGGACGGTCTCGGTACGGCCCGAGTGGCTGACCTCGAGTGCGCCGGCGGTCACCGTCCAGACCTGCTCGCGGCTGACGGTGTGCTCCGGGCCGGTCTGACCGGCCGTCATGGCGACCGTCCAGGTGCTGAGTTCGGCGCTGCCCCGGCTGGGGGCGGCGAGGCCTGTCATCCGGGCGTTCGGCGTCTCGGTGACGTGGTCGGCGGCGGGGGCGATCAGGTGTACGGCGGGCGGCGCGGGCTCGACCGAGGCGTCGGTCTCGGTATCGGGGGTGACCCATTCGACCAGCTGGACGACGACGCCGTTGGGGTCGGTGAGCTGGAACAGCCGCTCTCCCCACGGCTCTTCGCGCAGCGGGAGGGTGATGGGGGCTCCGGCCTCGCGCAGTCGCTTCTCCTCCGCGTCGAGGCCGGTGACGGTGAGCGCGAGGATCAGCCCGGCCGCCCGCTGGTGGCGCTGCTCGGGCGGGAGGACCTCGGTGCCGGTGCGCAGCAGGACGACGTCGGCGGCGGCGTCCTCGCGGCTCAGCGAGGCGAAGCCCTCGGCGGCTACGGCGACGCGGTAGCCGAGGTGGGCGCAGAGGAAGTCGCGGGAGGCGTCGACGTCGTCAACGGTGAGGGACACGGTGGTGGCGGTGACGTTCAGGGCTACTCCTGGGCTTGATTCACTGGGTTCGATTTACTGGGGCGAACTTTGCGACGGACGTAACTTTAGGGCGGGCGCACCACATAGGGCAAGCGTAATTTTGCGACGGGGGTAAGATTTTCCCGTGACCATCGAACCAGGGCTCCGTGAGTCCAAGAAGCGGGAGACCAGGCAGCTGATCTCCGACTGCGCGACCAGGCTCTTCATCGAGCAGGGCTTCGAGCGGACCACCATCGCCGAGATCGCGGCCGCCGCCCGGGTGGCCAAGAAGACGGTCACCAACTACTTCGCCCGCAAGGAGGACCTGGCCCTCGACCACCACGAGGAGTTCACCCAGGGCCTGGCCCGGGCGGTCGCCGAGCGCGGGCCGGAGGAGGTGCCACTGGCCGCCCTCGGCCGGATCTTCCGGTCCGCCCTGCTGGCGCACGACCCCGTGGTCGGCTTCACCGGCCTGGACTTCGCCCGGATGGTCGCCGACAGTCCGACCCTCACCGCCCGGCTCCGCGAGTTGCACGACCTGCGCGAGGAGGCCCTCGTCGTCGCCCTCGCGGAGGCCGCCCCGCCCGACACCCCGGCGATCGCCCCCCGGGCCACCGCCGCGCTGATCGCGGCCTCTGACCGGCTGCTGTTCCGACGCATCCAGAAGCTCACGCTGGCCGGCCGCACCGACGACGAGATCGAGGCCGCGCTCATCCCTGAGGCCGACCACCTGTACGTCATGCTCGTAGCCGCCGTCGCCAACGACCCGTCCGGCACCGTCGGGTGAGCCCGCCACGGGCGGTGGGCGCACTCCCTCCCGCGCGACACGCCCACCGCCCCCGGGGCCCGCTCTACGTCACTGGGTGGAATGCCGACCCGGACCCGTGACCGCGTCGGCGGGCGGTAGTTGGACCCGGCGTGACAGAGCCTGCGCATACCGGCACCCTGCCCGTGGCCCCTCTCCCCTGGACGACGGTCCAACCCCTGCTCGCGGCACTGACGGCGGCCGGGGTCCCCCTACGGACCGGCGACCTGGAGCAACTGAGACTCGCCGCGGTGATCGGCCCCGACTTCGCCCGGGTGCTCGCCCGGTGGATCCGGGACGCCCACGCGGCAACGGGCACGGGGACGGGCGCGGTAACAGGCGCGGGGACGGGCGCGCCCCCGGCGCCCCTGCCGTCCGCCCCGGTGCTGTGGAGCATCGCACCCCGCCCCGAACGGCCCGCGCTCGGCGGAGCGTCCCCGGCCGTCCCCGACCTACAGGCTTCCTGACCGACCGCACCCCCACCACGACCGACGGACCAGACATGCCCCTGATCAACGAACCCCGCCGCGCCAGAAGCGAGTCGGCGCACCCCTCGCACCGGCCGGGCGAGCTGCCGGAGCGCTCCGACCCCTCCCTGACGACCGGTCACCAGGCCGCCGCCCAGCTGCTCGGCCTGCGCGAGGTGGCCCTGCCGGCCGCCGTGGTGGCGGCGGCCGACCTGTTGCTGGACGACGCGCTGCGCAGTGAGGACCCGGTCACCCGGGAAGCCGCCGCCGTCACCCGGAAGAGACTGCGGGCCGCGCTCGGTCAGCACTGACCGCCTTGTCCGTCATTCGGGCATTCCATCACCCGGACCTGGCGTGACCACCGTCACCGCCGCGCGGCCCCTCCGGGAGACCCGTGCGAAACCTCCACAACGGCGCCCGAGAGCGTTCCCAGCCTGGCCACGGCGGTGCGGGCCGGGACTGGGGGCCGTTCCGTGTGCTGACGAACGGTCAGCAAGTGTCGACAAATCGGTCTTATGGGAGCCCAGTTGTCCTTACCCATGAGTAAGGAGCAACCGAGCCGGGTTGATTGACCGGCTTCAAGGTGCTTCGATACGGGCCATGGGGAGGAACCGAGGCGCCATCTGCTCATTGAGCACGGTGAAAGCGCTCTCAGGTGTGCGCGACGGCCAGGTGCTGCTCCGCAGACCGCAGGAGCGGGACGCGGACACACTGCTGGCCGGGTCGCGCGATCCGCTGGTGCGCGAGTTCATGCAGGGCATCCTGGCCCACCCCGACCGCGAGTCCGCCGTCCGCTGGATCACCGAGGTGGCGCCCCGGCTCTGGGACGCCGACCGGGCCGCGTACTTCGCGGTGACCCTCGCGGACGGGACAGAACCCGAGGGCGGGCCCGCGATCGGGCTGGCCGAGCTGGTGGACCTGAGACCCGAGGAGGGCGCGGCCGAGGTCTCGATCTGGCTGCTGCCCGAGCACCGGCGGATGCGCACGGCGGCCTCCGCGATGCGGCTGGTCTGCCGTTTCGGTTTCGAGGAGTTGGGGCTGCGGCGGATCGACGCCTACGCCGCCGCCGAGAACATGGGGGTGCAGGTGGTCGGGGCCTCCATCGGCTTCCGCCGGACCGGCTTCCGCCCCGCGCTGTTCCGCAGCTCCCGCACCCAGGAGCTGCACGACGCCGTCTACGCGACCCTGGTACCCGAGGACCTCTGCTGAACGGCGGGCCTTCGGGACGGGGCGCGTTCACCGATAGGTGCGCGGTCCGTTCGCCGCACGTTGGCTCCACGCACGCTCGCTCCACACACACTTGTTCCACGCGCACCTGCTCCACGCGCACCCGTTCCAAGCGCACTTGCTGTAAGTGCGCCTGTTCCACACGCACTTGATCCACGTGCAGTTGATCTACGCGCATCGCGCGGCTGGTTTGTCCATGTACCAGGGCTGGGGGTTCGGAAGATGTCGGCACCGGTGGAGTTCTCGGTCGGCGGGGAGCAGCTGCCGGGAGGCAGGCTCGAGCTGACCCTCGATCAGGTCGGCGGGCTACAGGTGCGCCACCACAGCGGCGGCACCGAGGTGGTGCGCACCGCGACGGTGGACCCGGCGGTGCCCGCCCGGGTGCTGAACGCGCTGCGCAGCGCCGCGCCCGGGGCCGGCGGCGGGGCCGACGGGGCCCGGCGGCTGGTGGTCGGCGAGCTGGCCTGGGCGGACGGCACCGACACCCCGGTGCCCGGTATCGCGCGGCTGCTGGAGGCCCTGGCCGGCCAGCTGATCCGCCCCGAGGCCCCGGCCCAACTCCCGGGGAACCTGGTCCAGTTGGCGGCGGTCGATCCGGCCGAGGCCGCCCCGACGGCCGCCATCGGCACCGTCGCCGGCCGCCCGGCGTTCGCGCTGGCGGTCGCGGGCCGGGGCTTCGGCCTGGCCGAACTGGCGGACGGCGGTTCCTCCCTGGGCGACTCCGACCAGGAGGCCGGGTTGCTGCCCACCGCCGTGGCGCTGGGCCGGGTCGGCGAGCGGGACCTCTTCGCGGTCGGCGCGCAGGACGGCGCCGTCCAGGTCTGGGACGCGACCACCGGCGGTCTGCTGCACGGGACTTCGGGCGGCGAGGGCGCCCAGGTGGTGGCCGCCGCGGTGGTCGACGGGGTGCCGCTGGCCTTCTCCGGCGGCCGGGAGGGCGAGGTGCGGGCCTGGCGTGCCGAGGACGGCAAGGGCCTCGGACTGCTCGCGGTGAACAACCGGGGCGCCTCCGCCCTGGTGCACGCGCACTGCGCCGGGCTCGACCTGGTGGCCGCTGCCGGTGGCGACGGCACCATCCGGGTCTGGGACGCGGCCGCCGGCGCCCGGCTGCACCTGCTGGTGGGCCACACCGAGCGGGTCACCTCGCTCGCGGTGCTCTCGCTGGGCGACCAGGCGGTGCTGGCCTCCGGCGGCGTGGACCGGGAGATCCGTCTCTGGGACCTGGCCACCGGTGAGCCGCTGGCCGTGCTGGTCGGCCACTCGGCCACCGTCACCGGCCTGGCCTTCACCGAGCTGGCGGGTGAACCGGTGCTCGCCTCCTGCGCGTTGGACGGCACCGTGCGCACCTGGGACGTCTACCGCGGCACCGGCCTGAACGGCTGGGCCACCGGCGGCGCCTGGCTGACCGCGCTCGCGGTGGTCCGCCAGGGCGCCGGCGACGGCCCGGCGGCGCTGGCCGTCGGCGACGAGCGGGGCCGGATCCGGCTCTTCGACCCGGCCGACGGCACCGCGCTGGCGACCTGGGAGCCGCCCGGCCCGGCCACCGGCCCGCGCCCGCTGAACGCCCTGGCCGCCACCGCGCTCGCGGACGGCACCCTGGTGCTGGCCGCCGGGTACGGCGACGGCACCGTCCGGCTCTGGGACGGCGGCGTCGAGCGGCTCCAACTCGCCGATGACGGCGGCTCGGTGAGCTCGGTCGCGGTGACCGAGGGCCTGCTGGTCTGCGGCACCGTCACCGGTGCGGTGCGCTGCCATCGGCTGTCCGACGGCGCCGCGCTCTCGGTGCCCACCCCGCACACCGGCCCGGTGACCTGCCTGGCGATCGGTGAGACCACCCTGGTCTCCGGCGGCGCGGACGGCGTGGTGCGGGTGCGCGGCGCGCTGGACGGCGCACCGCTGCTGCGCCTGGCGGCCCATCAGCAGGGTGTCACCGCCCTGGCGATCGGCCCGCAGCAACCCCGGCCGCTGCTCGCCACCGCGGGCGGCGACCGCACCGTGCGGATCTGGGACGCCGTCAGCGGCGCGCCGGGCCCGGTGGTGGGCGGGCTGGCCGCGCCGGTCGCGGCGCTGGCCTTCGCCACCCACGCCGGGCGGCCGGTGGTGCTGGCCGGCACCGCCGACGGCGCCGTCCGGGCCTTCGACGCGGAGAGCGGGCAGGCCGTCACGGAGCTGGCCGGGGGCGCGGCAGGGGTGCGCACGCTGGTCTGCCAGGAGATGGACGGCGAGGCGCTGGTCGCCGCCGGGGACGAGCGGGACACCGTGCGGCTGTGGCACCTGGGCAGCGGCACGCTGCTGAACGAGGCGCCGCTGGACCGCGCGCCGCTGGCCATCTCGTTCACCGAGACCGGCCTGTACGTGGTCGGCCCGGGTGGGGCCGTCACGCTCTGACGTTTCGTCAGGCGCGGTGATTCACGGGGATTCACGGGGATTCGGCAGGCAGTCGACGGCCGGCGGACTGGGCCGCCGGCCGGCGTTGGGGCAACGAGCGAGGGGCGGAAATGGCCGAGGGGAAGAAATTCCGGGTCGACCTGGAACAGGTCGAGGCGGCGGCGAAGATGATCCAGACCATGCTGGACGACCTGGAAGGGCCCACCGCCCAGCTGAAGGCGACGGTCGAACAGATCAAGCCGACGGTGTACGGCAACGACCGGCTCGCCAAGTCGCTGACCGGTGCCACGGGCTCGGTCGGCGGTCTGGCGGACCACCAGAAGCAGGTGCTGGAGGGCATTCAGAAGTTCCTCGCCAACAGCGCCCAGGTCGCGGCCAACCTGCGCACCGTGGTCGCCAACTACCGCACCGTGGACGAGTCGAACGCGACCTCGCTGCGGGCCATCGAGGGGGCCGACGCACCCGTGGCCCCGGTCAAGCCGGACTCCCGGACCAAGCCGGTCACCGTGGTCGTCGCGGGCGAGACCGGTGGCCCGGCCACCGCCGACTCCAACTTCAACTCGGCCGACGCGCCCACCCTCGACTACAACGAGTGGGACGACCCGGAGCCCCCGCCGCCGCACCCGTCCGGCGGTAGCGGACCGAAGCTCGCCTGACCCCTGCCCGAGTCGACCCTCGCAGAAGGACTGACACCGTGATCCAGCTGCCCCCCGACCTGGCAGAAGTGCTCAAGGTCATCCAGAGCAACGAAGACGGGAAGGCCATCGTCTTCCCGGACGCCAACGAGGACCTCATCGGCGACCTCGCACTCGCCTGGGAGAAGTGGAACACCTTCGCCGAGACCCGGGTCGGGGCCATCGTGGCCAACGCCAAGCTGGCGATGGAGGCGATGGAGGGCGAGGCCGCCGAGAGCTTCGCGACCTACCTGCGCAAGTTCTGCGAGGGCGACGGCTCGCACGTCACCACCACCGTCACGGCCGCGGGCGCCATCGCGCAGTCGCTGCGCGGCGCGATCGAGGCGGTCACCCAGACCAAGAACGAGATGATCCGCGAACTCCAGTACACGAAGGAGTACATCGAGGACAACCCGGCCGGCAAGAACGACGACATCGCCAAGTCCGAGGGCATCAAGGAGGCCGCGGCCACCTACAACACGTACGTCGGCCAGGTCGGCACCAATGTGGACGCGATGCTCCGTCAGGGCTCCAGCCACTTCCAGGCGATGACCGCGGCCGCCGAGGTCGCCTCGCTCACCGGCGGCAACGGCGGTGGCGGCGGCGGGGGTTCGGCTCCGACGCCGCGCACCGGGCTGGACGGCGTCACCGGCGTCAACGCGCCCACCCTGCAGACCGGCATCACCATGCCCGGCGTGCAGGCACCCGCGCCGGTGGACATCCAGGGCTTCAACCCCGGCGGGGTCGGCCCCGGCGGCCTCGGCGGGCCCGGCGGTCTGCCGGGTGGCGGCGTCCCCGGGATGCCGGGCGGCCCGCTCGGCGGCCCGGGCGGCACCGGCGGAGGCCCCGGTGGCGGGCCCGGCGGGGCACCCGCCCTTCAGCCCTTCAAGATGCCGACCGCGCAGGCACCGACGCCGTTCAGCGGCACCTCGGGCAGCCTCGGCCGCGGCCTCACCGGCGGAGTCCCGGGCGGCGGTTCCTTCGGCGGCGGGAGCGGCAGCGTCGGCGGGCCCTCGCTCGGCCCGGACGGCAAGCCCTCGTTCAAGCTCCCGACGGTCGGCTCGCCCGGCAACCTCACCCTGGCGGGGCACCAGCCGCTGAGCACCGAGGGCACCACCACCGGGCAGCTGCGGCCGATGACGGCGCTGCGCCCGTTCAGCCCGGGCGGCTCCGATCCGAGCACCATCGGCAGCCTCGGCAACTTCCCGCTGTCGAACCGCGGCGGTACCGGCAGCTCCCCGCTCAGCCCGCTGACCGGCCGCCCCGGCGGTCTGCCCGGCGGCACCCTGCCGGGCCGCACCACGACCTCTCCGTTCAGCCCCGGCGGCCGCGCTCCCGGCTCGATCACGGGCGGCGGCCCCGGCGGCGGACGCGTCGGCTCCGGCCCGGGCGGCTCCGGTCTCGGCGGCGGCGCCCGGGTGGGCGGTGCCGGCGGCGGCGCGTCCGCGCTCGGCGGCTACAACCCCGGCGGCGGACGGTCCGCGGGCGGCGCCGGCGGGGCCCACCCGCTCGGCACGCCCACGACGGCCGGCGGTGTCGGTGGCGTCGGCCGCGGAAGCGGCGGTACCTCCGGCACCGGTCTCGGTGCGGGCGGCGGCGCCGGTGCGTCCGGCTCGGCCGCAACCTCCGCGCGCGGCGCGGCCGGTGGCGCCATGCCCGGCGCGCAGGGGATGGGCGGCGGCGCCGGGGCCGCAGCGGCCAAGTCCGGCTCGCGGTTCGTCCGGCCGACCCGCTTCGGCGTGGAGGAGGACGAGGAGGAGACGGTGGCGCTGCGCGACGCCGGGATCCTCGGCCAGGCCGTCCACCACGATGCGCAGGACCGGCACTGGCACCGGATGCGGCAGCGCTGGGTCGAGGAGTCGGGCATGGCCCCGGCACCGGAGCCCGTGCACACCGCGGTGGCCTCGGCCGGCGGGGAGACCCCTGCGGGCGGTGGCGACTTCATGAGCCAGCTGGCGGTGGCCGTGCTGGGCCCGGAGGGTGCGACCTCGCTCAACGGGGCGCCGGAGTCCGGTAGTTCGGCGGCCGGCGAGGGCACCTCCACGGCTGCGTCCACGAGTGCGGCCGGCGGCTCCGGCGGCTCCGATGAGGCGTACCTGGAGCGCGCCCGGTCGGTGGCCGAGCGGCGCGGACGGACGGACGAGGACGCCCCCACCCTCGAACCCGCCTCGGCAACGGCCGCTCCGGCTGCTCCTGCCGCTCCGGCTGACGGTCCGCCACCGCTCCGCGAGGAGGGTGGCTTCCAGGTGCCGACACCGTTCATGCGGGCGGCACTGGCCCGACTGGCCAGTTCGGGGGGCTTCCCCGAGGGCAGCGGTGAGGCTCCGCCCGCCGGTGCGGCCGGTTCGGCTGGTCCGGCCGCCGGCCAGGGACGCTGAGGAGCGCGATGGAAGAGCAACAGGAGCTGAGGCGGGCCGAGTCGGTGCCCGCCCAGACCGAGGAGCCCACGGCCCGCCTCGAACCCCTGCAGGCCACCGAACGGCTCGTCCCGTTCGAGCGCGTGCAGGCCGCCGAGCGGTCGGTACCGCTGGAGCCCCTGCAGGCGACCGACCGCATGGCGCCGTTGGAACCGATGGAGGTGGCCGACCGCATCGCACCGACCACACCCCAGCACCTGACCGACCGCATGGCACCACTGGAACCGATGCAGGTGGCCGACCGCATCGCACCGACCACACCCCAGCACCTGACCGACCGCATGGCACCGCTCGAACCCATGCAGGTGGCGGACCGCATCGCACCAACGGCACCCCTGCGGGCAACTGACCGCATGGCGCCGACGGAGCCCCTGCACGCGACCGACCGCATGGCACCGCTGGAGCCCATGCAGGTCGGCGAGCCGATGACCGCACGGGTGGCCGCCGACGCGGTGCGGCCTACCGCGCAGTTGCAGGACCGGATCGCCGCCCAGCCGACGGAGAGCACCAAGAGGCTCGCGCAGTCCGCGACCCCCGCCGGGGGTCCGGACGCCGGCAAGGGCTTCAACGTCGATCCGGAGAAGTACCGGGCGGCGGCCGGTCCGGTCCTCGCCGCCTCGGACCAACTCACCGAGATGGCCCGAGGGTTGAGCGCCTACATGTCGGGGATGACCAGCCGCGCCCCCTGGGGCAACGACGACTCCGGCGAGAAGTTCGCGAACGGTGAGAAGGGCTATCTCACCTACAGCGGCAAGGTGTTGGACGGCATCGGCAACCTGCCCGCCGCGCTCAAGTACATCGCGGACGGCCTCAAGGTCATGGCCCAGAGCTACGACAACGCCGAGGAGGGGCTCTCCACCGGCCTCACCTCCATGGAGGCCGAGCTGCCCGAGACCGCTCTCTTCCACCCCGACCTCTCCCTCCGGGACGTCGCCAAGGGACGCCCCCACCAGACCGGAAGGCCCTGATCGAATATGGCGGTTGAGCTGCCCGAACCCCTTCAGTGGGTCCTTCTCCTGCTGGCCGGCACCCGCTGGCCGGAAGGTGAGGAGGACTTGATGCGCGAGATGGCCGAACGTTGGCGCGACGCCGGGAAGACCCTGGCGGACGTCGGCACGTCGGTCGACTCGACCATCAAGCGGGCGCTCGACGGCCAGCAGGGCAAGGCCGCCGAGGGATTGGCCACGCACTGGGCCAAGTTCTCGGTGGGCAAGGGCACGGAGGAGGACCCCGGGTTCTTCCCCAGCATGGTCAAGTCCTGCGACGGCATGGCCGAGATGCTGGAGAACATGGCCAACTCGACCGAGTCCGCCAAGATCCAGATCGTGGCCCAACTCGGCATCCTGGCCTTCGAGATCGCCACCGCCGAGGCCTCCGCGCCGTTCACCGCCGGGGCCTCGCTGGCCACCATTCCGGCGGCGGTCGCGGTCAGCCGCGTCGTGGTCCAGCAGATCCTCAAGAAGCTGCTCAAGGAGGCCCTGGAGTTCGCGGCCAAGGAGGCCGCCCAGGAAGTCGCGATCAACCTGCTCGCGCAGACCATCCAGATCGCCGAGGGCCACCGCTCCGGGCTCGACACCAAGGAGCTCGGGCAGAGCGCCATCGGTGGCGCGGTCGGCGGCGCCGCCGGCGGCATGATCGGCAAGGGCATCGGCGCGGGCGCCGGCAAGGCCGGGTTCGGCAACGCGGCGAACAGCGTCGGCGGCAAGATGGCGAGCGGCGCGGTCTCCGGCGTCGGCGGGGACGTCGCCGCCCAGCTCGCCACCACCGGCACCGTCGACGGCGGCAGCCTGCTCGGATCCGGCCTCAGCGGTGGCTCCAACGTCGGTCTCCAGCACGGCGCTTCGGCATTGAAGGGCAAGTTCGGCGGCGGGGACATCCCGAACATCCCCGCCGGCGGCACCCTGCCCGGCGCCGACGCCCCGCCGACCTTCGGCGGGCAGCCGGGCGGCGGCTCCTCCACCGGATCCGCCGGTTCCTCCGGGACGCACGGTGCGGACAGCACCGGGTCGACCGGCGGTGCCGAGGCGTACCGGGGCCCGAGCGGGGGCACTCACGACGGCAGCGGCACCGCGAGCCCGTCCACCAGCGGTGGCCGCACCTTGGCTCCGTTCGGTTCGGACCGAGGCGGCTCCGGCACCCCCGCCGGCACCCACGACACCAACACACCCATCAGCAGCGGCAGTTCCACCTCGGGCGGCTCGCACTCCGGTGGTCCGAGCACCACCTCGCGCGGCAACGACTCCGCGCCCTCGGGAGCTGCCCAGCACAGCCCCGCGCCCGACAGCGGCAGCGCCCCGCGCCCGCAGCCCGCCACCGCGCACACCGAGGCCCCGGCTCCGTCCCCTGCTCGGGCGGACGTCCCGCCTGCCACCACGCACCCGGACGCGACGCCCCGTCAGACCGAACCGGCCCCGCGCGCAGCCGATCCCGCACCGCACGCCACCACCCCCGACCGCACCCCCACCCCGCAGGGCGACACCTCGCCGCCCCCGCGTCAGGCCGACGCGCCCGCGCCGACGGCCCGCCCCGAGCCCGAGGCGACCTCCGCCCGCCCGGAGCCGACCGTCCGTCCGCAGACCGACACCCCGCCGCCCGCCGAGGCGGTCCGCCCCCAGCAGGACACCCCGTCGGCTGCCCGCCCGGAGAGCCCCGCCCCGCAGCCGGCCCGGCCGTCGGAGCACATCCAGGAAGCCCCGGCCGCCCAGCCCCGGCCGACCGAGACCCCGGTCGCCGCCCGGCCCGAGCCGGCCGCACCGCACCAGCAGGCCGACCCGAGCGAGCCGGTCCGCCAGCAGCCGCAGGCCCAGCAGCACGAGGCCCCGCCCGTCCGCCCCGAGGCCGAGCCCCGCCCCGCCCCGGCCGACACCGAGCGGAACTCCGTACCGCAGCCGCGCCCGGAGTCCGACCCGACGCCCCGTCAGCAGCCCCAGGCCCAGGCCGAGCCTCAGCTCCAGCCCCAAGCCGAGCCCCAGCCCCGTACCCAGCACACCCCGGAGCCGCAGCCGCACAGCGAGCAGCCGCCGCAGCACCAGCCCGCACCGCCCCGGCCGGAGGCCCAACCCCACGCCGAGCAGCAGCCGCAGCCGCAGCCGCGCAGCGAGCAGCCGCAGCCCAACGCCGCCCAGCAGCCGCGCACCGAGCACCAGCAGCCCGCCACCCCCGAGCCGACGCCCCATCAGCAGCCGGCTCAGCCCCAACCCCACGCGGAACCCGCCGCGCGCTCCACCCCCGAGCCCACCCCGGTCCGTGCGGACGCCACCGCCGACCCGCACACCCCCGCGCCCGAGGGCACCCGCATCGCGGGCGGACCGATCACCGCCCCGCGCCCGTCCGCGACCCCGGCCGCGGACCACCGCTCGGACTCCCCGCTCCCGCCCACCACCGACCCGACCCTCACCCAGGCGCCGCCCACCCAGGCCCCGCCGGTCTCCCAGGTCTCCCCGCCGCCCCCGTCGACCACCACCCCGAGCCCCACCCCGAGCCCGACCCGCACCCCCGCGCCCGACCGGAGCGGCAACGGTCTCGGCCCGGTCCGGCAGCCCGCCGCCCCCTCCCAAAACCCCTCCCCCGCACCGCGGTTCACCCCTCGCCCCGGTACCGGCGACACCACCCCCACCCCGGCCCCCGAACCGCGCGGCACCAAGCGCGGCCGCGAGGACGACGCCCTCCCCCAGGGCCGTCCCGAGGGACCGAAGCGCCAGCGCACGCCCGCCTACGAGAACACCGCCGGCCCGCTCCGCGACCGCGGCTACGAGCCGGCCACCCGCGAGCAGTACCAGGCCCTGGCGGACCACCTGGCCGAGCACGGCTCCACCCCGCACCCGGACCTGACCCCCGACCTGCTGGACCACGTCAACCCGCACAGCGCCACCATGGACGGCGGCGACCTCTACAGCTGCCTGGAGGCGGTCGAGGCGCTGCGCGACACCCACTACGGCAACCCGCGCCCCTCCGGCCTGCCGCTGTCCTCCGTCGCGGAGAACAACTCCGCCTGGACGTTGACGAAGCGTCACGGCACCCCGGTGCCGCTCGGCACCGGGCAGCAGGGCGTGGACTCGGTGATCGACCAGGTCCGCGACGCCGGGCCCGGCAGCTTCTCGACCGTCCTGTTCTCCGACGGCCCGGGCACCGAGGGGCACGTGGTGGCCCTGGTGCACGGCCCGGACGGCACGCTGCGCTGGGCCGACCCGAGCACCGGCGAGGTCCGCGAGGCCCGTCCGAACGACCTGCCCGGGGACTGGGCGGACGGCAAGCACGTCTGGGCCGCCACCTCCGACCCGGAGGGCGACCCGCTCGACTCCCGCCTGGACCAGTCGGTCTTCGACGGTGACGCGCCGACCTTCGGCGTGCTCTCCGTCGTCGCCGACGGAAGCAAGCTCGACGCCGCCGACCGCGACGTGGTGCGCCAGCTCGCGCAGGACATCGACACCCAGGTGGAGGACGCGGCCAGGCTCGCCCTGGCCAACCCGGAGTCGGTGCCCGACCTCGACGGCCACACCAGGCAGTGGTCCAAGAACTACACCGAGTGGGCCGACCCGAAGACCTCGGCGGACCGGCGGGCGGAGATCCAGAAGCTGCTGCCCCGCCAGTTCGGTTACGTGGTCGAGTCGATGGCGACCAACATGATCCGCGAGAACGTCACCATGCCGCCGGGCTACGACTTCGACACCCAGGTGACCCACGGCCCGACCCGCCCCGACCTGGTGATCGTGAAGACCGGCCCCGCAGGCAAGACCGAGCTCGGCTGGCTGGACATCACCGCCAGCAACTCCGAGGGGCACATCGGCGACAAGCAGAGCACGCTCTGGAAGTCGCGTCCGTACGTGGCCGAGACCCTCTACCCGTCGCTGGTCCTGGGGGACCTGGGCCAGGGCGGGTCGCCCCAACAGCGGGCGCTGGTCCAGGCGTTGGTCGAGAGCCAGACGGCCGAGACGCAGCGGGTCAAAAAGGCGGTGAGCGACTTCGGGGCCAGGGTCGACGCTCCGCTCGAAAGCAACAACAAGGCCGAGCGGCGCAAGGCGATCGAGGAGAGCCTCGGCGACCTGCTCAACGGCGGCGAGAAGCTGAAGCCGTCCGACGCCCGCAACGTGCTGAAGGCGCTGTACGACGGCGGCCACACCACCTCCACCCTGACCGACTACGGCTACTCCGGAGGCAAGACCTCCGCCAAGGAGGGCGTGCAGTTCATCGACTCCCGCCTCCGCGACGACGCCCCGCAGCCGCAGCCCGCCACCTCGTCCACCGACCGGACCTCCGACGAGCCGGAGAGCCAGGACTCCGACGAGCAGACGCGGGCGACCCCCGACCCCGCCGCCGAGCGGTCCGACGAGAGCATGCGGTCCACCCCCGAGCCCGCTGCCACCCAGCAGTCCGACGACAGCATGCGCGACCCCGGGTCGCCGGCCAGTCAGAAGTCCGACGACAGCATGCGGGACGCCTCCCCGCCGCCCGTCGACCCGGATCTCGTCTCGCCGCCGCCGGCCGCCACCGACCGCTCGCTGAACGCCCCTACCCCGGAGGGCTCGCGCTCCGTCCCGCCCCGGGACGACTACGCGGTCACCCGGCCCGCCGACATCGGCGGCCTGACCCGCGACCTGCCCCAGCTCCCGCCCCGCGACCGCGAGGCGGCGATCGCCTCGCTGCCCGCCTCCGACCGGCGCGGCCTCGCCCAGGACCCGGCCTTCGTCTCCGCCCTGCGCGACACCCTGCCGCCCGGCGACTTCGCGAGGACCGCCGCCCAGCTGATGGTGGACGTCGACGGCGGCGCCGACCGTCCGGCCTCCGCCCGGGCCGAGGCGACCGCCCAGCTCACCCGGATGCTCCAGGACCCGGACACCGCGGCCCGGTTGCTCACCGAGGGCAGCCGGATCGTCGTGGTACCCAAGGACGTGGCGATGACCGACCTCGCCCCGTTCGCCGGCCTCGGCGGCCGGACGGCCGACAGCGAGGCGGGCGGCGGGCGCGGCTGGGACGACGTGCGCGGCTCCGGCGGCAAGTGGGCCGCCGTCACCGAGGAGAACCTGCTCGGCGAGCGCACCACCGTCGGCCCGGACCAGCACTACGCCGACGGCTACTCCACCACCACCCACGAACTCGCCCACACCATCCACAAGTTCGGCATCACCGACGCCGACCGGCAGCTGATCCGCGACACCTTCGACGAGAAGCTCGACAACGAGGCGATCCCCCGCCTGTTCGGCGAGGACGGCCCCTCCGAGTGGTCCGACGGCGCGCGCCGCCGCCTCGACGGCGGCGAGGCGGAGAACTACGCCGCCCGGGACGAGTACGAGTACTTCGCCCAGGTCAGCAACGCCTACCTCGGCACCAACCACGGCATCGACCCGTACACCGGCCAGCCCCGCAACAACGGCGCGGACTGGGTGCGGGCCAACGAGCCCGAACTCCTGCCCCTGCTGGAGCGGTTGTACGGCCCCGACCCGTCCGCCGTCCACGACGCGCCCGCCAACCCGGTGCGCGCCACGGACACCGAGAACGACGCGTACCAGGGCCTGCGCGACTTCACCGCCCGGGTGGAGGGCGGCGACCTCCCGTCCCAGGAGACCGACACCGGCCACCACGGGCCGACGGACCGCAGCGCGCCCCCGGCGACGGACACGGACACCGACTTCCCGTCCCCGCCGCCGCAGGCCGCCGCCCCGGCCCACGCCGACGGCGATGCTCCGCAGCACACCTGGCCGTCGACCGGCCGGACGCTGCCCGATCCGGCCGACCGCGCCGCCGAGTTGGCCGCGCGGCACGGCCTCGCCGACCCCGACGCACTCGCCGGGCAGATCCGGGACGTCCGCGCGGGCGACCTCGACGCCGTCCGCGAGCTGCTCGGCGGCGAGCACGGCCCGGAGCTGCTCAAGGACCTCGGCCGCGAGGTGCCCGAGCACACCCTCTGGCGGCTCGGCGCCCAGGACCCGGGCAGCGCCGACCAGTTGAAGGAGATCATCACCCACCGGCGGGGCGGCGTACCGCCGACCGACCTGGAGGTCGAGGCCCGGCAGGAGGTCGCCCAGAAGCTGGCCGACCAGCCCTCGGTCACCGTCGTGGTCGCCTCCGGCCCCGGTTCCGGCCACCAGGCGGCGGCGGTCAACATGATCCGCTCGCTGCGCGAACTCGGTTACGACGGCCAGATCGACCTGGTCGCCCCGACCAACGTCCGCTCCCGCCTGGACCGGATGCTCGACGCCGAACTGCTCGGCGGCGGCCAGGTCCACTACGCGCCGGACGAGTTCGACCCGCACGGCGAGAACCAGCCGGCCCCGGTCGGGCACGGCGGGCTCACCCTGGTCGCGGCCAGCGACGAGATCGGCGCGGACGGGGACAACTCCAAGGCGCTGCTCTCCTACACCGGCGCCGACAAGGCCGTGGTGCTGGCACCCTACGCCTGGGGCATGTCCACCCGCGCGGTCTTCTCCCGCACGGAGGACGGCTTCGGCGTGCTGCCGCTCGAAGGCACGGTGGACAAGAAGAACGCGCTCTTCCAGCAGCACGTCCCGGCCCCCGACCCGCACTCCTTCCCCGGCAACCCCGGTCTCCAGTCGATGGCCGACCGGATCAACTCCGGTGCGCTCGACCTGATGCCGCTCTACGGCCTGGCCCGGCTCACCCCCGACCGCCAGGCGGGCGCCCCCGACTACCTCGCCGCGGGCATCCACGAGGCCGGGCTCGGCAAGCCGGCCGTCCTGCTCCAGGTCGGCAACCACGACGTTCCCTACGCGCCGCGGTACGACCAGCCCTGGCTCAAGCGCGCCGACCTCTCCACCCTCGACGCAGACGGCATGAACCACCTGCTCGACTCGCTCGGCCCGGACGACGTGCTGGTGCTGCGCTCCGGCCCGCTCTCCCAGGACTCCTTCGAGAAGGTCTTCCAGCTCGGCAGCCTGCCCGCCGTCCAGGAGGGCGCCAACACCACCGGCACCAGCCAACTCACCGGCCGCCCCTACTTCTCCCCCGTCACCGGCACCACCCCCTACCCCGAGGCGGTCTCCTCCACCGCCGCCCAGGACCTCACCTCCCGGGCCGGCGACCACCTCTCCGGCGACGCCAAGGGCCGCCTCACCGACTCCTGGGACGCTGCCCTCAAGCCCGAGGCCACCAAGGCCGAGGTGGACACCGCCGTCCGCGAACTCCGCGCCGCCGCCGACCTGTTGGCGGACCGGGCGGACGGGGTGACCGACCCCGCCGACCAGCGCGCCCTGCGCGAGCTGGCCGAGAGCGGCACCAAGAGCGCGGACGCGCTGGAGCGTTCGCACGAGGCGGTCGCCGTCCGTGAGCAGCTCCAGAAGGTCACCGACGCCCTGACCGCCGGCAACGACTGGACCACGGCCGTCGAGGACGACCCGACGTACAGCGAGCTGCGCAAGGCCGCGTACAACCGGGAGATCGCCGAGGGCTGGCTCAACACCCTTCCCGCCGACGACACTTCGGGCCGCCCGTTCGACCTCAAGAGCGACCAGCTGTACGGCTTCGCCGAGGGCCTCGGCCACGACTACGACCGGCTCGCCGACATCCTCGGCGAGGGCATGACCCCGGAGCAGCGCGAGACCCTCGACCACTACCTCTCCCCGCAGGGACGCCGGGCCGAGGAACGCGTCACCATGATGGGCGACAAGCTCTCCGAGATCCCGCTCGGCAGCATCCCCGAGGCGCGGCAGCGGCTCGCGGACGTCGCGGCCGCCATCCGCGAGCGCGAGAACGGTTTCATCCAGGAGCTCAAGGACTCCGACGACCTCAAGAACGAGTCCACCGCCCCGGACCCCGACCAGGTCCGGGTCATCGCCGATGTCCTCAACGGCTTCGCCCAGCCCGGCTCGCCGTACCAGCAGTACACCTCCGAACTCACCGGCCGGGCCAACGACTGGCAGCAGAACCAGCTCCTGATGGCCCTCCTCCACCTGGACGACCAGCCCCGCGAGGTCCTTCGCTCCTCCCCGCCCCCGTCCGTCGAACCCGAACCCGCTCCCGTCCGGGACGTCGCTCCGGTCCCCGGCCCGCGCACGGAGACCGCCCCGCCGACCCCGGAGCCGGTGCACACTCCCGCAGCTCAACCGCCGTCGCCGGAGCGGCCGTTCCAGCTGCACGACTCCAGCGCTGGGCCGAGCCTGTTCGACGACGACTTCACGCTCAACGACGACAGCGACACGGAGAGCGTCAGCGACCGCTCCTCCGAGACCGGTTCGTTCCGGACGGCCCCCGAATCGCCCCTCGGCGACGGCCCGCTGCACGCTCCGGCCACCGCGACCGACAGCGGCCCGAGCATCTTCGACGACGGCTTCGTCCTCAACGACGACAGCGACAGCGACTCCGAGCGCCACCAGCCCTCCCCGCCGCCGCCCGCCGCCGCCCCGTTCCAGCTCGGCCCGGTCCGCGGCCCCGCGTCCGACGGCGTCAACGGCCAGCCCTCCGGCTTCGGTTCGACGGCCCGTCAGCCGGCGACGCCCGGCCACACCCCCTCGCCCCCGCCGCCCGCGACCTCCCACCGCTCCGCGCCGCCCGCCCAGGACCGCGGCGAGCCCCCGGCCAAGCGCCGCCGCACGCCCGCCTACGAGAACACCGACGCCGTCCTCCACGACCGCGGCTACCGCCCGGCCGACACCGACCAGCACTCCGCCCTGCGCGACCACACCGACGGCCGCCGCTTCCCGGAGCCCACCCCCGAGCTCCTCGCCCTCCTCACCCCGCACCAGCAACCCGTCGCCCCGAGCCCGGACTTCCGCCTCGGCGACGACCTCCAGAGCTGCCTCGAAGCCGTCGAGGCCTACCGCGACACCCACTACGGCCGCCCTCGCCCGTCCGGCCAGAGCCACACCGGCGCGGTGGAGCAGCACGCTGCCCAGGTGCTCAACCGCCGTCACGACCTGCCGCACCTGTTCGGCGAGGGTCAGCCCGCCGTGGACTCGCTCCTCGACCACGTCCGCCGCGGCGGCCCGGGCTCGTTCGCCACCGTGCTGGTCGGCCGCGAAGGCGAGGTCGGCCACACCGTCGCACTCGTCAACGGGGCCGACGGGCAGCTCCGTTGGGTCGACCCGAGCACCCGTCAGTCCTGGGAGGCCACCCCCGGCTCACTCCCGGACCCGCGCACCACCGACTGGAAGGTCTGGGCCTCCGCCGCCGGCCCGGACGAGTCCACCCTTCCCGGCCTCACCCCCGACCGGAACTTCCGGGCGGACTTCGGCGCGCCCTTCCTCGACTCCCTCTTCGGCAACACCACCCCGGCCCCGACCCCCCAGGCCGCCCCACCGGTGGCCACGCCGCAGCCGCTCGCCCTCCCCGACCCGGTCGAGGCGAACCGTCAACTCACCGACGCCCCCGCCGACTTCCTCCGGGACAACATCCTGTCCTACGACGGTGCACTCGGGATGG
>NZ_JBVJLD010000061.1:0-53002 GCF_055584905.1 Kitasatospora sp. NPDC088742 | reverse complement strand
CCGACCGGGAACCTGGACAGCCGCTCCACCGAGGAGGTGCTCGGGATCATCGAGGGCCTCAACCGGTCGGGCCGCACGGTGGTGATCATCACCCACGAGGACGAGGTGGCGGCCCGGGCCCGCCGGGTGATCCGGCTGGTGGACGGGGCGGTCGTCTCGGACGTCCGGCAGCACGAGGAGGTGGCGGTGTGATCGTCTGGCAGATGGTGCGGTTCGCGTTCGGCGGGCTGGCGGCCAACAAGGTGCGCTCCGCGCTCACCATGCTCGGCGTGCTGATCGGCGTGGCCGCGGTGATCCTGCTGCTGGCGGTGGGCAACGGCTCCTCCGTCGCGGTGAAGAACTCCATCACCGCGCTCGGCACCAACTCACTGACCGTCAGCTCCTCCAGCCTGCGCGGCTCCGCCACGGCGGCCAAGCCGCTCACGGTGAACGACGCCAAGGCGATCGCCCAGCAGGGCGCCGGGGCGGTCAAGTCGGTGGCGCCGGTGGTGACCACCTCGGCCGCCGCGCTGTACGGGAACGTCTCGCACACCCCCGGTTCGGTGGTGGGCACCTACCCGGCGTACTTCGAGACGGCCAACCAGAAGGTGGAGAAGGGCGACTACTTCTCCAACGACGACGTGCTCAACTCCCGCAAGGTGGCGGTGATCGGGGCCACCACGGCGACCCAGCTGTTCGACCGGGAGGACCCGGTGGGGAAGCGGATCGTGGTCGGCGGCACCCCGTTCACGGTGACCGGCGTGCTCAGGGCCAAGGGCTCCACCGGCTTCAACGACCCGGACGACGTGGTGATCGCCCCGCTGCCGACCGTGCAGAACGCCTTCACCGGCTTCGGCTCCGTCAACCAGATCCTGGTGCAGGCGAGTTCGGCCGAGACCACCACCGAGGCGCAGGCCGAGGTGAGCCGGGCCCTGCTCTCCTCGCACGCCATCGCCGACCCGGCCAAGGCCGACTTCCGGATCTCCAACCAGGCCTCGCTGCTGACCGCCCGGGAGTCCACCACCAAGACCTTCACCGTGCTGCTCGGCGCGGTGGCCGCGATCTCGCTGCTGGTCGGCGGGATCGGGATCACCAACATCATGCTGGTGACCGTCACCGAGCGGACCAGGGAGATCGGCATCCGGAAGGCGCTGGGCGCGCCCCGGATGGCCATCCTCGGACAGTTCCTCACCGAGTCCACCCTGCTCTCGGTGCTCGGCGCCGGGCTCGGCGTGGTCGCCGGGCTGGTCGGCGCCCGCTTCACCATCGTCGGGATCACGCCCGTGGTGATCCCCGAATCGGTGCTCGGCGCCTTCGGCATCGCCGTCGCGATCGGGCTGTTCTTCGGCAGTTACCCCGCCAACCGGGCCGCCGGGCTGCGCCCGATCGAAGCCCTCCGCCATGAATAGGAGTACGAGTCCGATGGACGACAAGGACGTGCTGGCCACCCCGCCGGACGCGCGGGACATCGCCGCCGAGCTGGCCGCGCCGCCCCGGCGCAAGCTGCCCTGGCTGACCCTGGTGCTGGGCGGGGCGGTCCTGGCCACGGCGGGCTTCGTCGGCGGTGTGCAGTACCAGAAGAGCGACTCCACCGGCTCGAACGCCCCGCGCGCGGCGGCCGGCCAGGGCCAGGGCCAGGGCGGGTTCGGCGGTGCCAACCGCCGGGCCAACGGACAGAACGCGCAACCCGGGCAGAACGCCCAGAGCGGACAGAACGCTCAAGGTGGACAGAACCGGCAGGGCGGCTTCACCCGGGGCACGGTCAAGGCCGTCGACGGCACCACCGTCTACCTGACCGACGCCAACGGGAACACCGTCAAGGTCTCCACCACCGACGCCACCAAGGTCCAGCTCTCCAAGCAGGGCAAGGCCTCCGACCTGACGCCCGGCCAGAGCGTCACCGTGGTCGGCACCCCGGACGGCAGCGGCGGATACGCCGCGACCCAGCTCACCGAAGGTGCCGGAGGCTTCGGCGGGGGCTTCCCGGGAGGCGGTCAGGGCACCCGTTGAGTACGGGTGCGAGCAAGCTCATCCCCGCTTCATGAAACGCGCGTAGCCTCGCCGGGCTATCGTCCATCGGAGGACAACCGGGGGACAGGGCAGACCGGGAGGCGGATCTACCGTGCAAGGGACAGCGACCAGGGCGACGGGGCAGCCGGGGACCACCGGCGGCGAGGCGTACCTGTTGGTGGTGGACGACGAGCCGAACATCCGCGAGCTGCTCTCCGCTTCGCTGCGGTTCTCCGGCTTCCGGGTGGAGTCGGCGGCCACCGGTGAGGAGGCGCTGGCCGCGGTCGCGGCCGAGCGCCCCGACCTGGTGGTGCTCGACGTGATGCTGCCGGACCTGGACGGCTTCACGGTGGTGGAGCGGCTGCGCGAGCAGGCGCAGTGGCCGCAGCCGGCCGACCACGTGCCGGTGCTGCTGCTGACCGCCAAGGACGGCACCACCGACAAGGTGCACGGCCTGGCGGCGGGGGCGGACGACTACGTCACCAAGCCGTTCAGCCTGGAGGAGCTGATCGCCCGGATCCGGGCGATCCTGCGCCGGGCCGGCGGCCCGGTCGAGGACGGGCGGCTGACCGTCGCCGACCTGACGCTGGATCCGACCGCCCACGAGGTGACCCGGGGCGGGGAGCCCGTCGGCCTCTCCCCCACCGAGTTCAAGCTGCTGCACTACCTGATGGCCAACGTGGGCCGGGTGGTCTCCAAGGCGCAGATCCTGGACCACGTCTGGGCCTACGACTTCGGCGGCGACCTCTCCATCGTCGAGTCGTACATCTCCTACCTGCGCCGCAAGCTCGACGCCGGCCCGGCGGTGCACGGCCCCAAGCTGATCCACACCGTGCGCGGCATCGGCTACGCCCTGCGCAGGCCCCCGCAGTAGCCGCGCCGCCCGTGCTCTCCAAGGTCTCGCTCCGCACCCGTCTGCTGGTGCTCGTCCTGCTGCTGGCCGCCGCCGGACTGGCCGTCAGCGACGTCGTCGTGCTCGGCACCGTCCGGGGCAACCTGGTGGGCCGGGCCGACCAGCAGCTCAAGCGGTTCGGCGAGCAGGTCTCCCGGCGGCCGCCGGACAAGGTACTGGACGGCGGCCGCCCGCTCGGCGAGCGCCGGGTCGCCCTGGCGCTGCCCAGCCAGTACGTGCTCCGCTACCTGGAGACGGACGGGCGGGTGCAGTCCGAGAACAAGGTGCCGATGGGCGAGGAGGTCAGCGGCCCCCGGGTGACCGGGCTCGGCCCGGCGGTGGGGCGGGCCTTCGACGCTCCCGCCCAGCGCGGGAAGGGGAGTTGGCGGGTGCTGGTGCTGCCGCTCGGCAAGACCGCGCAGGCCTCCGCGTCCGCCTCGCCGTCCGGTGCCACTACCCCGTCGGGCTCCGCCGAGACCCCGCGCTACGTGCTGGTCGCGATGGCGCTGGACGACGTGGAGGACACCGTCGACCGGCTGGAGGCGGCCTTCCTGGCGATCGGCGCGGTGGTGCTGGTGGCCCTCGCCGGGGTCGGCGCGTTCGCGGTCCGGGCCGGGCTGAAGCCGCTCAGCCGGATCGAGCAGGACGCCGAACTGATCGCCGAGGGCGGCGTCTCGCACCGGATGGCCCAGCCCCCGGGCCGGACCGAGGCGGCCCGGTTGACCGCCGCGCTCAACAGCATGCTCGCCCAGCTGGAGGAGGCCTTCGCCGCCCGGGCCCGTTCCGAGGCGCGGATGCGCAGCTTCGTGGCGGACGCCTCGCACGAGCTGCGCACCCCGCTGGCCGGCATCCGCGGCTTCGCCGAGCTGCACCGGATGGGCGCGCTGGAGGACGTGGACCGGGCGATGGACCGGATCGAGTCGGAGGCGGTCCGGCTGGGCACCCTGGTCGAGGACCTGCTGACGCTGGCCCGGCTGGACGAGGAGCGCCCGCTCGACCTGGGGCCGATGGATCTGCGCACCCTGGCGGCGGACGCCCTGCACGACCTGACCGCGCTGGACCCGGGCCGCCCGGTCACCCTGACCGGCCCGGGCGGCGGCACGGTCCCGCGCCCCGCCCCGGTGCTCGGGGACGAGGCCAGGCTGCGCCAGGTGGTGACCAACCTGGTCGGCAACGCCGCCAAGCACACCCCGCCGGGCACTCCGGTGCGGATCGGGGTCGGCCGGACGGAGGACGGCTGCGTGCTCGAAGTGGCGGACGCCGGACCGGGTCTGACCACCGATCAGTCCGAGCGGATCTTCGACCGCTTCTACCGGGTGGACGCCTCCCGGACCCGGCAGGAGGGCGGGGGAGCCGGGCTGGGCCTGGCCATCGCCTTCGCGCTCACCCAGGCCCACCGCGGCGAGCTGACCGTCAGCTCGGCGCCCGGCGAGGGTTCGGTCTTCCGCCTCTGTCTGCCCGCCGTCTGACCCTCCCTCAGCCCCGCCCGTCGGTGTGACACCGACCACGTACCCCCGGTGTTCGAACCTCCGTAAGGATCGGGGATACTCACCTTGTGAACGTGTTCACGTTCACAAGCGGGCAAGCTTTGCCGGTTTTCCTGGGACGACCTGGTAAAAGTGCTTTTTGTCCGTTATGTGAGCATCGGTCAGGAAGAAGGCGAAGTGGACCTAGCAGTCGCTCACGAGACCGTCGCGCGGTGGCAGTTCGGTGTGACCACCGTCTACCACTTCCTCTTCGTACCGCTGACGATCAGTCTGGCCGCCCTGGTGGCCGGTCTGGAGACCGCCTGGGTGCGGACCGGCAAGGAGAAGTACTTCCACGCCACCAAGTTCTGGGGAAAGCTCTTCCTGATCAACATCGCCATGGGCGTGGTCACCGGCATCGTCCAGGAGTTCCAGTTCGGGATGAACTGGTCGGACTACTCCCGTTTCGTCGGGGACGTGTTCGGCGCCCCGCTGGCGATGGAGGCGCTGATCGCGTTCTTCTTCGAGTCCACCTTCATCGGCCTGTGGATCTTCGGCTGGGACAAGCTGCCGAAGAAGATCCACTGCGCCTGCATGTGGATGGTGGCCCTCGGCACCGTGCTCTCCGCCTACTTCATCCTGGCCGCCAACTCCTGGATGCAGCACCCGGTCGGCTACGCGATCGACCCGGTGACCGGGAAGGCCCAGCTCACCGACATCGCCCGGGTGCTGTTCCAGGACACCACCGTGGTGGTGGTCCTGCACACCCTCACCGCCGCCTTCCTGACCGGCGCCGCCTTCATGGTCGGCATCTCCTCGTACCACCTCTGGAAGGCCAGGCGGACCGGCGAGAACGACCCGAAGAAGACCGCCGTGATGCGCACCTCGCTGCGGCTGGCCCTGGTGGTCGCGGTGGTCGCCGGCCTCGGCACCGCGCTCAGCGGCGACAGCCTGGCCAAGGTGATGTTCCGTCAGCAGCCGATGAAGATGGCCTCGGCCGAGGCGCTCTGGGACACCGAGGCGCCCGCCCCGTTCTCGATCTTCGCGGTCGGCGACGTCAACGAGGGCCACAACAAGGTCGCGCTGGAGATCCCGGCCATACTGTCCTTCCTCGCCAACAGCGACTTCACCTCGGCCGTGCCCGGCATCAACGAGACCGCCGCCAGTGAGGCCGCCAAGTACGGCGGGCAGCCCCAGGACTACATCCCGAACATCTTCGTCACCTACTGGGGCTTCCGCCTCATGATCGGCTTCGGGATGACCTCCTTCGTGGCCGCGGCGATCGGGCTCTGGACCACCCGGAAGAAGTTCTTCCTGGACCGGGCGTACCGGACCGGGGACGAGGAGCCGCCGCGCCTGATGCTCTGGAGGAACAAGGAGCTGGGCACCTTCTTCACCAAGTGGAGCTGGCGGATCGGCATCCTCACCATGGGCTTCCCGCTGCTGGCCAACAGCTTCGGCTGGATCTTCACCGAGATGGGCCGTCAGCCCTGGGCCGTCTTCGGCCTGATGACCACCGCCGACGCCGTCTCCCCCAACGTCAGCGTCACCATGCAGGTGGTCGCGCTCACCACCTTCACCACGCTCTACGCGATCCTCGCGGTGATCGAGGTGAAGCTGCTCGCCAAGTACGCCAAGGCCGGGCCGGTGGTCAGCGAGCAACCGCCCGCCAAGGACCCCACGCTGCGCGGCGGGGACCCCGAGGACGCCGACAAGCCGCTCGCCTTCGCCTACTGATTCGCTGACTGGGGATCTCGGATGCAACTCCACGACGTCTGGTTCGTGCTGATCGCCGTGCTGTGGATCGGCTACTTCTTCCTCGAGGGCTTCGACTTCGGCATCGGCGTGCTGACCGGGCTGCTGGCCAAGGACCGGACCGAGCGCCGGGTCCTGATCAACACCATCGGCCCGGTCTGGGACGGCAACGAGGTCTGGCTGCTGACCGCCGGCGGCGCCACCTTCGCGGCCTTCCCCGACTGGTACGCCACCCTGTTCAGCGGCTTCTACCTGCCGCTGCTGATCATCCTGGTCTGCCTGATCGTGCGCGGCGTGGCCTTCGAGTACCGGGTCAAGCGGGACGGCGAGCGCTGGCAGCGGAACTGGGAACAGGCCATCTTCTGGACCTCGCTGATCCCGGCCTTCCTCTGGGGCGTGGCCTTCGCCAACATCGTGCGGGGCGTGGACATCGACGCCGAGAAGAACTACATCGGCGGCTTCTGGGACCTGCTCAACCCCTACGCCATCCTCGGCGGCCTGGTCACCCTGGCGCTCTTCACCTTCCACGGCGCGGTCTTCGCCTCGCTCAAGACCCTCGGCGACATCCGCGGCCGGGCCCGTGCCCTCGCCCTCCAACTCGGGCTGCTCACCGCCGTGCTGGCGCTGGTCTTCCTGGTCTGGACCCAGTCCGAGGGCGGCAACGGCTGGAGCCTGGGCGTCATGGTGCTCGCGGTGCTGGCCCTGGTCGGCTCGCTGGCGGCGATCCGGCTCGGGCGCGAGGGCTGGTCGTTCGCGCTCTCCGGCGTCACCGTCGCGGCGGCCGTGGCGATGCTCTTCCTGGTGCTCTTCCCGGACGTGATGCCCTCCACCCTGGACCCGGCGTACTCGCTCACCGTGGAGAACGCGGCCTCCTCGCCGTACACCCTGAAGCTGATGACCGTCGTGGCGGCGGTCTTCACCCCGCTGGTGCTGCTCTACCAGGGCTGGACCTACTGGGTGTTCCGCAAGCGGATCGGCACCCAGCACATCCCCGCCGCGCACTGAACCTTCGCCCTCCTGGAGAGCCGAGCCATGCCGAAGGACCGCAGAGGGCCCGTCGATCCCCGACTCCTCCGGGAGGCCCGGGCCACCCGGGCCTTCCTGGCCGGATCGGTGCTGCTCGGCGGGGCGGGAGCCCTCCTGACGGTGGCTCAGGCGGGCGTGATCGCCGAGATCGTGGTGCGGGCCTTCCAGCGGGGGGAGTACGGGCTCACCGGCCCGCTCCTCCTGCTGGCGGCCACCGCGCTGGGCCGGGCGCTGGTCGCCTGGCTCACCGAACTGACCGCCCACCGCTCGGTCGCCCGGGTCAAGTCCGACCTGCGGCGGCGGCTGCTGGAGCACGCCACCGCCCTCGGCCCGGCCCACCTCTCCACCCGGCGCACCGGTGAGCTGGCCACCCTGGCCACCCGGGGCATCGACGCGCTGGACGACTACTTCGCCCGCTACCTCCCGCAGTTGGCGCTGGCCGTGGTGGTGCCCGGGGTGGTGCTGCTGCGGATCCTCGGCGCCGACCTCACCTCGGCCGCGATCATCGCCGGCACCCTGCCGCTGATCCCGCTCTTCATGGTGCTGATCGGGATGGCCACCCAGAGCCGGATGGACCGTCAGTGGACCAGCCTGGCCCGGCTCGGCCACCACTTCCTCGACGTGGTGGCCGGGCTGCCCACCCTCAAGGTCTTCAACCGGGCCAAGGCCCAGGCCGAGACCGTCCGCCGGATCACCGACGACTACCGCCGGGCCACCCTGCGGACCCTGCGGATCGCCTTCGTCTCCTCCTTCGCGCTGGAGCTGCTGGCCACCCTCTCGGTCGCCCTGGTCGCGGTCGGCATCGGCTTCCGGCTGGTGAACGGCTCGATGAGCCTGGAGACCGGCCTTCTGGTGCTGGTGCTCGCCCCCGAGGTGTACTTCCCGATCCGCCAGGTCGGCGCGCTCTACCACTCCAGCGTGGAGGGGCTGAGCGCGGCCGACCAGGTCTTCGAGGTGCTGGAGACCCCGCTGCCGCCGACCGGTGACCGGCCCGCGCCCGACCTGCGCACCGCCGCGGTCACGGTGGACGGGCTGACCGTCGGCGACCGCCTGGCGCCGGTCTCGCTGACGCTGGAGCCGGGGACGGTCACCGCGCTCACCGGGCCGAGCGGGGCCGGGAAGTCCACCCTGCTGGCCGCGCTGCTCGGCTTCGTCCCGGCGGACAGCGGCACCGTCCGGGTCGGGGGAGTGGAGCTGTCCGAGCTGGACCGGGCGAGCTGGCACGCCCAGATCGCCTGGGTGCCGCAGCACCCCTACCTGTTCGCCGGCACCGTCGCCGAGAACCTCCGGCTGGCCCGGCCCGAGGCCACTGACGAGCAGCTGCGGGCGGCCCTGGCGGCCGCGTACGCCTCCGACTTCGCCACTCCCGAGCTGGTGCTCGGCGAAGCCGGCGCCGGGCTCTCGGCCGGGCAGCGGCAGCGGCTGGCGCTGGCCCGCGCCCTGCTGACGGACCGTCCGCTGCTGCTGCTGGACGAGCCCACCGCCAACCTGGACGGGGCCGGCGAGCAGGCCGTGGTCGACGGGCTGGCCGCGCTGACCGGCACCGGGCGGACGGTGCTGTTCGTCGCCCACCGCCCCGCTCTGCTCGCCATCGCCGACCGGCACCACCACCTGACGGCGGCTCAGGCCCCGGCGGGCGCCGTTGTTTCACGTGAAACCGAGCCGGTCGCCTCGCCGGTCGCCTCGCCTGTCGTGGGGCCCGCCGTGGGGCCCGCCGTGGAGCGTGCCGCCGAGCCGGAGCCCGGGCGGACCGCCGCCGTGCGGCCTCGGCTCACCCTGGCCATCGTGCTCGGCAGCCTCGCGCTCGGGTGTGCGGTCGCGCTGATGGCCACCTCCGGGTGGCTGATCTCGTACGCGTCCGAGATGCCGCCGGTGCTCTACCTGATGATGGCCGTCACCTCCGTCCGGGCCTTCGGCATCGGGCGCTCGGTCTTCCGCTACGCCGAGCGGCTGGTCTCGCACGACGCGGTGCTCCGCGCCCTCGGCTCCGTGCGGACCACCGTCTACCGCCGGCTGGAGCGGCTGGCCCCGACCGGTCTGCCGGCGTTCCGGCGGGGGGACCTGCTCTCCCGTTTGGTGGCCGACGTGGACGCCGTCCAGGACCACCACCTCCGGTGGCGCCTGCCGGCCGCGGTGGCCGCCACCGTCTCGGTGTTCGCCTCGGTCGGTCTCGGTCTCTTCCTCCCCGCCGCCGGTCTGCTGCTGGCGTTCGGCCTGCTGTTGGCCGGGGTGGCCATACCGGCGCTGTCGGCGCGGCTCTCGGCCCGGTCGGAGCGTCAGCAGGCGCCCGCCCGGGGCGAGTTGGCCACCGCCGTGGTGGACACCCTGACCGGTACCGCCGAGCTCACCGTGGCCGGTGCGCTGCCGGCCCGGCTGGCGGCGGCCCGCGAGGCGGACCGGCGGCTGACCGCGCTGGCCGCCCGTTCGGCCGCCGCGCTCGCGCTGGGCGGCGGTCTGATCGCCGCCGTGACCGGTCTGACCGTGGCGGCGGCCGCCGCCCTCGGCGTGCACGCGGTCTCCACCGGGGCGCTGGCCGGTGTCTGCCTGGCCCTGGTGGTGCTCACCCCGCTGGCCGCCTTCGAGGCCGTCTCGGGCATGCCGTCGGCCGTCCAGGCCCGGGCCCGCAGCCGGGGCGCCGCCGCCCGGCTGGACGAGCTGCTGGCCGCCGAACCGCCGGTGGCCGAGCCCGCCGACCCGGTGGTGCCGGAGCAGCCGGGCTCCCGGGTGACGGTCCGCGGCCTGACGGTCCGTTGGCCCGGCCGCGCCGAGGCCGCTCTCGACGGCGTCGACCTCGACCTGGCCCCCGGCCGCCGGGTGGCGGTGGTCGGCCCGTCCGGCTCCGGCAAGACCACCCTGGCGCTGGCCCTGCTGCGCTTCCTGGAGCCGGCCGCCGGGCGGATCGAGCTGCACTGTCCACAGCCTGTGGACACTCGGCGGATGGACTCCGACCTGGTCCGCCGTTCGATCGGCCTCTGCGCCCAGGACGCCCACCTCTTCGACAGCTCGCTGCGCGAGAACCTCCGGCTGGCCCGCCCCGGCGCCACCGACGCCGAGCTGCGCGGCGCCCTCGCCGAGGCCCGGCTGCTGGACTGGACCGAGGGCCTCCCCGACGGCCTGGACACCATGGTCGGCGAGCACGGCGCCCGGCTCTCCGGCGGCCAGCGGCAGCGCCTCGCGCTGGCCCGGGCACTGCTCGCCGGGTTCCCGGTGCTGGTGCTGGACGAGCCCGCCGAGCACCTCGACCTGCCGACCGCCGACGCGCTCACCGCCGACCTGCTGGCCGCCACCGGCGACCGGGCCACCCTGCTGATCACCCACCGGCTGGCCGGGCTGGAGGAGGTGGACGAGATCCTGGTGCTGGACGGCGGCCGGGTCGTCGAGCGCGGTGGCTGGCGGGAGCTGACGGCCGATCCGGCCGGGCGGCTGACCGCCATGTGGCAGCGGGAGCAGCTGGCCGACGGTGCGCCCGGCCGGATTCCCGAGACCCGCCACGAGCGCTCGCACACCCCCCTACAAACCATCACAAACTAGGCTCAACCCATGGAGACTCCGGACCAGGCCACCGACCCCACCGCGCACCGCGTGCCCGAGATCGCCTCGCTCGGTCTGGACACCCTGGTCACCGAGGTCTCCGAACGTCTCCAGTCGGCCGCCGCCGTCACCGACCGGATGCAGCGCCTGCTGGAGGCGGTGGTCTCGGTCGGGGCCGGGCTCGACCTGCACGCCACCCTGCAGCGGATCGCCGGCGCCGCCGCCGAGCTGGTGGACGCCAAGTACGCCGCCCTCGGCGTGGTCTCCCCGCACAACGACGGTCTCTCCGACTTCATCCACGTCGGCATCGACGACGAGGCGGCCGCCGAGATCGGTGAACTCCCCACCGGGCGCGGCATCCTGGGCGCGCTGATCGAGCAGCCCGAGTCGCTCCGGCTGGCCGACCTCTCGGCCGACCCGCGCTCGGTCGGCTTCCCGCCGCACCACCCGCCGATGAAGTCCTTCATCGGCGAGCCGATCCGGGTCCGCGGCGAGGTGTTCGGGAACCTCTACCTGACCGAGAAGAAGTCGACCACCGGCGCCTTCACCCCCGAGGACGCCCAGGTGGTGCACGCCCTGGCGGCCGCGGCGGGCGTCGCGATCGAGAACTCCCGGCTGTACGAGGAGGGCCGCCGCCGGGAGCGCTGGATCGCCGGCGCCTCGGCCGTCACCACCGCGCTGCTCTCCACCGACCGGGCCCAGGTCGCCCTCACCGTCGCCGCCGAGCAGGTCCGCGAACTGGCCGACGCCGCCCTCGGGATGATCCTGCTGCCGACCGGCGACGGTCAGATGCGGGTGGCCCACGCCTCCGGCGAGAAGGCCGAGTTCGTCCAGGGCGAGCTGCTGCCGCCCAGCAGCTTCGCCGCCGAGCTGCTGCGCGGCGAGAGCGTCCACCTCGACGACATGTCCACCGACCCGACCGTGGTGCTCCGGCTGGCCCGCTCCTTCGGGGCCTCGATGGCGGTGCCGATGATCGCGGCCGGCCGGGTGCTCGGCGGCCTCTCGGTCTGGCGCAGCGCCGGGGCACCGCCGTTCACCGAGTCCGAGAAGCAGCTGGCCGAGGCCTTCGCCTCGCAGTCCGCGCTGGCCCTGCGGCTGGCCGAGGGCCAGCGCGACCAGCAGCGGCTGGCGGTCTTCCAGGACCGCGACCGGATCGCCCGGGACCTCCACGACCTGGTCATCCAGCGGCTGTTCGCCACCGGGATGATGCTGGAGGGCGCCGCCCGGCGGGCCCTGGTGCCGGAGGTCAAGGTCGGCATCGGCAAGGCCGTGGACGAGCTGGACGCCACCATCCAGGAGGTGCGCACCACCATCTACGCGCTCCAGCACGACGACCACGGCGACGAGCCCGACAACCTGCGGACCCGGGTGCTCCGGGAGGGCAGCCAGGCCGCCGCCGCGCTCGGCTTCAAGCCCTCGGTGACCTTCACCGGCCCGGTGGAGAGCCTGGTCGGCGAGAAGACGGGCCGTCAACTGCTGGCCGCGCTGCGCGAGATGCTCTCCAACGCGGCCCGGCACGCCCGGGCCTCCCGGGTCGGCGTGGAGCTCGACGCCACCGTCCACCTGGACGCCGAGGGCCACCCGCTCTCCGGCGACCCGGACCTGGCGGACCGGCCCGGCTGGCCCGGCGTCCTGCTCACCGTCACCGACGACGGGGTGGGCATCCCGGACGGCGGCCGTCGCAGCGGGCTGAAGAACCTCACCCGGCGGGCCGAGGTGCTCGGCGGCGACGCCTGGCACGAGCCGGGCCCGGACACCCGGGGCACCAGGGTCCGCTGGACGGCCCGGCTCTGACGCGCGGTCAGCTCACGGGCGCAGTCCCAGCAGCTCCTCCACCACCCGGGCCACGCCGTCCTCCTCGTTGCTGAGGGTGTGCTCGGCGACCGAGGCCAGCACGTCCGGGTGGGCGTTGGCCACCGCGTAGGAGCGGCCGGCCCAGGCCAGCATCTCCAGGTCGTTCGGCATGTCGCCGAAGGCCACCACCTCGCTGCGGTCGATGCCCTGCTCGGCGCACCAACCGGCCAGTGTGGTGGCCTTGGTGACCCCGAGCGCGCTGATCTCCAGCAGCGCCACCGGGGCGGAGCGGGTGATCTCGGCGTACCGGCCGGCCACCGCCCGGGCCTTGTCCAGGAAGACGTCCGGATCCAGCTCGGGGTGCTTGACCAGCACCTTGAACAGCCCGTCCACCCGGCCCTCGGCCAGCAGCTGCTCGGCCGGGGCGACGGGGTGCTCGTTCTGCGAGTCCCACATGAAGAGCGAGTACTCCGGCTCCCGGGCGAAGCCGCCGGGGAACTCGAAGGCGAAGGCGCTGCCCGGCAGTTCGGCGCGGAGCAGCTCGACCACCCGCAGGGTGTCGGCCGGCGCCAGCGGGAAGCTCCGCAGCAGCTCGCCGCGGTGCACGTCCACCACCGCCCCGCCGTTGGAGCAGATGGCCACCCCGTGACCGCCGATGTGCGGGCTGACCTGCTCCATCCACCGCGGCGGACGGCCGGTCACGAAGACCACCTGCACCCCGGCCCGCTCGGCCGCGGCCAGCACGGCGGCGGTCCGCTCCGAGACCACCCCGCCCGGGCAGAGCAGCGTGCCGTCCAGATCGGTGGCGATCAGCCGGGGCGGGCGGGGCAGCGGGCGGGAGGATTCGGTCACCGCTCCATCTTCGCTCACCCCGCCCGCGGCGGTAGGACTACGGGTGCCAGACCTCGCGGATCTGGGTGATCTTGCCGGTGCCGTCCAGCACGATCTCGTAGATGCCGCCGGAGCAGCTGTACGGGTCCTTGACCTGCGCCCGGTCCACCAGGCAGTCCCCGATGTGCTGCCACAGCTCGCCGACCGGCACCACCTTGGCGTTGCCGGCCCCGGTGGAGATCTGCGCCTTCACCGTGGTCGCGAACATGTAGGTCTTCTCGGCGCCGGCGCCCTCGTAGTGACCGTCGTTCGGGTCACAGACGAACTTGGCGTCCTTCACGTAGAGGGTGTCCTGCTTGGGCGGCTTCACCGCCTGGACGTACTTCCAGTTCGGCTTCGGCGCGGGGGTGCTGCACCCCTCCACGTCCTCGCCGGTGCCGGTGCCGGTGCTCGCCGCGGCGGTCGGGCTCTTGCTCGCGCCCGCGCCCGTGCTCGGCTTCGCGGTGGCGCTCGGAGCGGCCGACGGCGCGCTGCTCACCGTCTCCGACGGGGCGGCGACCACCTTCCCGCCGCCCTCGTCCTTCTTCTGGCACCCCGTCAGCCCCAGCACCAAGGCCGAGACCACCGCAACACCCGTCACCAGTCCACGAGCTGACATACCGACGACTCCCCCCGTGCATCCACGCGACAACCAACGAGCGGCCAGGCTACCCACCTCCGCGGACGCCCGCTCCCGGACCCCCGGCTCTGCCTCTGCCTCGGCCTCAGCCGACGGACACCTCGGTCAGCACGCCGTGGTCCACGGCGACGGTCAGCCGGTTCCGGTCGAGCTCGTACGTGAGGGGGAAGGACGTCCCGTCGATCCGCCGGACCTCGAACCTGCGGCCCTCCCGTGCCGCCAGCGCCCGGGTCTCCAGCAGGTCGGACAGGACGTCGTGCCAGCTCACCTCGCGCCTCCTTCGCTCTCACCGACTCCCACGAACGAGCGCGCGGTTTCGTTGGGGGCCGGAGCGGAGCCGGCGGAGGGCGGCCGGGTGGTGGCGCCCTCCGCCGGGGCGGCTCAGCCGAGTTGGGCGAGGCCCTCGGTGGCGATCCGTTCGAAGACCGCGAGGTCGTTGGCGAAGATCGAGTCCGGCACCGGCCAGTGGACCACCAGCTCGGTGATGCCGATCTCCCGGTACGTCCCCGCCCAGTCCACGAAGGCGTCCAGCGACTGCAGCGGCTTCTCCGCCGTCGAACCCTGGAGCAGCACCTTCTCCAGCTCGGCGACGTCCCGCCCGCGGGCCTCGCAGGCCGCCGTCAGCTTCGCCAGCTGACCGGCGATCACCTCCGGCGCCTGCTCCACCGGTACGTCAGCCGGCCCGCGCGGGTCGCCGTACGTGACCCAGCCCTGGCCGTGCTCGGCCGCCAGCCGCAGCCCGCGCGGCCCGGTGGCCGCCACGTAGAACGGCACCCGCGGCGTCTGCACGCAGCCCGGGACGTTCCTGGCCTCGACCGCCGAGTAGTACGTCCCCTCACGGGTGGTGGCGTCCGTGGTCAGCAGCTCGTCCAGCAGCGGCACGAACTCCGCGAACCGGTCCGCCCGCTCCTTCGGCGACCACGCGTCCTGCCCCAGCGCCGTCGCGTCGAACCCCGCACCGCCGGCCCCGATCCCCAGCGTCAGCCGCCCGCCGGACACGTCGTCCAGCGTGATCAGCTCCTTGGCCAGGGTGACCGGGTGCCGGAAGTTCGGCGAGGTGACGAGCGTGCCGAGCCGGATCCGCTCGGTCACCGTGGCCGCCGCCGTCAGGGTCGGGACCGAGCCGAACCACGGCTCGTCGCGGAAGCTCCGCCAACTCAGGTGGTCGTAGGTGTAGGCGGTGTGGAAGCCGAGGTCTTCGGCCCGCCGCCAGATCTTCTGCCCCTCACTCCACCGGTGGATGGGGAGGATCACCGTGCTCAGTCGCATGTCCCGACCCTACGTCCGGCGGTCGGTGCCAACACCCACGTGGAAGTCCACGCAGCCGTCGCTGAGCTGGGCGTCTGCGAGGACCTGGCAGATCACGGCAAGCGCGGCAGCGGGAAGGCGCTGCTGACCTGGCCCACGTCCGCCGGGGCGCGCAACGTCGCGGGAATCTCCGATGGAAGAAGCCACGCGCCCACTCGGAGAGGAATTCCCCGCGCCGCATACGGAAGAAGCCGGTCGGCACCGGCCGAGACGGGCTCGGCGGTGTCGACCGGCTGCGGGTCGGTTGGGTCACTTGAGCGGGGTGCCACCCGCGTTGTGGTTGGCGATCGTCTTGTTGATCAAGTTCCCGCCGTCGGTCTCGGGCGTGGTCTGCTCCGACCAGCCGGCGCCGAACAGCAGGGCGGCGACGTGCGCGTTCGCCGTCTGGTCCAGGTGCGAGAAGAACCAGTCGACCTTGTCGTCCTTGTAGTGGCCGGGGGTGTTGTTCTGCGCCATGTTGCCCAGGGGGACCTGCCACAGGACCACCGGCTTGCCCACCGCCTCGGACATCGTCTTGTAGAACGAGAGGGAGGCGAAGCCCTTCTGGTCGTTCCAGTAGGTGTCACGGCTGCCGTGGGCGGGCAGCGCGTACCAGCCCGCGTCGCGGTCGGTCACGTCGGAGACCAGGAAGTCGGCGTTCGATGCCCCGAGGTCCGCGTAGTCCTTGGCGCACTGCGCGGTGTTCTGCTGCCAGTCGAAGCAGGACAGGTGCAGTCCCACCCCGGCGTTCGGCGCGTACTTGTGCGCCATCGAGATCAGGCACTGGGCCAGGCCGGAGGCGCTGTTCTCCTGCGATCCGCAGTCCGTCGGGCTCGCCGCCTTGACCTGCGCGGGCACCTGGTGCAGGTTGCCGAGCGACCGGGCGAAGCCCCAGAAGTCGGGCTCGAGGTCGATCATGTCCGGCGAGGTGCCGATCTTCTGCAGGAAGAAGCGGTAGTCGTTCAGGTACTTGGTGAGCAGGTCGGCCCGGTTGATGGCGACGACCTCGCCCGGACCGTCGCCCTGGCCCGCCGCGTCTCCGAGGTCACGCAGCGAGTACCAGGTGAAGAGGGTCTTCTGCGGGCGCGGCTTGCCCTGGTACGTCGCCTTGGACGCGCGGTCCTTGTACACGGTCACCTGGGTACCGGGCGCCGTGGTGTTGCCGGTCCAGCAGCCCCACCACCCCGACCACTCGGTCTTGCAGCGCGAGGCCGTGTAGGCCTCGGGCGAGGGCGCGGGCTGGCTGTGGATGTAGGCGTACCGCACGTCGAACGGCGCGGCGTTCGCCGTGGAGTCGTCCATCAGGCCGCCGAGGAGCACCGTGCTGCTGCCCATGAACCGCTTCGCCGAGCTGCCGCCCGCGGCGGTCGGAGAGGCCGGCGGCGTCGAGGCCGGGCGGGTGCCGCTCGGGCTCTGGCTCGTCGGAGCGCTGCCGCCCTGCGTGCTGGGCGTGGCGGGGGTGGCGGGGGTGGCCGGTGCGGCGCTGCCGCCGGCGTTCCCCGTGTTCCCGGTGCCGTCGGCGCTACCGGCCGGGACGAGCTGCCACTGCTGCTGGGGGCCGTTCCAGTCGTGGTACTGGGCGATGTGGCTCCCGTCGGTCTTGGAGCCGCCAGGGACCTCGACGGCCTTGCCGCTGAAGCGGTTGATCAGACGCACGTAGCCGTCCGACGACTTCTCCAGATGGAACTGCTGGTTGGCGCCGTTCAGGTCGCGCCACTGCACCAGCTCGGAGCCCTCGGTCGTCGACCAGTTGTAGGCGTCCAGAACCTTGCCCGAATGCCGGTTCTGCAGCCGGTAGTTCCCGTCACCCGAGTCGATGAACCTCCACTGCTGGTTGGTCGCGCCGCTACGGCTCCACTGCACCAGCGGAGCACCGTCGTTCGTGGCGAAGCCGTAGTCCTCCAGCGCCTTGCCGGTGCTGCGGTTGACCAGCATGTACCAGGGTTTCGTGTCCACGGTGGTTCCCGCCGAGGCCGTGTTGACCACGACCACGGAACCACCCACGACCGCCAGGCCGACGGCCGCCCAGAAACTCCGACGCTGGTACAGCCGGCGGCCGCGGTGCTTCTGCCGCCGCGACGCCTTCGGCGACGTGGATGGGCGAGGGAACATGTCGGTGCTCGCTTTCAGCCGATGCCTCTGACCAGACCACCTGTCCGGACACCACCCAGTTGCCGCCGCCCCCGGAAAGGTTGCCGCGCACCCCGAAGACCTTTCCGGCCACACCGAGCCCGTGCACCAGCTGAACGGAGGAGATCGCCCGTGCCGCGAGCAAGCTGCTCGTGGCCGAGGAACTGCACGGCCACGAGTACGCCATCGACGCGATGCTCGCGGCCACGGCTCACCGCGAACGCGGCGACGTCACCGTCGTCACGAACGACACCGAGGACCTGCGCAGGCTCTGCCACCCGCGCATCGCGGTCGAGTCGATCTGATCGGTGTTCCGCCCGACGGTCCGTCAGAAGCCGCGCAGGCCCGGGAGGGTGAGCTCACCGCCGCCGGCGGTGTGCAGGGCGAGCAGCATGCCCGCGTTGCCGGTCGCGACGTCCATGGAGAGCTTGTAGAGCTGGTCGCCGGGGAAGGCGAGTCCGTTCGCGTAGGGGATGGCGTGCCAGGAGAGCAGCCGGACGTGGCGGGCCAGGGCTTCGGCCGCGGCCGGGTCGGACCGGTGCTCGGCCAGTAGGGCCATCAGGCCGGCCCGGCCGTTGAAGAGGCCGCTGAAGGCCACCACCTTGGCCCGTGCGGCGAGCAGGATGCCGTCGAGGGTGGTGGCGAACTCCTCGTCCTGGGCGTGGCGGAGGTAGTGCCCGAGGGCCAGGCCCACGCCAGCGCTGCCCCGGATGTAGGGGAGCAGCCGGGTGCCGTCCAGGAGGTTGACCGCGCCCTCCTCGCTGGTGCGCAGGTGGGGGAGGTCGGCGAGCAGGGCCCGGCGGGCGAGGGCGAGGTGGGCGGGGTCGCCCTCGTCCTCGTACAGGTGCAGGAAGAACTCGGCGGTTCCGCTCGCTCCGCTCAGCAGGCCCGGCCTGCTGTCGGGGTGGGGCGGGGCGTCGAGGGTGTCGGCGAGGCGCTTGGCGGTGGCCGCCAGTTCGTCGCGCAGTCCGCCGTCGCCGGTGTCCGCGACGAACCGACGCAGCGTCAGGCCAGCTCCGGCCAGGCCGTTGTCCAGTGCGGCGGAGGTGTCGGGACCGGTGGCCTCGACGGCCCGTCCGAGCACCTCCAGGGCCTCCTCCGGACGGCCGAGGCGGTGCAGCGCCAGGGCCGCTCCGTGCAGGCCCTCGTACAGGCCGGGGCGGGGGTCGGTGGCGCGCCGGGCGGCCTGCCAGAGCCACTCGGTGTGCTCGGGGTCCACCGGGCGCCCGGTGGCGGCGAGGGCGTACAGGACACCGGCGGCGCCGTGGGCCAGGGTGTACCCGCCGTCGTGCAGGCCCGCCGGGTCGCCGGGGAAGAGCCGGTCCTGGCGCTGCGGCGTCGCGGAGGTCAGGACCGCCCGGGCCAGGGCCGAGCAGAGCTCCTCGGTGTCGCCCGTGTCGAACCCGTGCACCGCCGGAAGTGCCGCACCCCGAGCGGGCGGCCGCAGGCCGGTCCGCAGGCGCTCGACGTACTCGGCCGGGACGGGGAAGCACTCGGCGACGGCGTCGGCGAGCTCATCGGCCTTGCCGGGGTCGAGGTCGATCAGCATGGTGAGCGGGAGGAAGACGAAGAGCCTCAGGCAGTCGAGGGCGTACAGGTCGCGGGCCCGGGCCGTGTCGGCGTGCGGGGCCATGAAGCCGGGGCAGCCCATCGCGGGCACCGGGTCGTCCGCCGGTCCGGCCACCTCGAAGTCGATCAGGCGGACCCGGCCGTCGGACTGCACCATCACGTTGGAGGGGTGCAGGTCGCCGAAGGCGACGCCGCGTTCGTGCATGGACCGCACGGCCCGCTCCAGCTGGTCGACGAGGTCCAGGGCCTGCCGGGTGTACTCGGCGATCTGCTCCGGCCCGGCGTCCGGACGGACCAACGGGTTGTTGCGGGCCAGGAACTGACGCAGCGTCTCGCCCTCGATGTACTCCTCGGCGAGGTAGGTGTGCTCCCAGACGGTGAACTCGTCGAGGACCGCGGGGACGCAGTCCAGCCCCGCCAGGGTCCGCAGCACCCGGGCCTCGCTGCGCAGCCGGCTCACGGCGTCGGTGCCCGTGCCGTCGAGCCCGGCGAACGGCCGGGCCTCGCGCAGCACCAGCTGCTCCCCGCTCTGCCGGTCGCGGGCCAGGTAGATGCCGCCGCCGTTGGAGAAGTGCAGGGCCTCCTCGACGCGGTAGGGGATGGTCTGGGCCTTGGCGGTCTCCCGGTCGGCGGCCAGCTGCTCGGTGACCAGGGCCGGCGGCACCACCCAGTCGGGAATCCGGAAGACCGGCTCGCGGAGGTCGGGGACGAGCCCGCCGTCCGGCCTCCGGATGGCGGGGACGCGCTCCCCCGACTCACTGGTGCACCAGAGCTCGCGGAAGCCGCCGTAGCGCAGGTAGAGCGGCCCCTCGCGCCAGCGCAGGTCCCCCAGGACGTACGGGCCGGGCCGGCCGGCGAGCAGCGGATCGAGGTCCGCCAGGATCCGCGCCAGGTGCGCGTCGTCCACCGGGTAGAGGGTCAGCAGCTTGCCGCTGCTGCCGCGGCGGGCGTACTTGCTGTTGATCCGGCGGTAGGTCGACGGGTCGGGCAGGAACTTGTACTGGACCCCGGCCCCGAGGCAGTAGGCGCTGACCAGGTCGATGGTCTCCTCGGCGCGGGCGGCGTCGACGGACACGTGGATCTTCCAGCCCTGCTCGGGCAGCGAGGCGCCGTCCGGGACCAGGTTCACCCACACCCGCTCCTCCTTCCGCCACCAGCCCGGGGGCACCGGGCGGTCGGCCGCGGCGTAGCGGCGCTGGTCGGCGGCGGGGGCCGGGTTGTCGTAGAAGTACGGATCGGTGTCCGCGTACTGGTGGTAGCCCTTGTTCACGAGCCTGCCCTCGCTTTCTCGTCGGCCGAAGGGGGAGTACGGGGCACCCGGGCGCCGACCGGGTCGGCGGGCGGCGTGGTGGCCGGCGCGGTGGTCTCGGGTCGCACGCGCAGGTCGGGGATCTGCCGCAGCCCGCCGCTGACGCTGCTGAAGACGGCCAGGACCGCCAGCACGCCGCCGTACACCAGCACCACGGACGCGGTGTCGAGGCGGTCGAGCAGGAACCCGGCCAGCAGCGGGCCGAACGGGACGATCAGCGCGGGGACCAGCGAGCAGGCCGTCTGCACCCGCCCCTGCAGGTGCGCGGGGACCACGTGCAGCTGCGCCGCCGCCACCACGGCGTTGGCGGCCGGGGCGGTGAGGCTGCACAGGAAGATGACCGTCCCGGCCACCACGAGCCCGTCGCCCAGCGCCAGCAGCGGGACCAGCAGGGCGGTGCTCCAGACGATGGCCAGCACCAGGGCGCGCGGGGTGAAGGTCCGGCCGGCCCAGGCGGAGGTGAACGCGCCGATCAGGTTGCCCGCGCCGGACAGCGCGATGACCGTCCCGTTGTGGAAGCCGGCCGAACCGTCGCTGCCGGCCGCGGCCCCCCGCGCGAGCAGCACCAGGATCACGCCGCCGAAGGCGAAGTTCACCACCGCCGCGTTGACCAGCGTGTAGCGCAGGAACGGGCTGCGCCGCACCTCGCTCACCCCGGTGGTCAGATCGCGCAGGAAGTGCGGCGGCGCGGCGCCGCCCTCGGGGGCCTGCGGCTTGCCGCGCGGCAGGCGGACCGAGATCACGCAGGCGGCCGAGGCGAGGTAGGAGAGCGCGTCGACGACGAAGGGGAGCACCGGTGCCACGGTGTACAGCCCGGCTCCGATCAGCGGACCGGCCAGGGTCACCGTGGCGGCCCTGGCCTGGCTGTACGAGACGGCGGTGGTGAGCTGCTCGGGCGGGACGACCTCGCGCAGCGAGGCGGAGGCCGCCGGGCCGAAGGGCGCGCTCAGCACGCTGTTCAGGACGGCCAGGGCGACGGCGATCGGCAGCGAGACCTGGCCCGCGGCCACCACCAGCGCGAACAGGCCGAAGGCGACCGCCCGGCCCAGGTCGCACCAGAGCATCACGAGCTTGCGCGGCAGCCGGTCCACCAGCACGCCCGCGGGCAGGCCGGTGAAGACGGACGCCGCGACCTCGACGAAGGTGACGATGCCGAAGTCGGTGACCGAGTGGGTGGTCGCGAGCAGCACCAGCGGCAGCGCGATGTAGGTGGCTTGCGATCCGAACGCGGACAGCGCGTGCGCCAACCACAGCCGCTGGTAGTCGGAGTTGCGGTGGAGCGGGGGGAGGGTGGCGGCGTCCATGGGGGCTCCTTCGCCTTCGCGCCTGGTCCGGACGCGTCGCGGGGCGCGGGAGACCACGCGCGACGACGGGTGCCGGGGTGCCGGCGCCGGTGGGATTCCGGCGCGGGACACCCCGGCCACGGGTTCACGGGCGGACGGACCTACTACACCGGGGACTTGGTGTTGTGGCAGCCGCTGCTGACCGTGCTCCACTCGCCGACGGGCTCGGTGCCCTCGGGCTCGCTCACGGAGAGGTTCTGCAGCTCCAGCACGGAGTGCGCCTCGACCTCGGGAGCGTCCTCGGACGGGTCCTGCACGGGCTCGGTGTTCTCGGCCATGACGGTCTCCTCAGATTTCCGACGGCTTGGTGTTGTTGCAATCGGTGCTGACCGTGCTCCAGTCACCGATGGGCTCGGTGCCCTCCGGCTCGCTCACGGAGAGGTCCTGCAGCTCCAGCACGGAGTGGGCCTCGACCTCGGTCGGGTCCTGCTCGGGCTCGGTGTTCTCGGCCATGACCGTCTCCTCTACAGCTGGACGTGGGTGTTGTTGCAGCCGCTGCTGACGGTGCTCCAGTCGCCGACGGGCTCGGTGCCCTCGGGCTCGCTGACGGAGAGGTCCTGCAGCTCCAGCACGGAGTGCGCCTCGACCTCGGCGGCGTCCTCGGACGCGTCCTTCACGGGCTCGGTGTTCTCGGCCATGACGATCTCCCATCGTTCGAGGTGCAGTTGGTGACCCACCGGCGGTCGGTGACCGGTCCGGCGAGACAGGAACCTAGGAGTCCGGAGTTCGACAACGGTCAAGCAGCGGTATGGAATCGGACAGCGCGCAGGTCAACGACCGTTCCGGGACGATGAGTTGACGGTGTCCTGCGCCGCCGCGACCAACCTGAGCTGCGGCCATACCGGTTCCGAACCGTTGGTGAACCCCCGCGCAACTGCCCGGCGCCAGGCTGTGCCACGCAGGTGCCGCGCTCGACCGGGGGCGGACCGAACGGACGGGGGCGGGAGATGGAACTGGCCGAGCTGGTCGGGCTGCGCCCCGTCCCGTGCGCCGGTCTGCTGCTCACCCTCACCCGGCGCTGCCCGCTGAGCTGCGCGCACTGCTCCACCTCGTCGACGATGGCCGGCGAGGAGCCGTCCGCCGGCCAACTGCTGCGCTTCGTCGGCTCGTTCACCACCGCAGACCGGCCCGAGGTGGTGCTGCTGACCGGTGGGGAGCCGCTGCTGCTGCCGGGCCTGGCGGGCGAGTTGGCCGGGCTGGCCCGGGCGGCCGGCTCGCGCAGCGTGCTGCTGAGCGGAATGTTCTTCGCCCGGGGCGGGCGCATCCCGGCTCCGGTGCGGCGGGCGATCGGCGCGGTCGACCACTTCTCGGCGAGCCTGGACGCCCACCACGAGCGGGAGGTGCCGCGCGCCGAGGTGTTCCGGGCGGTCCGGGAGGTGCTGGACGCGGGGACCCCGGTCAGCTTCCACCTGACCGGGAGCGGCCCCGGGGACCCGTACCTGGCCGAGGTGGTCTCGGCCGTCCGGCGGGAGTTCGCGGACCGGGTGCCGATGCTGGTCAACGAGGTGCGGTCGGTAGGCCGGGCCGCCGCCTGGGCCGCCGCCCGTCCGCACGCGCCGTCCGCACAGGCCGCCGCCGGGCGGGTCGCCCCCTGCGCCATGGCCGCCTGGCCCACGGTGGCCTTCGACGGCGCGGTGCTGGCCTGCTGCAACCAGCGGACGGTGGACCGCAGACCGGTCCCCGCGCACCTGTCGCTGGGTCACATCGCCGAGGACGACTGGGGAACCGTCCGCCGCCGCTCGCTGGCCTCGCCGGTGCTGCGGATGGTGCGGGCGGTCGGCCCCGTCCACCTCCACCAGCGCTACGGCACCGCCCCCGCACCCGCGGCCGGCCCCTGCGCGGCCTGCCGGGCCCTGCCCGAGCACCCCGAGGTGCTCGCCGGGGCGGTGCGGGACGCCGCCGGGCCGGTCGGTGAACTGCTGGACCGGGAGGCCGCCCGGATGCAGGCCGAGGCCGGGCCGGAGGCGCTGCTGCGGCGCTACGGCTGCGCCCCGTACGCCGGCCTGGTGGCGCTGCGTGGCCCGGCGGCGCTCCGGCCCCCGGTGGTGGCCGGCGGCACCGGGGGCCGGCCGTGACCGCCGCCCCCGCCACCTCGGCGGCGCTGCGGGTCAAGCTCGGTCTCACCGCCCCCGCGCTGCACGCCGCCACCTCGGCGCTGTGGTCCGCCGGGCCGGCCGAACTGCGCCGCCGCTACCTCGCCTACCTGCACGCGATGCACGCCGTGATCCGGGCCTCGGTGCCGCTGATGGAGCTCGCCGCCCGGCGCTGCGCCGAGTTGGCCCCGGACGACCCGGTCGCCGGGCCGCTCGGCCGCTACCTGGAGCAGCACGCCGAGGAGGAGCGCGGCCACGACGACTGGCTGCTCACCGACCTCGCCGCGGCGGGGGAGGACCCTCGCCCGGTACGGCGGTCGATGCCGTCTCCGCTCGTCGCCGAGCTGGCCGGCGCCCAGTACTACTGGATCGAGCACCACCACCCGGTGGCCCTGCTCGGCTACGTCCGGGTGTTGGAGGGCAACGCGCCCGCGCCCTGGCTCGCCGACCGGCTGGCGCACCGGACCGGCCTGCCGCCGGCCGCCTTCCGCACCGTGCGCGAGCACGCGGAGCTGGACGGCGGCCACCTGGCCGGCCTGGACGCGCTGCTCGACGCGCTCCCGCTGACACCGGACCAGCAGACGGCGGTGGCCGTCAGCGCCCTCCGGACCACGGACGGGCTCCTCCGTCTGTTCTCACGACTCGCATCCGCCCAAGGGGGCCGGCCATGACCGACGACCGCGCAGCGCTCGACCGGCTCCGATCCGCGGGGTTCGCCGTGGAGGCGCTCTCCGAGGAGCAGTTGGAGGTGCTGGGGGGCCTCACCGCGCCCGAGCTCGACCTCCTGGTGGACATCAAGGAGCGCCTGGACCTGGTCGCCCCCGAGGTGGAGGCGCACGGCGAGTTCGCCGGCGGCGCGCTGTTCTGACGGGCCGTCAGGCCTGCGCTCCCCGTCACCGTCCCGGAAAGGCAACAGGACCATGCCCTGCTCCGCCTGTGGGTGCGCACTGCCGCCCGACGCCCGCTTCTGCCCGTCCTGCGGCACCGCTGCCGCCGCCCCCGCCGCGGCGGAGGCCGTCACCGAGTCCCGCAAGGTCGTCACCGTGCTCTTCTGCGACCTGGTCGGCTCCACCGCGCTCTCCGGCCGGCTGGACCCGGAGACCCTGAGGTCGGTGACGCTGCGCTACTTCGAGCTGATGCGGGATCAGATCGAGTTCCACGGCGGCACGGTGGAGAAGTTCATCGGGGACGCGGTGATGGCGGTGTTCGGCGTACCGGTCCTCCGCGAGGACGACGCCCGCCGGGCGCTGGCCGCCGCGCTCGGCATGGTCGCCGCCCTGGACGGGCTCAACGCCGAGCTGGAGGCCACCCTCGGAGTCCGGCTCGACATCCGGATCGGCGTCAACACCGGCCAGGTGGTGTCGGGTTCGGACGCCTCGGTCCGGCAGGCCCTGGTCTCCGGCGAGACCGTCAACGTGGCCGCCCGGCTGGAGCAGAACGCCGGCCCGGGCCAGATCCTGATCGGCCCCGACACCCGGCGCTCCGCCGACGCGGTGCAGGCCGAACCGGTCGGCCCGCTCCTGCTCAAGGGCAAGAGCGAGCCCGTCACCGCCTACCGGCTGCTCGGCCTCGGCGAGGACGACCCGGAGCTGGTCCGCCGCTTCGACGTGCGCTTCGTCGGTAGGATCCCCGAACTCGCGGCCCTGGACGAGGCGTTGGCGGAGACCACGACCCTGGGCGCCCGCCACGTACTGGTCCACGGCGAGGCCGGGCAGGGCAAGACGCGGCTGCTGCGCGAGTGGATCGACTCCCGCGGGCTGCGGCCGGGCAGCGGGCGCTGCCGCCGGTACGGCGACCGGGGCAGCCTCGGGCCGCTGGCCGACGCGGTCGCCTCGGTGCTCGCCGACCAGGCCCCGCCCGGTGTCGGCGAGGCGCTGCGGGTGCTCGCCGACGGCCTGCTGTTGGACGGGACGCCCAACCCCTCGGTGGGGGAGACCTGTTCGGCACTGGTCCGGGTGCTGACCGCGCTGTCGGTGCGCCGGCCGGTGGTCCTGGTGATCGACGACTGCCACTGGGCCACACCGCTGCTGCTGGACGTACTGGCCCGGCTGGTCAGGGAGTTGGACCGGGCGGCGGTGCTGCTGGTGAGCGTGGCCCGGCCCGACCTGCTGGAGACCGCGGCCGACCTGGCCGACCAGCCGGTGCGGACCCTCCCGCTGCGCGGGCTCTCGCCGCGGGAGACGGCGGAGCTGGCCGCCGAACTGGCGGACGTCCGGGCGCACTGGGACGCGGTGCCGGCCCGGCTGCTGGAGCGGGCCGGGGGCAATCCGCTGCACCTGGAGCAGCTGCTCTCGGCGGCCGCCGAGACCGGGTCGCCGGACGAACTGCCGCCCACCGTGCAGGCCGTGCTGGGGGCGCGGATCGACGCCCTCGCCCCGCCGGAGCGCAACGCGCTGGACCAGGCCTCGGTGATCGGCCGGGAGTTCGTGCTCGGAGACCTGGCCCGGCTCTGCGACCCCGGCAGCGGGGTGCGGTCGGCGGTGGTGCGGCTCAACCGCCGCAGGCTGGTCGAACCGGGCCCCTTGGTGACCTTCCGGTTCAGCAGCGGCCTGGTGCAGGAGGTCACCTACGCCTGCATGTCCAAGCGGGCCCGCGCCGAGGGCCACGAGAAGGCCGCCGAGCTGCCCGCCGTACGCGCCTCGGGGCTCGCCGCGGTCGGCTGCCACCTGGAGCGCGCGCACGGCTACCGCAGCGAACTGGGCCAGCTCAGCGAGGCCACCGAGAGCCTGCGGCTGCGCGCCGCGCAGGCCCTCGGCCAGGCCGGGGCGCAGGCGCTGGCCCGTTCCGACCTGCCCTGGGCCGAGGGCCTGCTGACCCGCTCCACCGCGCTGTACCGCCCCGGCGAGCCGGGTGCCGACGCCGCCGTGCGGCGCCTCGGCGAGGCCCGCTCCGCCCTGGGGCGCACCGAGGAGGCCAGGGCCCTGCTGCAGGGCCTGCTGGCCGCCCCCGTCGACCGGGTGGAGGCCGCGCACGCCCGGCTGGCGCTGTCCGCCGTCAGCTCCGAGGGCGAGTCCCCGGCCGAGGCCGCCGAGGACGTGCTGCCGGTGTTCGCGGCGGCCGGGGACGAGCTGGGGCAGGCCCGGGCCTGTCTGCGGCTGGCCCAGCGCAGCCAGTCCCAGGGCCGGCACGGCGAGGCCGACGACCGGCTCACCCGGGCCCTGGACCACGCGGTGCGGGCCGGCGGCGAGCCGGAGCGGGCGGCCGCCCTGGGGGCGATCGGCATCTCGCTCTGGCGCGGGCCGCTCCCCGCCGGGCAGGCGGTCGAGCGCTGCCTCGCGCTGCTGGAGCGGCACGGCGAGGGCCGCCGGACCGTACGGCTGACCCTGAACCTGCCGCTGGCGGTGCTGTTCGCGCTGCAGGAGCGGTGGACGGACGCGCACGACAGCCTGGCCGAGTCCGGGCGGCAGGCCGAGGAGCTCGGCTACGCGGAGATGCGGATCATGCTGCCGCTGTTCACCGCCATGGTGGAGGCGCTCCAGGGCGGTGCCGGCCGCGCCCTCGCCCTGCTGGACGAGGCGGCCGCCCGGGCCCGCCAGCTGGACGCGCCCGCGCTGCTGGTCGGCATCGGCCTGGAGGCCGCCCGGCTGCACCTGGACGGCGGTGACCCGGTCTCGGCCGGCCGGGCGCTGGAACCGGTCCGCCGGGCCGGGGAGCGCCGGCTCGCCGAGGCGGTCGACTTCGACGGCCTGTCCGCCCGGCTGGCCGCCGTCGAGGAGCGGCCGGACGAGGCCCTGCGGCTGGCCGCCCGCGCGGTGGCCGCCGCCGGCCGGACCGACTCGCCGGTGGTCCGCGCCCTCGCCTGGCTGGACCAGGCGCACACGCTCCGGCTGCTCGGCCGGGACGTCCCCGCCGCGCAGGCCGCCGTGACCGCCCGCGCGGTCTTCGCCGCCAAGGGACACCTGCCCGGGGCCCGCCGGTCCGCCGAATTCCTCCAGCGACGGAATGAGCCACGATGACGACAGCCCCGCCGCAGGGCCTGACCTGGCGCCTGCTCGGCAAGCGCCCCGAGGACATCCCGGTGGCCGCCGGCCGGGTCGGCCCGCCGGACGCCTGGAGCGCGGCCACCGGGCGCGGGGTACGGGTCTGCGTGGTCGACTCCGGGGTCGAGCGCGACCACCCCGCCGTGGGCCGGGTCGACGGCTCGTACGTGGTGCTCAAGGACGCGGACGGGATCCGGGTCGAGGAGACCACCACCGGGGACAGCTGCGGCCACGGCACCGCCTGCGCCGGGATCATCCGCCGGGTCGCGCCGGAGTGCGGCCTCTACAGCGTGCGGGTGCTGGGCGAGGCGTTCTCCGGCACCGGAGAGGTCCTGCTCGAAGGACTGCGCTGGGCCGTCCGGCAGGGCTTCGACGTGATCAACCTCAGCCTGTCCACCACCAGGGCCCGGTTCGCGGAGGAGCTGCACGGCCTGGCCGACGAGGCGTACTTCAACGGCAGCGTGATCGTCGCCTCGGCGCACAACTCCCAGGTGGAGAGCTACCCGTGGCGGTTCGCCTCGGTGGTCTCGGTCGGCAGCCACGCCGAGCAGGACCCGGGGCTGCACCTCTACAACCCGGAGCCGCCGGTGGAGTTCTTCGCGCCCGGCCAGAACGTGGAGGTGGCCTGGCTCGGCGGGCGGACCATCCGCTCGACCGGCAACAGCTTCGCGACCCCCTTCATCAGCGGCCTGAGTGCCCGGATCCTCTCCGGCAGCCCGCACATGACGCCGTTTCAGCTGAAGAGCGCGCTCTACTCCTGCGCAGCCAACGTCCACTAGCCGAAGGTGCCGCCATGTCCTCCGACCTCCAGCCCGCCAGAACCTCCCCCGATCCGATGGCCCTCGAACTGCTGCAATCCGTCGTCGACGTCGCCCGCGCGATCTTCGGCGCCCAGGCGAGCTCGGTCTTCCTGCTCGACGAGGAGGCCGACGAGCTGGTCTTCCAGGCGGTCTCCGGCCAGGGCGAGGAGTTCCTGGTCGGCATGCGGTTCCCGGCCGGGCGCGGGATCGCCGGGTGGGTGGCCCTGTCCGGCGAGCCGATCATCGTCGACGACCTCACCGACAACTCCGCCTTCGACCGGTCCCTGGCCCAGTCCACCCAGTACGTCCCCGACGCGCTGATGGCGGCCCCGCTGATCCACGGCGACCGGGTGCTCGGCGTGCTGGAGGTCCTCGACCCGGCCCCGCAGGCGCGCTCCAGCCTGCCCGAGCTCGACCTGCTGTCGCTGTTCGCCCGGCAGGCGGCGGTCGCGCTGCACTACACCACGGCCCGGCGGGCCGTGGCGGACGACGCCGGTGCGGGCCTCGCCCCGCCCAGCCGCGCCGAGGCGACCAGGCTGGCCGGCGAACTGATGGCCCTGTTGGGCGGATCCCGTGCCTGACCTGCTCACCGGCGGGTTCACCGAGCAACGCCTCGCCAACGGCCTGCTGGTCGTGCTCGCCGAGGACCACCGCGTCCCGCTCGCCGCCGTCCGCCTCCGGCACGACGCCCCGGGCACCGACCACGCCGAGACCGTCCCCGCCCACCAGTTGGAGCTCGCCCTGTGGCGGGGGGCCGAGCTGACGGCCCGTCGGGTGGCGGCGCCGGCCCGGGAGCCCCGGGACGCCGTGCTCGTGGTCGTCGGCGAGCTCGATCCGGACCGCACGCTCGGCTGGATCGAGAAGTACTTCGGCTCAGACCGGCCGGCAATTGGGGGGCGGCGTCGCGGCGCCGGGGCACGCACCTCAGTCCCGGCCCGGGCCTCCGGCCCCGAGCCCGACGCGCCCGCCGCCATCTGGGAGGAGGCCGCCGCACCCGCCCTGACCGCCACCTACCGGCTCCCGCCGGACGGCACCCGGCAGGCCGACGCGGCCGGCTTGGCCCTCGCGGTCCTGGGCGGCGGGGCGTCGGCCCGGCTGCACCGGCGCCTGGTGCGGCGGGACCGCTCGGCCGCCTCAGTCCACTTCCGGCTGCTCCGGCTCGCCGGGACGCCCTCGCTCGGCCGGCTGGAGGTGCGGGACTCCTCCGGCGGCACGGCGCCGGCCATCCAGGCCGCCGTCGACCAGGAGCTGGCCCGCTTCGCCGAGCACGGCCCGACACCGGCCGAGCTGGAGCTGGCCCGGGCCGTGCTGGACCGCGCCTGGCTGGAGCGTCACGTCACAGTCGGCGGCCGCGCCGAGGAGATCTGCCGGTCCGTCAGCCTGTTCGGCGATCCGCGGCCGGCCCTGGCCCCCGCGCGGCAGCCGCACGAGATCACCGCCGAGGAGGTCCGCCGGGTCGCGGCGGACTCCCTGCGCCCGGACGGCCGGGCCGTCCTGACCCACGAACCCACCGCCCGGGCTGCCCGGGCGGACGACCGGAGGGACAGCCGCCCGTGACCGTCCTCGCCCCCGGCATGACCTTCCACCCCCGCCCCGTCGCCGCCCCGCCCCGGCCCTGGCACTTCCCGGCGCCGCTCCGCACCGTGCTGGACAACGGGCTGACCGTGCTGCGCTGCCACCGCCCCGGCCGGCGGACCATCGCCGTCGAGGTGCTGCTGGACGCGCCGCCCGACGCCGAGCCCGAGGGTCTGGACGGGGTCACCGCCGTACTGGCCCGGGCCCTGCGCGCGGGCACCGACCGCCACGACGCCGAGGAGTTCGCCGCGCGGCTGGACCACTGCGGCGCCGGCCTGGAGGCCGCCACCGGCCCCCTCGGCGTACGGCTCTCGCTCCAGGTGCCGGCCTCCCGCCTCGGTCTGGCGCTGGACCTGCTCGCCGACGCCCTGCGCGGGCCCGCCCTGCCCGAGGAGGAGGTCCGCAGGCTGGTGGACAACCGCTTGGACCAGATCCGGCAGGAGGCCGCGAACCCGGCCCAGCGCGCCTACGACACCCTGGTCGCGGAGCTCTTCGCACCGGAGCTGCGCTGCTCACGACCCGTCAGGGGATCGGCCGGGACGGTCGCCCGGATCGACCCGGCGGCGGTCCGGGCCTGCTACCGGGAGCGGCTGCGGCCCGCCACCACCACCGCGGTGGTGGTCGGCGACCTCGACGGCGTCGACCTGGACGGGCTGCTCGCCCGCAGCCTCGGCCGGTGGGCCGGTCCGCCGGCCGAGCGGTGGCGGTCCGCCCCGGTCGGCTCCGGGGCCGGCGGCCGGATCGTGGTGGTGGACCGGCCCGGTGCCGCGCAGACCCAGCTGATGGTCGGCGGCCTCGGCCCCGACCGGCACTCCCCGGCCTGGCCGGCGCTGGTGCTGGGCGTGCACTGCCTCGGCGGCACCCTGCCCTCGCGGCTCAACCGGGTGCTCCGGGAGGAGAAGGGCTACACCTACGGGGTCCGCGCCCAGGCCCAGGTGCTGCGCTCCACGCCCGACGGCACCGGCGCCTCGCTGGTCAGCATCGCCGGGTCCGTCGCCACCGCGGTCACCGCCCCCGCGCTGGCCGACACCTGGCAGGTGCTGCGCGGCGTCCGCACCGGAGGGTTCACCGACCGGGAGCTCGCCCCGGCCGTGCACAACCTGGTCGGGACGGCCCCGCTGCGCTACGAGACCGCGTACGCCCTCGCCGCGACCTTCGCCGACCAGGTGGAGCAGTACCTGCCCGACGACCACCAGGCCCGGTTCCACACCCGGCTCGCCGCCGTCCGCGCCGACGAGGCCACCGCGGCGGCCGTCGAGGCCTTCGACCCGGCCCGGCTCACCGTCGTCCTGGTCGGCGACGCCGAATCCGTCGCGGGCCCCGTCGCCGCGCTCGGCCTCGGCCCGGTGGAGGTGCTCGCGGCCCGTCCCTGAGCCGCCGTCCGTCCCGCCGCCCTTCTCCCTGTCCCGCCAGCCCCCTCCGGAGGAGGTCCCCATGTTCGACGTACTGTCAGAAGCCTTCGCCGACGAGCAGTTCTACGCCCCCCTCGGCACGATGGCCGACCCCGGCCCGCGGTTCGCCCCCGCCCGGGTCCCGGCCGGCTGGCGCGGCACCGACCGGGACATCTGGACGGCGTGGAGCGGCCCCGGGGTCCGCCGTGCCGAACAGGGCTGGAAGGTCCACGTGTCGGCCCGGCTGGAGCGGGCACAGGCCGTCCTCGACGTGGTGGCGGCCACCTGCTTCGCCGAGCGGGTGCCGTTCAAGCACGTGTCGGCGCACTTCTTCTACCTCGCCCTCCACCACAAGCACGCGCCCCGGCCCCAGGCGGGCAAGTTCTGCGCCGTGTACCCGCCGGACCAGGAGACCGCCGGACGGCTGCTCGACGCCCTCGCCGAGGCCCTGCGCGGGGAGGAGGGCGCGTACGTCCTGACGGACCGTCGGTACCGCGACTCCCGGACGGTGCACTACCGGTACGGCGCGTTCGGCCGCAGCGGCCGGCTGCTGGCCGACGGCACCGTGGAGCCGCTGGTGCGGGACGGGCACGGGGCGGAGGTGCCGGACCTCCGGCTGCCGTTCTTCGCCCTGCCCGCCGGGATCACCTACCCCTTCGTGGCCGAGGAGCCGGCCCGGCACCGGGGCGCGATCCGGATCCGGGACTACGAGGTGGTCAAGGTGCTGCAGCCGAGCAACGCCGGCGGCGCCTACCAGGCCCGCGACACCCGCACGGGACGCCTGGTCCTGGTCAAGGAGGCCCGCCCGCACAACGGCTACAGCTGGGACGGCGTCAGCGCCCAGCAGCGGCTGCGGCGCGAGTACGACGCCCTCACCGCCGTGCACGCGGCGGCCCCGGGCGCCTGCCCCGAACCGCTGGACCACTTCACCGAGTGGGAGCACGACTTCCTCGTGACGGAGTACGTCGAGGGCGCCCCGCTGGTGAAGTGGATCAACCGCAGCTCGCCGGTCCTGCTGGCCTCCCGGCCCGCCGGGGACTTCGACCGCTACCACGCCGACTGCCGCCGCCTGCTCGCCTCGCTGGACGAGACCCTCGGCCGGCTGCACGCGCTGGGGCTCCGGTTCGGCGACGTGAACCCGGGGAACGTCATCGTCACCCCCGCCGGGGAGGCCAGGCTGGTCGACTTCGAGACCGTGACCCCGGTGTCCGCCGCCCCCGCCCGGATGGGCACCCCGGGCTTCGTCCCGCCCCGCGACCTCGCCGCCGGGCACCCCGGGGACGAGCTCCTCGGGGACCGCTACGGCACGGCGGCCGTGGTGCTCACCCTGCTCGCGCCGTTCCCCAACGCGCCGCAGCTGCGCTCGGCCAACTTCGCGCTGCTGCGCCGCGACCTGGCGGCGGTCTCGCCGGTGCCCGAGGACCTGTGGCGGCGGGCCACCGCCTTCCACCGGCCCGTTACGGACACGGGCGTCCGGCTGCCCGGCCCCGAGGAGGTGGACGCCGATCCGCTGGGCTGCCTGGCGCGGCTCGCCGGGTGGACGGCCACCGGCTTGCTCGGGCTGGCGGCCCCCGAGCGGCCCGACTGGGTCTTCCCGCCCTCGCCGTCGGCGTTCCACACCAACACGGTGTGCCTGGCGTACGGGACGGCCGGCGTGGTGCACGCCCTGCACCGGGCCGGCCTGCCGGTCCCCGACGCGGTCGGCGAGCGGCTGCGGCGGGACGCGCTGTCCTCGGCGGACGCGCTGCCTCCCGGACCGGCGGTCGGAACGGCCGGTGTCGCGCGGGTGCTGGCCCGGGCCGGCCACCTGGACGAGGCGGCCGAGCTGCTGGGCGCCGCCGACGGCCATCCGCTGACGGCGACGACGAACACCCTGGCGGGCGGCCGGGCCGGGATCGGCCTCGCCTGGCTCGCCCTGCACCGGCGGACCGGCGACCCGCGCCACCTGGAGCGGGCGGCCGCCACCGGCGACGCGATCCTGCGCACCGCCGACCTGGGGCCGACGCTCGGCGCCCAGGACGCCCGCGGCCTGTTCCACGGCCGCTCGGGGCTCGCGCTCTTCCTGCACCACCTGGCCGACGGCACCGGGGAGCAGCACTACCGGAAGGCCGGACTGGCGCTGCTGCACGAGGAGTTGGACCGCGCGGTGGAGCTGCCCGACGGCTGCCTGTCGTTCGCCGACAACGCCGTGAACCGGCGGGTCATGCCCTATCTGGCCACCGGCTCCGCAGGGGTCGGGACGGTCCTGACGCGCTACGCGGCCGGCCCGGACGGCGAACGCTTCGCCACCGCCCTGCCCCGGGTGGCCGCGGACGTCCGCAAGGTCAGCGCGGTGCAGCCCGGCCTGCACGACGGCTTCGCCGGCCTGGTCCACCTGGCCGCGGAGTACGCCGACTTCACCCGGGACGAGGCCGACCGCGGGCACGCGGTGCGGCTGGCGACCGGCCTCCTCAAGTACGCCGTCCCGCACGGTGACGGCGTCCGCTGGCTCGGGACGGGCTCGCTCCGGTTCAGCGCCGACCTGGCCAGTGGCAGCGCGGGGATCCTGCTGGCACTGTGCCGAGCCCTCCACGGCCCGGGTGACGACTGGTTCACCCTGGATCCCGCCAACTCGCCCGATGACGAAGGGAGTCGTCCATGACCGAGGTGCTCGCCCTGCAGCTGCTCGAACTCGAGGCCGAGGAGGGGACGGAGGAGTCCGCCTTCCCCTGCTTCAGCATCTACGCCAGCACGATCACCCAGTCCGACTACTGACCGGCGAGGAGCCGCTCCATGACTGAGATCCTCGCTCTGCAGCAGCTCGAGACCGAGGTCGAGCCCGAGTCCGAGCTCGACGCGCAGTACCCGTGCTTCAGCGTCTTCGCGAGCTACTACTACAACACGATGTAGCCGTGCGCGCCGCACCACCGGCTCCCCCAAGGGCCGGTGGTGCGGCCGTGGTTGACGGACCGTCAGCGAACGGTCCGGTCGTACGCCGACCAGGCGGCGGCCTGCTCCCGGGCGAGCACCCGGGTGAGGTGCGGCAGCGTGTACACCGCCGCGTGCGCGGTCACCTCGCTGTCCGGCGAGAGGACCAGACCGGCCTCGATCAGCCGCTCGATCTGCCGCCGGGCCCCGTCCGGGGCGCACCCCAGCACGATCGCGGCGTGCTCCGCCGTGAACACCGAGGAGTCCGGCAGCCCCCCGAGGCGCAGCAGCGCGGCGCGGTGGGCCTCGTCCAGGCAGCGCCACTCGTCGGCGAGCAGCCTGCGCACGTCGAGGTCGCCGACGGCGAGTTCGTCCAGCACGGTCCGCGCGTCGGCCAGCCGGTCCGCGTACTCGGCGAGCGGCAGGTGCCGCAGGACGGTGAGCTTGAGGCCGGCGACCCGGACCGCGAGCGGCAGCAGGCCGCAGGCCCGGACGATGCGTTCGGCGGCCGCCGGGTCGCCGTGCACCCGGCCGGTGATCCGGTCGAGCAGTTCCAGGGCCTCCTCGACGGAGAACGGCGGGAGGTCGATCCGGTGGGTGCCGGCCAGCCCGGCGAGCCTGGTCCGGGAGGTGACGACGGTGGTGTTCGTGCCGGGGCAGGGCAGCAGCGGACGGACGCTCGCCTCGTCGGGCGCGTCGTCCAGCAACAGCAGCACCCTGCGGTCGGCCAGCCAGTCGCGCCAGGCGGCGGCCGCCTGGTCGGGGTGCTCCCGCGGCCTCGCGTCCCGGCCGGTGTACCGGGCGAGTTCGGCCGCCAGCGACGCGGGTGAGCGGCGGGAGCCGTCCTGTTCGCGGAGCCGGAGGTGGACCAGCCCGTCGGGGAAGCGGTCGGCCAGCCGGTGCGCGGCGTGCACCACCAGCGTCGTCTTACCCACCCCGGCCGAGCCGGTGACGAGCGCGACGGCGCCGCGGCCGGAGGCCGCCGCCAGCAGCTGCCCGGCCTGCTCGTCGCGGCCGGTGAAGTCCGGGACGTCGAAGGGGAGGCTGTGCGGCGCGCGGCGGTGCCCGGCCGCGCCCGGCCGCGGTGGGCCCGGGGCGTGCGGGCCGTCCGACAGGATCGACTCGTACAGGGCGGTCAGGGCGGTGCTCGGGGGCAGGCCCAGCTCCCGGGAGAGGTGCTGCCGGACCTCCTCGTACGCGGCCAGCGCCTCGGCCCGCCGTCCGGAGCGGTGCAGCGCCGACATGTGGACGGCCCGCAGCCGCTCCCGCAGCGGGTGCCGTTCCAGCAGCTCCGCCGTCACCTCGGCGACCTCCCCGGGCCGCCCGGCCTCCAGCGCGGCCTCGGCCCAGTCCTCGCTGACCGCCAGGTAGCGGCCGACCAGTTGGTCGACCTGGGCGCGCACCGGCTCGGAGCAGCGCAGCTCGGGGAGCGGGGGCCCGCTCCACAACCGCCGGGCCCGGTCGAACAGTTCGGCGGCGGCCTCCGGCCGGCCCTCCAGGGTGCTCTGACGGGCGGCCCTGGCGAGGGCCTGGAACCCGAGCACGTCGAGCTCGGGCTCGGCCAGCCGGAGCAGGTAGCCCCCCAGCCCGTGCAGGATCCGGTCCCCCGTGCGCGCCAGCGTCCGGCGCAGGGCGGAGACGTAGACCTGGATGTTCTTCCGTGCGGTGCGCGGCGGTTCGCCGGCCCACAGCGCCTCGGTCAGCTGGTCGACCGAGACGAACCTGTTGGGCTGGCACAGCAGCATGGCGAGGACGATCCGCTGCTTGAGCGGGCCGAGCGGCAGCACGTCCTCCCCGACCTGGACCGACAGCGGGCCGAGCAGGGAGAACCGGACGGCCGCCCCGCCCTGCCACGGGAGCGAGGCCTCACGCATGGGCCGGATCCCCCGTGGCCTCGCTGCTCTGCCGGTGACGAGCGATCATGGGTGACCACCTTTCGATCATCTGTGCGCAGGCGTCATCGGTGGCGGGGCATGGGGGGAGGGTAGTCCGTCGCGACTTGATGACGGACCGTCAGTTCCCGGGTTACGTGTGCGATTACGTGGTTCCACTGAGGGGGCCCCGGGCATGCCCCTCCGGTCACTGCCGTTGCTACCGTCGCCTCCTTACGGACGCCTCGGACGGAGAGAGGACCCCTTGACGGCCCGCATCGAACTGGACGCACTCGACAAGACCCTGATCCGGCGGCTCCAGCAGGACGGCCGTGCCTCCTACACCGACCTGGGCCGGGAGGTGGGGCTGTCCGCTCCGGCCGTGCGCGCCCGGGTGCAGCGCCTGACCGAGCGCGGCCTGCTCCAGTTCGCCGCCGTCACCGACCCGTTGAAGCTCGGGCTGCCCGTCATGGCGCTGCTCGGCATCACCGTCGACGGCGGACTCCCGGACATCATCAAGGAGTTGGAGGCCATCGACAGCGTGATCTACCTGGTCTCCACGGCCGGCTCCCGCGACCTGTTCGCCGAGGTGGTCTGCCGGACCATGGACGAGCTGTGCGCGCTCGTCAACGACCGGATCCGCACCGTGCCGGGGATCCGTTCCGTGGAGTCCTTCCCCTACTTCGGGATCCACGTGCACCGGTTCACCTGGGACATCCCCGACTGAACAACTGCGGTGTGAAGGAATGACGTTGAAAACGACACCGAAGTGGGCATGTTGCTTCAGAATCGGAGGCAGAACACAGGGGTTCCACTCGGTGACAGCTCCTGTCGGTGCCCTGCCAGGGGAGGACGGCGGACATGGCCGCAGCGCTCGGAACGGCGGCCGGCCCGCTCCTGGTCGGGCGCGAGGCCGAACTCGCCTCGTTCGCCGGTGCCTTGGACGCCCTGGAGCTCGGCCGCGGTCCGGTCGTCGAGATCCCCGGGGAGCCCGGCATCGGGAAGACCCGCCTGGCCGCCGCACTGGCCGGCCTGGCCGAACGGCGCGGGATCCCGGTGGCCCGCGCCCACGCCCCGCGCGGTGACCTCACCCCCTTACGGGTCTTCCGCGACGCCTGGGAGAGCCGGTACGCCGGCGGCCGCCGGCCCCGTCCCTTCGACGGGACGGGCGATGGCCTCGCGGACTGGGCGGCGGGCGGAGTCCTGCTGCTGGACGACGTGCACCTGTGCGACCCCGCCTCCACCGCGCTGCTGGTCCGGACGGTCCGCTCGCTCGCACCCGCCCCGTTCCTCCTGGTGCTCACCCACCGCCCGGCGCGGAGCGCGCCACAGCTCCTCGAAGCCCTGGAGAACGCCGCCCGGGCTGGCCGGTCCACCCGCGTCGAGCCCGGCCCGCTCGGCCCGGACGCGGTGGCCGCCCTGATCGCCGGCCAGTACCCGGCCGCGGGCCCCGGCTCGGCCGATCCGGTCGAACTCCACGCCTACGCCGCCGAGTTGTGCGCCGCGGCCGAAGGAAACCCCCGGTACCTGCACCTGCTCCTCGCGGCCGGCTGGCAGCCCGAGCACTGGCCAGACCGCCCCGGCACCGACACCGCCGCCCTGCTCCGCGCCGCCAAACCGCTCGCCGCCGAGTTCGACGCGCTCTCGCCCTGGGCCGTGCTCGCCGCCTCCGCCGCCGCCGTCGCGGGCAACCCCTTCCGGCCGGAGGACATCGCCCACCTCACCGGGCTCGGAACGGACGGCACCCTCGACGCCCTCGCCGAACTGGAGACCGCGGACCTGGTGCGCCAGGTCGACTGGCGGGGCAGCCTCACCTTCCGCCACCCCGTCATCGGCCACGTCGCCCACGAACGCGCCGGACTCTCCTTCCGGCTGCGCGCCCACCGCCGCGCCCTGGAGCTGATCACCGCCCGGCCCGGCCGGGCCCGCGACCGGGCCCGGCACGCCAACTACCTGCTCGGCACCGACGCCGCCCTCGCCGCGCACACCCTCGCCCACGCGGCCACCGAGATCACCGCGCGGGATCCCGCCACCGCCGCGCTCTGGCTCCGCCTCGCCCTGGACTCCCTCCCCGACGACGGAGCCGGCCCCACCAACCGCGACGACCTCGAACTGGCCCACTGCCGTGCCCTGATCGCCTCCGGCCAGCTCGGCGAGGCCCGCACCCGCGCCCACGAACTCCTCGGCCGGGCCGCGAAGCTCGACCGGCGCCAGCTGATCCAGGCCCATGCCGTCTGCGCGGCCGTCGAACGGCAGTTGGGCCGCTACGCGGAGGCGACCGCCATCACCGACGCCGGCCTCGAACTGCTGCCGAGGCCGCTGCCCGCCCCGCTGCCAGCCGAAGCCGCCGAGCTGATCGCCGAACACGGCCTGGTGCACGTCCTGCGCGGCACCCACGACCAGGCCCGCGCCCTCCTTCAGGAGGCCGTCCGGACGCCGGGCGAGGCCGACGCCACGGTGCTCAGGGTGCTCGACGCCCTCTGCCTCACCCACGTCGGAGACCTCACCGAGGCCCTGGCCGCGGTCACCCACTGCGCCCGCCTGGTCGACGCCCTCCCCGACCCGCTGGCCGGCCGCACGCCCGAGACCCTCGCGCTGCTCGGCAGCGCCGAGCTCTACCTCGAACGGTTCACCGACGCCGCCCGCCACCTCAGCCGGGGTCTGGACCGCGACCACCAGGGCCCCCAGCGGCCGATCCTGCTGCACCGTCTCCTCGGACTCGCCATGGCCGAGCAGTGGACCGGCCACCTGGAGGCCTCCCAGCGGCACGCCCGGGAGGCCGAGGACCTCGCCCGCTCCCTGGGGGCCCGGCCCGCGGTGGCGCTCACCCAGGCCATCCGCGCCACCTCGCTGCTGTGGGCCCGCGGCCGCGAACACTCCACCGAGGCCCTCGCGCTCATCGAGGAGGCGGCCGGCGCCGACCCGGCCGGCCAGAGCTGGTGGACCGCCTCCGCGAACGGCCTGCTCGGCCACGCCCGGCTCCTCGCCGGCGACCCCGCCGGCTGCCGCCGCGCCCTGCTGGACAGCGCGCGCGGCAGGCGGCTGCCCCAGGTCCGGCCGTTCTCCCGGCCCTTCCTGCTCGCCGCCCTCGCCACCGCCACCCTCGAATGCGGGGACCGCGAGGAGGCGGAACGCCTCACCCGCGCCGCCGAGAAGGACGCCGAACAGCTCGGGCTGCCCGTCCAACGGGCCCACGCGCGCTGCGCCCGCGCCCGGCTTCACCTCGCCGCCGGCCGCCCCGACCGCGCCGCCGGACTCTTCACCCGCGCCGCCGAGGCCTTCGAGACCGCCGGAATGCCCGTCCAGTACGCCTGGACCCTGGTCGCCGCCGCCCCCGCCTTCCACCACGCGCACGGCCCCGCCGAGGCCCTCCGCTGCCTGGACACCGCCGAGACGATCGCCCGCAGCCACGGCGCGCAGCTCGTCCGCGAGCAGGCGGCCCGGGCCCGCGCCGACCTCGCCCAGGGCACCCGCCCCGCGGACCCGCTCGCCCTGCTCAGCGATCGCGAACGGCAGATCGCCGAACTCGCCAGGACGACGCTGCGCACCCGCGAGATCGCCGAACACCTCTTCCTCAGCCCCCGCACGGTCGAAACGCACCTGTCCCGCATCTACCGCAAGCTCGACGTCCCCTCCCGGCTCGCCCTCTCCGACCTCCTCCGTCGCACCGCCTGAGCCCGTCCCATTGCGGTTGGGTCACGGAGCGTCCGATTGGGCGGGCATTGTGACGGATCGTCGGGGAAACCGGGTTGGAGGTGGGGGGCGCGCGAACCATAATCCGAGCTGTCATGCGCGGGATCCGGCTTCGGAGGTGAGCCGGGGCCGCGCGTTCGGTACTTCCGGGGGAGTCCCTTGTCCGCGTCCGAGTACGCGTCAGAACCCGTGCCCGCAGCCGTTCCCGAGCACGCACCCGTGCCCGTGCACGCACCCGTGCCCGTGCACGCACCCGTGCCCGTGCACGCACCCGTGCCCGTGCCCGTGCTCGCGCCCGAGGGCGGTCCGGCCGAGGCGGAGCGGCCCGGCGGCCGGGTGCCGCGGGCGGCCGGGATCACCCTGGCGGTGGCGGGGTTGGTCGCGGTCACCGCTGCCAGCGCCACCGTCACGGTGGCGGTCGGCAAGCCGTCCGAGCGGCCGAGGGCGGTGGCCGCCGCGCCGGGTGCGAGCCCGAGCGCGAGTCCGAGCCCGACGCCGAGTCAGAGCCCGTCCCCGAGCCCGTCGGTGACGCCGTCCGCGACCCAGCCCCCGGCGCCCAAGCCGGCGCCGTCGTCGACGCTGCACGGCACCGTGGACGGCGCGACCCACGGCGGCGACCTGCGCTACTTCCTGCTGCCGATGCCCGACGGAGCCGAGTCGTACGGCCCGGCGGAGGGGATGAAGCTGAGCACCGAGGAGGTCTCGGCGCAGTTCTCCAACGCCGAGGAGATGGGCGAGGTGCTCGCCTCCTACGGCTACCGGGACGACGCCGCCACCCGCCGCTACCGCACCGCCGACGGCCGCCAGGAGGTCAACGTCCGGCTGCTGCGCTTCAAGTCCCGGCAGATGGCGAAGGAGTTCGCCGAGGGCATGACGATCAGCAAGGGCGACAGCTTCGACATCGTGGGCGACCCGGACGGTCGCGGCATCATGCTCAAGCCCGAACAGGAGGCGTGGACGGGGAAGATGGTCGGCATCTCCTTCGTCGGCGACGTCGAGTACCAGGTCACCGTGTACGTGAAGGGCACGCCGGACCAGTTCGCGCTCCACGACGCGATGAAGCGCCAGCGAGAGAGGTTGTCCTCCGGTGGCTGAACCCATCACCACACCCGAACCCGTCACCCCGCCCGCAGCAGTGCCGGCCGAGCCCCCCGCGCTCGCGCAGCCGCCCGTCGCGGAGCCCGCCGAGCTGCTCGCGGCCGGCGGAGACCCGGAGCCCACCGCGCCGCGCCGCCCGCTCTCCGCCACCCGCCTGCTGCTGGCCGCCCTGCTGATCGGCCCGCTGCTCGGCGGCGCGGTCGGCTACGCCGTCCAGGCCGGGAGCCCGCCCACCCCGCTGCCCGTGCTGGCGATGCCCTCGCCGGCCTACCCCGCCGCCCCGGCGGATCCGCAGGCCGTGGCCGAGGCGGCGGTCGCGCCGCTGAAGATCGACGGTGACCTGCGCACCCTGCTGCTGCCCCGGCCGCAGGGCGCGGAGGACTGGGACTACGACTACGTCGACGGCTCCGGCTGGTTCACGGTGGGGGGCAGGGCCAAGTCGGTCGGCAGCTCCGCCACCCACTTCCGAGGCCTGCTCCAGGACGGGTTCCGCCGCGACGCGGTGGCCGTCTGGCGCAAGGGGGACGTGAAGTGGCGGCTGGAGCTGGTCCAGTACCACTCGGACCAGGCCGTCGGCGCGCAGCGCGACGCGGCGGTTCACGAGCCGGGCGCCGTGCCGCTGGCGGGCGTCTCCGGCGGGGTCTACCAGACCACGGACAAGCCGGAGAAGTACGTGGACAGCACCGAGGAGTACTACTCCGGGGAGGCGGTGGCCCGGCGCGGGGACGTGGTCATGCGGATCACCGTGTTCTCACCCGCGAAGGTCGACCGGGACGAGCTCGCCCGCATCGCCGGGCAGCAGTGGGAGCGGCTGGTATGAGCATCGTCGAGGACTCCGGGATCCCGGAGCTGACCGAGCAGCTGACGGACCGTCCGGACGGCGGGCGCCCCGGCCGGGCCCGGCGCACCGCGCTGCGTGCCGGTGCCGCCGTGGTGGCGGCGGCGCTGCTGGGCGTCGGCATCGGGATCGGCATCCTGCGCACGCAGTACCCGGAGGGCGGGCCGGTGGCGGCCGCACCGCCCACGGCTCCGGCCATGGCCCAGGCCTCGCCCTCGGCCTCGCCGAGCCCCTCCTTCGGCACCAGGGAGAACGGCAGTCACTTCGGTTCCCTCCGGGACCTGCTGCTGCCGATGCCGGACGACCACCGGATCGGGCCGGACGCCGGTGCGTACGGCAACGACACCGAGCTGACCGAGGACCAGCGCAAGGGCTGGGTCGAGGACCAACTGCACGGCCTGCCAGAGAAGTTGCGGGACGCGCTGCGCAAGGACTGGCAGGACCAGCCGCTGACCGGCGCCGGCGTGCGCAGCTACGTGGCGCCCGACCGCTCCTACGTGGTGACCATCTGGCTGCTGCGCTACCACCAGGAGGCGGTCAAGGCGGACGCCGCCTGGCAGAACGCGCTGGGCTCGGACTCCGGCCTGTTCCGCATCGGCCCGACCGTGGCCGGGCACGACCAGGCGCGCTGCTTCCTGCCGTACGCCGCCCCCGGGGCGAAGATCGACCGGCTGGTCTGCTCGGCGGCCGAGGGCGACCTCCGGGTCGAGATGCAGGTGGAGGGGATCGCCCCGCTGCCGAAGGAGAAGACCGTCGACCTGTTCAGCCGTCAGCTGGACCGGCTGGCCCGCCCGGGAGCGTCCGCATGACCGAACAGCCCGACCAGCCCGACCTGACGCTGGATCCGACCACGCCGACCACGCCGACCGAGCAGCCCGCACACCCCGAGCAGCCGCCCCGCCCCCGTCGCCGGGTGCGGGCCCGTTGGGTGGCCGCCGTGCTGGTGGCGGTGCTGACCGGCACCGGTGCCGCCGCCGCGGTGATCGCCCCGGAGCGGACCGAGCTGCCCGGACTGGAGACGCCGAACGACGGCCGGTACGTCTTCCCGGAGTTGACGCTCCCTCCGCTGCCCTCGGGCCGGCCCGCCCCCTCGGCGAGCGGCGCGGGCAACCGGCACCACGCCGACCTGCGGCAGCTGCTGCTGCCCGCGCCGGTCGGGGTGGCCGCACCGGCCGACCGGAAGAGCTGCGCGGACTACGCCGAGCTGGACAAGGAGCCGGCCGAGGCCCGCGCGATCCTGCTGGAGAACGCCTGCCGCGACGCCGTCCGCCGGGTCTGGACGGCGGCCGACGGCACCCGGACCGAGCTCTGGCTGCTCCGCTTCGGCTCCGCGGACGAGGCCAAGGGCCACTACCTGGTGATGAACAACGGCGCCCTCAAGGAGCCGGCCGGGATGGAGGCCTCCACGGACGGCATCGACCCGGAGATGGACCGGAACAGCACCGTCAAGGTCAGCGGCACCAAGGCGGGCAAGCCCGGCGAGACCCCCCGGCCGGTGGCCAGGGCCGCGTACTTCCAGCACGGCGACGTGACGGGACTGGTACTGACGAGCAATCAGAACGGCGTCCCCGCCCAGGCCTTCCGCCAGGTCGCCATGGGCCAGTACGCCATGCTGCGCTGATCCCGAGCCCTGCCAGGGCCGCCCGCCCCCTAGGGGAAGGGCGGCCCTGCGTCATCCTGGAGTAGTGGTCCCGGTTCCTCTCGCCAGCTCATTCCACCGGTCGGGCGGGGCCACTAGGTTGGAACGGTGTCCACCACTGTCATCAAGACGGACGCCCTCACCAAGAAGTTCCCCCGGGTCACCGCACTGGACCGGCTCACCGTAGAGGTGCAGCCCGGTGTGGTCGGTCTGGTGGGGGCGAACGGCGCGGGCAAGTCCACACTCATCAAGATCCTGCTCGGGCTGGCCCCGGCGACCTCCGGCACGGGCCAGGTGCTCGGTCTGGACATCGCCACCGAGGGCTCCGCGATCCGCGAGCGGGTCGGCTACATGCCCGAGCACGACTGCCTGCCGCCGGACGTCTCCGCGACCGAGTTCGTGGTGCACATGGCCCGGATGGCCGGGCTGCCGCCCGCCGCCGCGCGTGAGCGGACCGCCGACACGCTGCGCCACGTCGGCCTGTACGAGGAGCGCTACCGCCCGATGGGCGGCTACTCGACCGGCATGAAGCAGCGGGTGAAGCTGGCCCAGGCCCTGGTCCACGACCCGCAGTTGGTGCTGCTGGACGAGCCGACCAACGGCCTGGACCCGGTCGGCCGGGACGAGATGCTCGGCCTGATCCGCCGCATCCACAGCGACTTCGGCATCTCGGTGCTGGTCACCACCCACCTGCTCGGCGAGCTGGAGCGCACCTGCGACCACCTGGTGGTGATCGACGGCGGCCGGCTGCTGCGCTCCTCCTCCACCGCCTCCTTCACCGAGGTGACCCAGCTGCTGGCGGTCGAGGTGACGGACCGTCCGGACGACCCGGCCTTCGACGCCGACGGGGCGGTCCGCGAGCGGCTGACCGCCGCCGGGGTGGTGGTCCGTCAGGACGGCGCCAAGATCCTGCTGGTGGAGATCGCCGGCGACGAGACCTACGACACCGTCCGGGACACCGTGGCCGACCTGGGCCTCGGCCTGGTCCGGCTGGAGCAGCGCCGTCACCGGGTCTCCGAGATCTTCACCACCGAGCCCACGGAAGGCCCCGCCGATGTCTGAGCAACTGCCCCCGGGGGGCGCGCCCGCCGCACCCGTCGACGGCGGGGTCATCCACAACATCGGCTACCGCAGCTACCAGGGCCCCCGGCTCGGCCGCGGCTACGCCACCCGTTCGCTCTACGTGCAGAGCCTGCGCGCCGCCTACGGCCTCGGCCGCTCGGGCAAGTCCAAGGTGCTGCCGATGCTGGTGGCCTCGGGGCTGACGGCCGCCGCGGTGGTGATCGTCGCGCTCGGGCTGTTCCTCCAGGGGCCGGTCAAGACGGACCTGTTCCCGGTGGACTACGCGCAGTTCCTCTCCGCCTTCGGCGTGCTGGTGCAGATCTTCGTGGCCGCGCAGTCCCCGGTGCTGATGTCGCGGGACCTGCGCCACCACACCGTGCCGCTGTACTTCTCCCGGCCGATCACCCGGGGCGACTACGTCCGGGCCAAGTTCGCCGCGATGACCTCGGCGATGCTGCTGATGACCGTGGTGCCGCTGCTGGTGCTCTACCTGGGCTCGATCCTGGGCGGGATGCCGCTCGGCAAGAACACCGGGCACTTCCTCCAGGGCCTGGCGGTCGCGGTGGTCACCTCGGTGCTGTACGCCGCGCTGGGCCTGGCGATCTCCGCGCTGACCCCGCGCCGGGGCTTCGGCGTGGCCGCCATCATGGGCGTGCTGGTGGTGAGCCAGCCGGTCTCGGCCATCGTCTACGTGCTGCTCGGCGGCAACCGGCTGGACCCGCCGGAGTCGGCCCACTGGGCCTTCCTGCTCTCCCCGACCAACGCCGTCGAGGCACTGATGAACGAGGCGCTGGACATCAGGACGGCCGGGATCCTCACCGCCCCGGGCGGGATCGGCGTGGCGGTCTTCGCGCTGGTCGTGGCCGCGATGATCGGCGGCTCGTACTGGGCGCTGCTGCGCCGCTACCGGAAGGTCTGAGGGAACGTCATGGCCGTCATCACCATCGACAAGGTCTCCCGCTGGTTCGGCAACGTGGTCGCCGTCAACGACGTCAGCATGGAGATCGGGCCGGGCATCACCGGTCTGCTCGGGCCGAACGGCGCGGGCAAGTCCACCCTCATCCACATGATGAGCGGCTTCCTGGCGCCCTCCGCCGGGTCGGTCACCCTGGACGGGGTGCCGATCTGGCGCAACCAGGAGGTCTACCGCAAGATCGGCCTGGTCCCGGAGCGGGAGTCGATGTACGACTACCTGACCGGCTGGGAGTTCGTGCTGGCCAACGCCGAACTGCACGGGCTGGCCGACCCGGGCGCGGCCGCCAAGAAGGCGCTCGGGCTGGTCGAGATGGAGTATGCCCAGGACCGGAAGACCGGGACGTACTCGAAGGGCATGAAGCAGCGGGTCAAGATGGCCTCGGCCCTGGTCCACGACCCCGAGGTGCTGCTGCTGGACGAGCCGTTCAACGGCATGGACCCGCGCCAGCGGCTCCAACTGATGGAGCTGCTGCGGCAGTTCGGCTCGGCCGGGCGGACGGTGCTGTTCTCCTCGCACATCCTGGAGGAGGTCGAGCAGCTGGCCCGGCACATCGAGGTGGTGGTGGCCGGCCGGCACGCCGCCTCCGGTGACTTCCGGAAGATCCGCCGCCTGATGACCGACCGCCCGCACCGCTACCTGGTCCGCTCCAGCGACGACCGCCGGCTGGCCTCCGCGCTGATCGCGGACAGCTCCACCGCCGGCATCCAACTGGACTGGCACGAGCGGGCGCTGCGCATCGAGGCGATCAACTTCCCGCAGTTCACCGCACTGCTGCCGAAGGTCGCCAAGGAGGCCGGGATCCGGCTCTACACCGTCTCCCCGGCCGACGAGTCGCTGGAGAGCGTCTTCTCCTACCTCGTCGCCAACTGACGCCCCGCCGCTGCCCGCTGCCTCCCCGCCGCCGCTGCCCCGCCGCCGACGCCTCGTCGCACCCGAAAGGCTGACCCCTGTGAACCTGACCGTCGCCAGGCTGACCGTACGCGGTCTGCTCGGGCGCCGCCGTGGCCTCCTGCTGCTGGCCGCACCCGTGCTGCTGCTGCTGATCTCCGTGATCGCCCGCAGCGGCAGCGAGGACAAGCACGACCTGGCCACCACCATCCTCGGCCAGCTCTCGCTCGGCACCCTGCTTCCGCTGCTCGGCCTGGTGATCGGCACCGGCGTGATCGCCACCGAGATCGACGACGGCTCGATCGTCTACCTGCTGGCCAAGCCGCTGCCCCGCTGGCAGATCATCACCACCAAGCTCACCGTGGCCGTCGTGACCACCTGGGTCTTCGCCGCCGTCCCGACCCTGATCGCCGGACTGATCCTGGTCGGCACCGAGGACCGGCTCGCGGTCGGCTACGCGGTCGGCACCCTGGTCGCCGGGGCCGCCTACAGCGCGGTCTTCCTGCTGCTCTCGGTGGTCACCCGCAACGCCGTGGTGGCCGGGCTCGGCTACGCCCTGATCTGGGAGAGCCTGATCGGCAACTTCGTCGCCGGCGCCAAGACCCTCAGCATCCAGCAGTGGGGCCGCAGCATCGCCGAATCGGTAGCCGCCGAGGGCGCCATCGACGCCACCGTCGCCACCTCGGTCGCCATCCCCCTCCTGATCGTGGTCATCCTCGGCGCCACCACCCTGGCCGCCGTCAAACTGGCCGGCCTCACCCTCGCCTCCGACGAGTGACCCACACCCGAACCGACGAGGAGGGCCCCGGCATCCGCCGGGGCCCTCCTCGTTTCACGGGCACCCACCCGGAACCCTTCGGGGGCAGCCAAAGGGCCACCTCCCCCGACGGCCACACAGCGCCCCCGAAGGTGAGCACATGCTCACACCGTGTGGATCACCCCCACCACCCCCGTTCGGCGGGGTGCGAACCAGGCTGCCCCGTGCTAGACGGAGTGTCAGCTAGGCGGCGCCTCCATGGCGGAACGCTGGGCCGCATCCACGCGTCTCCACAGATCGTCGGTGATCCGCACCGTCCGAGTGGTCCCTCGGCCTCGCGCCGGAAAGGCTCCGTGCTGACGTCATGGGATTCCTGAAGGAAATCGCCAAGTACCTGCTGGTCAACGCCGTCATCTGGGCGGCATTGATCCCCACGCATGCGTTCGTGTTCCTGGAGGGGGATCCGCTGGAGCTCCTCGCCGGGCTCTCGCTGTTCATGGGGATTCCGGCGGTGATCGTCATCGGACTGGCCAATCCGCTGGTCTGGAGGTTCCCGGGCGTTCCACTGAGGATCCCGCTCGCCGTCGGCCTCCTCCTGGCCGCCGCCCCGTTCCTGCTGGCGTCCACGCGTGCGCTCCTCGTGGTCCAGCTCGTGATCCAGGTCGGCTACCTCCTGGTGGCACGGCCGATCTGGTCCGAGGAAGCGGAGCCGCCCCCAGTTGTAGGATGACCGGACAAGAGGTTGTAGGATGACTGGCGTCCACTGCTGAGCGAACCCGGGAGGAGTCCCCTGATGAGTGCGGACGGGCTGCAGGCCGCCGGGCGGCGTTCGCTGGTGGACGTGACGATCGAGCAGCTGCGGGAGCAGTTGAGTGCCGGGAGCTGGCCGGTCGGGGCGCGGATTCCGACGGAGCACGAGCTGGCCGAGCGCCTCGGGGTCGGGCGGAACACGGTGCGGGAGGCGATCCGGGTGCTGGTGCACGCGGGGATGCTGGTCTCGCGTCAGGGGGAGGGGACCTTCGTCACCTCCACCACCGACCCGGCCGCGGTGCTGCGCGGGGTTCAGCGCTCCGGAGTCCGCGACGTGCTGGAGGTGCGGGCCGCGCTGGAGGCCGAGGCGGCCCGGCTGGCAGCCGTGCGGCACACCCCGGAGGACATCGCCCGGATGCGGGCCGCGCTGGCCCGCGAGGCAGAGATCATCGCCACCGAGCCCGACCGGGCCGGCCGCGAGGCCACCGTCGAGCACGACCTGGAGTTCCACACCGCGGTGGTCGAGGCCGCTCACAACCCGGCGCTGACCGAGGTCTACCGCTACTTCGGCGCCTCGGTGCGCGAGTCGATGCGGACCGCCTTCGGCGACCACGAGATGCCCGAGGTGGTCGTCGCCACCCACGAGGCGCTGGTGGACGCGATCGAGAGCGGTGACCCGGAGCTGGCGGAGGCCGCGTGTCGCCGGCTGCTCGCGGAGCCGACGGCCGCCGTGGAGCAGCTGCTCGCCGCCATCGCCGCGCGGAAGTGACGACCGCTCAGCCCGAGTCGTAGCCCGCGCACCTCGCCGACCGCCGCGTCGGCCCCTTCCTCGCTCACCGTTCCTGTCCTGCCCGGAGAAGACACCACCGCCATGTCGGTCACCCACGCCCAGACGCAGCTCGCCGCCCCGACGGTCCGTACCCGCACCAGGCTCGCCCACCCCGCACTGATGCTGCTCGGCATCGTGCTGGTGGCGCTCAACATGCGGGCCTGCCTGGCGGCGATCTCGCCGCTGGTCAAGGAGATCGAGGTCACCTTCGGCCTCTCGGCCACCGCCAGCGGCCTGATCACCACCGTGCCGGTGCTCTTCCAGGGCCTGGGCGCGCCGCTGACGCCCCGTCTGACCCGGCGCTTCGGCGCGGAGAAGGTGGTTCTCGGCGCGGTGCTCACCCTCGGCGCGGGTGTGCTGCTCCGGGTGCTGCCCAACGTGGCGGCGCTGTACGCGGGTTGCATGGTGATCGGCGTCGCCATCGCGGTGCTGAACGTCTCGATGCCGGGCCTGGTCAAGCGGGAGTTCCCGGAGAGGGCCGCCACCATGACCGGCGTCTACTCCACCACCATGCTGGTCGGCGCGACGCTCGCGGCGGCGACCTCGGTGCCGCTGGGGAAGCTGCTCGGCGGTGGCTGGCAGGGCTCGCTGGCGGCCTGGTCGGTGCTGGCGCTGGTGGCCGCGGTGGCCTGGCTGCCGCAGGTGCTGAAGTCGCGTCAGGAGAAGGCCGTGGTCGCGGCCGCACCGACCGGCACGCCGATCGCCGGCATCTGGAGGAACGGACTCTCCTGGCGGATCAGCGTCTTCATGGGCGTCTCCTCGCTGATGGTCTACACGCTGGTGGCCTGGATGCCGAGGATCCTGGCGGACCACGGCATGGACCCCGGCAAGGCCGGTCTGGTCTTCGCGTTCAGCAACCTGGTGCAGGTGATCGGCGCCTTCCTGGTGCCGCTGATCGCCGGCCGGATGACCCGTCAGCGCGGCCTCGCGGTCGCGATGGCCGGGCTCAACGCGGTGGGCATCACCATCCTGCTGCTGGCGCCGGTCTCCGGTGCCTGGCTGGCCGCGGGCGTGCTCGGCATCGCCCAGGGCGGTTCGCTCGGCCTGGCGCTGGCCTTCATCGTGCTGCGCACCCGCAGCGCGCTGGGCGCGGCGCAGCTCGGCGGCATGACCCAGGCGGTGGGCTACCTGGTGGCGGCCGCCGGGCCGGTCGGCGCGGGCGCGCTGCACCAGCTGACGGGTGGTTGGGAGCTGCCGCTGGTGCTGCTCCTGGTGCTCGCCGCGGTGGCGGCGGTGGCCGGCTGGGGCGCCGGGCGCAACCAGGTGCTCTGACCCGCTCCGCCGCGGGACCTGACACAGTTTCCGGCGCCCGGCGCCCCGGCCCCGCGCAGTGCCACCCAACCACCGTTCGGGTCCCTACGGTTGACGGCATGACAGCTGCTTCCCAGGCCATCTCCCAGGCCATCTCCCAGGCCATCTCCCTGGCCACCTCGCAGGTCTCGCTCGGCGACCCCGAGGTCCGCCACCCGCTCTGGCCCGCCCTCACCGCCGGGTGCCCGGTCACCAGCACCCCCGAGCTCGCCTACCCGGTCGAGGTCGACTACGACTACGCGGCCGTCCCGGCCGGGCTGTTCACGCAGCCGCCCGGCCCGGGGCTGGACCGCTGGGCCCCGCTGCTGCCCCCGCTGGACGCGCCCACCCTCGGCGAGGGCGGCACCCCGCTGCTCGCCCTCCCCGACGGCACCCTGGTCAAGGACGAGTCCCGGAACCCGACCTGGAGCCACAAGGACCGCCTCAACCGCGTCACGGTGAGCGCCGCCGTCCACCAGGGCGCGCCCGGCATCGTGGTGGCCTCCTCCGGCAACCACGGCGCCTCGGCCGCCGCGTACGCCGCCCGGGCGGGGCTGCGCTGCGTGGTGCTGGCCTCGGCGAGCTCGCCGCCGGCCGTGCAGTCCTTCCTGAACGCCTACGGGGCGCTGGTGCTGCCGGTGCCGGTCGAGGCCCGCTGGCCGCTGCTGCGGCGGATCGCCGAGCGGACCGGCCTCCACCCCGTCAGCAACCACACCCGCACCCACACCGGCCACGGCTTCGGCGCCGAGGGCTACAAGACGGTGGCGTACGAGCTGCACGCCGAAGTCGGCACCCCGGCGGCGGTGTTCGTGCCGACCGGCTACGGCGAGCTGCTGTACGGGGTGTGGAAGGGCTTCGCCGAGCTGCACCGGCTGGGAGCGGCGGCCCGGGTGCCACGGATCTTCAGCTGCGAGCCGGCCGTCGGCGGCCCGCTGGCGGCGGCGGTGCGGACGGGCGTCCCGGCGGCGGTGGTGGAGGTCGGCCCGACGGAGGCGTACGCGATCGACGTCACCAACGGGGGCTACCGCGGGGTGCGGGCGGTGACCGCGAGCGGCGGCGGCGCGCTGCTGCTGACGGATCGGGAAGTCCGGGCCGCGCACGGGGAGTTGGCGTCCCAGGGGCTGTGGTGCGAGTTCTCCTCGGCGATCGGGCTGGCCGGGCTGCGGCAGCTGGGCGGGCCGGCGGCCTTCGACGGCCCAGTGGTCTGCGTCTCCACCTCCAGCGGCTTCAAGGACCTGCGGGTGGGCACCGAGCGGGCCGAGGCGCTGGACCCGGACTGGGAGGTGGTGGCGGGCCGGCTGAAGGCGGCGGGGATCGAGGTCTGATCAGCTGCGGTGCGAAGGTGGAGCACGTCGGAGGAACCAGGCGGCCGTACCCTGCGTTTCTCCGTTCGCCGTTCCCCTCTCCCGGAGTTGGAGTACCACCCCATGGTGTTCAAGAAGCTGCTCGGTGCCCTCGGTGTCGGCGGCCCGGCCGTCGACACGGTGCTGTCCACGCCCGTGGTGCGCCCCGGCGGCCTGATCGAGGGTCAGGTCCAGCTGACCGGCGGCACCCAGGAGGCGAAGGTCAACGCGATCACCCTCGACCTGGTCGCCCGGGTGGAGATCGAGCACTCCGAGGGCGAGGCGAACGGCCTGGCCGGCTTCGCCCGGCACGTGGTGACCGGCCCGTTCACCCTGGCGGCGGGCGAGCGGCGCTCGCTCCCCTTCTCCTTCCCGGCGCCGTACGAGATCCCGGTGACCGAGCTGGACGGCCGGCAGCTGCACGGCATGGCGCTGGGCGTGCGGACCGAGGTGGACATCGCCGGGGCCCGGGACAAGGGCGACGCCGACCCGCTCGGCGTGGAGCCGCTGCCGGTGCAGCGCCGGCTGCTGGAGGCCTTCACGGCGCTCGGCTTCCGCTTCCACGGTGCCGACCTGGAGGCCGGGCGGATCCACGGCACCGGGCAGGGCCTGCCGTTCTACCAGGAGATCGAGTACCTGGCCGCGCCGCAGTACGCGGACCGGTTCGGCGCGCTGGAGCTGACCCTGATCACCTCGGCCGAACGGGTCGAGGTGGTGCTGGAGTTCGACCGTAGGAGCAGCGACCTGATCAACCACCACGTGGTGGAGCACGCGGCCGCCGAGCAGGACCTGACGGGGCTGGTGGACGGCTGGATCCAGGAGGCCCTGGCCAAGGGCTCGTACGGCCACGGCCACGGTGGCGGGCACGGTGGCGGGCACGGCGGTCACGGCTTCGGCGGCGGTCTGGCGGCCGGGGCGGCCGGGGCGGCGGTCGGTGTGGTCGGCGGCCTGGTGGTCGAGGAGTTCATGGACGAGGTGGTCGAGGAGGCCTTCGAGGACACCTTCGAGGACGCCTTCGAGAACTGATCCGACGGGGTCACGGGGATTGGTGGTTCCTGCAATCGGGAGCCCGCCCCGTGACTCCGCAATGTTGCCTTTATATGCTCCGCAGAAGCTCTCCACGGTTGTATGCGGTCCTTCCGGGCCGCCGGGGCCCTGGGGCGGAAGCTGACGGAGCAGTACCTGGCTGCTGGTGGAGGGTGTGCGAATGTCTGGCCAGAGGCCGGGGTCCCCGGACCACGCCGAATGGTGGCGCGACGACGCCGCCCACGGGGGGGCCTACCAGGACCCCTACCAGCAGCAGGGGCAGTACCCGCAGCAGGGCCAGTACCAGCAGGGGTACTACCAGCAGCCGCAGGCGCCGTACCAGCCGCAGGAGACCTACCCCCCGCAGCAGTACCAGCAGGCGCCACAGCAGGTCCCGCCGCAGGAGCGCGCCCACCGGGCCGCCCCGGAGCCGGAGCAGGGGCCGGAGTTCTTCGACCAGGAGCCGGTGCCCCGGCAGCCGACCGGGGGCCGGGCGGAGGCGCGGCGGGCCCAGCAGGCGGCCGCCCTGGCCGCGCAGGGCGGGCCGGCCACCGAGGAGGGCATGCCGCCGTCCGGGCCCGGCCGGGCGGCCGCC
>NZ_JBVJLD010000060.1:0-53465 GCF_055584905.1 Kitasatospora sp. NPDC088742 | reverse complement strand
CTCGACCCGGGCCAGCGGGGCGCCGGACAGGCTGAGCCACTCGGCGCCCTCCTCCTTGAAGCCCAGCGCGGCCGAGGCGATCAGGAACTCCATCACGCCCCGGAAGCCGTCGGACCGACGGCGCATGAAGTCCAGCGTCCAGCCGACCGGCTCGCCGTCCCGGTACACCGGCATCCAGCTGGTCAGCCCGTGCACCGTGCGGTCGGCGTCCACCGCGATCAGGATCCGCACCGCCGGGTCGGCCAGCTCGTCCAGGCCGCCCAGGGTGAAGCCCATCTCGGGCAGCCCCTTGTCCGAGACCCACTCCTCGGAGATCGAGCGGATCTGGTCCTTGACCGCGATCGGGGCGTCCGCCCAGGTCCGCCACTCGGCGGTGATGCCCTGCTTGGCGGCCTTGTTCAGCGAGGTCCTGATGTCCTGCCACTTCTTGCCGGTGAAGGCCAGGTCGGGCAGCGGCACCACGGTGTCCTCGGCCACCTGGAGCGAGCGCCAGCCGAGCCGCTCGGCCTCCTCCTGGACCTGCGGGGTGACGCTGTAGAAGCATGGGGTCCAGCCGCGCTCGTCGCAGTACCGGGCGAAGCCGGCCACCGCCCGCTGCCGGGCCGCCGGCTCCCCGAACGGGTCCCCCGTGGTCAGCGCCACGGTGGCCAGCACCCGGTACGCCACCGCCGCCTCGCCCCGCTCGTCGAACCAGTAGTGGTTGCCGTCCCAGGTGGTGATGAAGGAGAGGGTCGAGCCGCCGTACCTGGTCAGCAGCTCCCGGGCCCGGGCCGCGTCCTCGGCGTCCACGTGCACCACCGGGCGCCGGAAGGCCAGCAGCAGCGCCGTCAGCGCCACCGCCCAGAACAGCACCCCGCACCAGATCTGGGTGGCCTGCGCCGTGCCCCCGGCGGCGATCGGGTAGTCCGGCACCAGCGCGTTGTAGGCCGGCGGCAGCAGCTCCGAGGGCAGCCCGGCGACCAGCTGCCCGAAGGTGGCGTCCGGCTCGTACTGGTCCCGCACCAGCCAGCCGATCCCGACGTACGCGCCGCAGCTGAGCAGCAGCACCGCGCCGACCACGGCCGCCAGCCGGCGCACCACCCGGCCCGGCAGCAGCTGGTCGAAGCGCTGACGGGTGATCAGCAGCAGCCCCAGCATCAGCACCGGGAGCAGCATCGCCTCGCCCGTCAGCTGGATCAGGAACCCGGAGCCGCCGGTCGAGGCGAACTCGTCGTAGTTGTCCACCAGCAGCCAGACCAGCAGCCCGGCCCAGGCCAGCTCGGTCACCACGGTCAGCCGCCAGGCCGGCCGCAGGCCCCGGCGCAGCCCCTCGGCCAGCACCAGCAGCAGGGCCGGGACCAGGGCCGCCATCAGGCGCCCGGGCGAGTCGAAGAACCGCTGGGTGGAGTGCGCGGCGGCGCAGGCCCGGGCCGACTCCTCACAGGCGGCGGCCACCTCCTCGGCCGAGGGCACGTGCGAGAAGTAGAGCTCGCTCATGGTGTTGAACGGCCCGATCGCGTCCTTGTACAGCGAGGCCACCAGCGGGCCGACCGCGGTCGCCACCAGGCAGAGCGCGACCAGCACCCGGGCCTCGGTGTGCGAGACCCCGCGCGGCCGGGCCGGGCCGCGGTGGAACAGCAGCGCCCCGATCAGCAGGCCGACCAGCACCGCGGCCACCCGGCGCACGCCCTCCAGGTGCCCGATGTAGAGCATGGTGACCACCGGCATCAGCACCACCAGCAGCCGCAGCCGGCGCCGCCAGAGCGCGGTCAGCCGGTAGCTGAGCACCCCGGCCAGACCGATCAGGCCGGGGGCCGGGCCCACCGCGATCTGGTCCTGCACCGCCTGCATCCAGTTCAGGTCCGCGGCCACCCCGAGCCGCACCAGGCCCACCGCCAGCAGCGAGCCCAGCACCTGGCAGACCGTCAGCGCCAGCACGGAACGCCCCGGGCCCAGCCGCTGCTCCGCGACCGGCCCGACCAGCAGCAGGACCAGGGTGGTGAACACGTACGCGCCGATGCCCGGCATCCAGAGCAGCGAGCTCAGCGGGGTCCACCAGCGCCCGGCCTCCAGGGTCGGCAGGCCGATCCCGACCTGCTCCAGCAGCGGCTGGTCCGGGCCGGCGCCGAGGCTGCCGGTGGCCGCGCCGACCGCCCACAGGGCGGCGACCAGCACCATGGTCACCGGGGCGGTGCGCACCCGGGCCACCAGCAGGGCCAGCATCCGCAGCCAGCGGTGCCGTTCGGGGGCCGGGGTGGTGGGCGCCCCGGCGTCGGGGACGGTCGCGGTCACCGGATCAGCCCCGTCGTCCGGGCCAGCCAGGGCAGGTTGTCGCCCAGCCCGGCCCGGAAGGTGTTCCAGTCGTGGCCGCCCGGGACGGTCTGGAACCGCGCCCGCATCCCGGCCGCCACCGCCGCCTGGTACGCCACCCGCTGCTGCGGCCCGTACTCCCCGTCGCTCTCGCCGACCACGAAGGTGGCGTCGGTGTCGGGGAAGCGCTGACGGGCCATCACGTGCAGCGGGTCCACCGCGTCGAAGGCCGCCTCGTCGCCGCCGAAGGCCTCGTCCACGGTCTTGGCGTGGCTGCCCAGAGTCGGCTCCTGCTGGCCGGAGATGTCCAGGAAGGAGCCGTAGACCTGCGGTGCGTTGACCGCCAGCTGGAGCGAGCAGGTGCCGCCCAGCGAGAGGCCGCCGATCGCGGTGGCGGTGCGGCCGGTGGCGGTCTGCAGGTGCGTGTGGATCCAGTCCGGCACGTCCTCGGCCAGGTAGGTCTGGGCCTGGGCGATCCGGGAGTTCATGCAGAGCGTGTTGTCGAACGGGGAGCCGATCGGGTCCACCACCACCACGATCGGGGCCAGGCCGTGGTGCCCCGCCGCGAAGTCGTCCAGCAGCTCGGGCATCCCGCCGGAGTTCACCCAGTCCGCCGGCGCACCGGGCTGACCGGCCATCAGCACCAGCACCGGCAGCAGCGGCCGGGGGTCGGCCTGGTAGGCGGGCGGCAGGTAGACGTACGCGTCCCGGGCCTTGAACCCGGACTTGACGCCGGGCACCGGCGTGCTGGAGACGGTGCCCTTGACCGGCAGCCCGGTCGGCGCCTGCCAGACCTCGGCGAGCACCTTGCCCGGCGGCACCTGGACGGTGCGGACCTTGCCGGTGGTCAGCGCGTCCGTCTTGCCGATCCACGGCGCCAGCAGCACCCGCAGGGTCGGGTACTGGTCGAACTCCCGGTTGATCTGCGAGGAGGCCATCAGCACCACCAGCACCGCGGCCACCGCCGCCAGCGCCCGGCCGCGCCAGCGCAGCGGCGGCATCCGGAACAGGGCCAGGCAGACGCCCAGGATCCCCACCGACGTCCAGACCAGCGTCGGCCGCGGCAGCCCGTCCGGCAGCGGCTGCCACCAGTCGTCCACCACGTACTTCAGCAGCACCGACAGCGCGGCGGCCGTCACCACCGCGCACGGGAGGCGCCTGGTCCACCAGGTCCTGGCGCGGGAGACCGCCAGGCCGAGCAGCGCGGCGCAGCCGGCCGCCAGCACCAGGTACGGGATCACCCCGGTGGTGATGTGCCAGTCCAGCGGGTTCCAGGCCGCGATCGTCATGCCGCTCTTCTCTTCCGTCTCCGTCACGTTCCGGCCGTCGCCGACGCCTTGTCAGGTGACCCTTGGTCAGGTGGCGCCCGGTCAGGTGGCGCCGGTGCCGCGCACCAGATGGGCGAAGACCACCACGTTGGCCTCCCAGCCGCGGGACGCCGAGTAGTCGCCGCCGCAGGTGATCAGCCGCAGCTGGGAGTCCCGGCCCTGGCCGTAGACCCGGGTGTCCGGGAAGTCCCGCTTGGCGAAGCTCTCCACCGCGTCCACCACGAACCACCCGGTGCCGCGGTCCTCCCCGTCCACCTCGACCTGGTCGCCCTTGCGCAGCGCGCCCAGCCGGTAGAAGACCGCAGGGCCCTCCGCTGTGTCGACGTGCCCGGCCATGATCGCGGTTCCACGCTGACCAGGGGTGATGCCCGCGCGGTACCAGCCGGCCAGGTTCCGCTCCTTCTCCGCCGGAGGCTCCAGCCGCCCGCCCCCGTCCAGGCCGAGCCGGGCCACCGGCGCGTCCACCCCGATCGCCGGGATCCTGATCCGGGTCGGCACCGCCCGCTCCCTCGGCGGCACCAGCAGCGCGGCCGTGGTCGCCCCGTCCATCGCCTGCCCCGCACCCGGCGCCGGCGGCAGCACGAGCCCCCCGCCCCCGAGCAGCCACGCCCCCAGCACCAACGCACCCCCGGCCGCCACCGCCCCGGGCCAGTTCCCCACCACCGCCACTCCCCTCGCTCCACCCGACTCACGACCCCGCCAGTCAACCGGCCTTCCACCCGCTCCACCCGCCGTGGGCTACTGAACGGGTGACACGAGGCACACGCACCGGCAGGGCAGCGACCCCAGGGGCGCGGGGAACTGCGCGTGGGGGAACGGCAGCACGTGCAACTGGCTCGCCTGCCCCGATCTCACCCTGATCCGCCTTCCGTACCCGCGCCCACGCGGCGGAGCCGCAGATCAGCAGAGCCCCGCGCCCCTGAAGGCCCTTCGGGCCTACGTCCGTCCTCGCTCGGAGCCCCGCGCGCCCCGCAGGCGACGACGCGTCAGCAGCCCCTCCCCGGTCAGCCCCGCGGCCAGGATGGCCGGGAGCTCCGAGGGCTTCTCGTAGAGCAGGTGGCGGGCCCGCCGGGTGGGCCGGAAGCGGGCGGCGGCCCGGTGCCGCTCGTCCAGGCGCCACCAGCGGCCGAGCAGGCGGAGCACCCGCCAGCGGACCCCCGGTGCCATGGTGAAGTTGAGGGAGACCCGCCGCAGGCCGAACTCCCGGGCGCGCAGGAGGACTTCGGCGAGCAGGTGGGAGACCAGCCCGTCGTCCGACTCGCGGTCGCGGCGGATCAGGTCCAGCGCCAGCCCGTCCCCGCCCCAGGGCACCAGGCTGACCAGCGCGCAGACCCGCCCGCGCTCGTCCAGCGCCTGGGCCAGCAGGCAGTCGCCGTCCGCCGGGTCGCCGAACCGCCCGAGGGTGAGCACGAAGTCGCGGACGTCGCGGCCGTGCCGCCAGGCGTCGGCGAGGCGCACCAGCTCGGCCACCTCCTCCTCCGGGACGTCCCGGTGACGGCGGATCACCGCCCGGTACCCGGCGGCGGTGACCCGGGCCCGGATCGCCCGCAGCTCCGCCCCGGGCGCGAAGCCGGCCGCCGCGACCACCCCTTCGGTGCCGTACTCGAGGGCCCGCAGCCCCACCGCCCGGTAGGCCTCGCTGCCCCGCCCGCCCGGCCCGATCGCGGCGGGCACCCACCCGGCCTCCCGGACCCGTTCGCGCCAGGCGGTCACCGCCCCGGCCCAGGCGTCCGGGTCGCCCACCGGGTCCCCGGCCGCGAACGAGACCCCGTTGAGCACCCGGTGGACCACCGCGGCCCGCCCGTCGGGGGCCCAGCAGACCGCCCGGTCCCGACGGAGCGCCAGGTAGCCGAGCGAGTCCTGTTCCCCGTACCGGGCCAGCAGCGCGCGCAGCCGCTCCTCCTCCGGCGGCTCCAGCCGCTCGGTGCCGCGCGGCGAGCGGAACAGCATCCGCACCGCGAACAGGAGCAGCCCGGCGCCGAGCACGTTGAGCAGCAGGTCCAGCCAGCCGGGCACGGTGAGGTCGGCGTACTCGACGATCCCGGCCAGCGTGAACAACCGCAGCACCACGTACTGCGCGCAGGCGCCCCAGCCGGGATGATCGCCCTCGTCGGCCAGCCGCAGCAGCACCGTGCCCAGGCCGGTCACCAGGGCGCCGCCGCCGAGCAGCACGGTCAGCCCGGCGGCCAGGTTGCCGCGTTCGCCGCGGGCCCGGAAGGCCGGGCGGGCGGCCAGCAGCGCGAGCAGCAGGGCGGTGGTGAGCCCGGCCGAGACCCAGTTGAAGGGGTGCGCGCGGTCCTCCGGCAGGACGGCCAGGGCCAGCGCGCAGAGCGCCGCGTACCCGGCCACCACCACGGTGGTGACCACCCAGGCGGCCCGCTTGCGGCGGCGGACCATCACCGCGAGCAGGCCGGCGAAGAGCGCGGCGGTGAAGCCGGCGGTCATCAGCACCGGGGTGAAGTACTCGCCGCTGTTGGCCCGCTGGACCCGGTCCCGGAACGGGGCGATCAGGCCGGCCACCAGATTGAGCAGGGTGGCGATCCGCAGGTACCACTCGGCGGCGGTGCCGCAGCGCTGCCGCCAGCGGGGCACCGGCTCACGGCCCGTCAGTGCGCCCGCGGGCCGCGGTGGTTCAAGGACATGCCCCGGCGCCGGCACCACCATCGACACCGGCGCCTCCGCGGCCGGGCTCGGGTCGGGCGCGCCCGCCAGGACGTCGTAGAAGGAGGTCTTGGCCGCCACCACCCGGCGGTGGAAGCGCTCCTCCCGCCGCTCGGCCCGGGCCAGCCGCCGGGGCCGGGCGTGGTAGCGCCAGCGCGCCCAGGGGCTGGCCGGGCGGGCCAGCCGGAGCATGCCGACCAGCGCGAGCGGGGGCACCATCACGCCGATCAGGCCGGTCCAGATCTTCCCCTTGAACAGGCAGACCAGCACCGGCAGCAACAGCAGTCCGGCCACCCCGACCTGACCGAGGGTCAGCTTGCCGGAGAAGCCGCCGAGCGGCAGTTCGCCGAGCAGCAGCAGGCCGATCAGCGAGACCACCAGGATCACCGCGTCCACCGAGGCCCGGCCCTGTTCGCTCCAGTAGACGTCCTGGAGGTGCAGGACCAGGGCGAACTCGTCCAGCACCAGGCCGCAGCCGATCCCGAAGCCGACCGCCAGCACGTTCCACAGCTGCCCGCCGTCGCCCCGGACGGCGAAGGCGCCGACCCCGCAGATCACCATCAGGCCCTGGCCGAAGACCACGTGGTGGATGTGCAGGCCGCCGGGCGTGACGTTGCCGGGCCACCAGCTGGTGCCCCGGCGGATCATGCGGACGCTGAACCGGATGAACAGGAACGAGCCGATCAGGCCGAGCAGCAGCAGGAAGAGCGGCTCCCGTCCGGTGTCGACGATCCGCTCCCGGTAGGCGTCGAGCAGCGACTGCCACATCGGCTGCTGCTCCTCCCTCAGCTCCCCCGGCGGCCCGTGCGCACCCAGGTCGCCGCGCGGGGTCACCCCCATCTGACGGCCGGTCAGCACGGGGCGCCACCCGGGTACTCCGCGCGGGTGAGCGCGCCGCTCGCGCCCGCAGGATCACCCGCGGATCCCGCCCCGCCTTACCCGTTTCGCGCCCGCGTGCGTGGGAAGCTTTGGCCCGATCACCGACATCCATGCACTTATCGGACAAACAGCCCACGCTGCTCCGACGAGCTCCCGGAACGGACGTGCCCATGGACGCAATCTCCCGTCGCAGCCTGCTGGCCGCCGGAGCAGCCACCGCCGCCACCCTGGCGGCCGGCTGCGGCAGCGGCACCCCCAACGAGGGCGAACAGGCCGCCCCACCCGCCAACGGCCAGGCCGCCCCCGGCGAACAGGCCGCCCCCGCGGTCCCCGCCAAGCCCCCCGCCGTCTCGATCGGCGACGGCTCCACCTCCGACACCGGCCCCCAGCCCAACCAACCCACCCCCGAGAAGCTCAAGCCCGGCGAGCGGCCACCGCAGTTCGTGGTCTTCTCCTGGGACGGCGCCGGCGAGCTGGACAACCGCCTCTTCACCCGGTTCCGCGCCCTGGCCAAGGAGCACCACGCCTCCATGACCTTCTTCCTCTCCGGCATCTACCTGCTGCCCGAGAGCAAGAAGGACCTCTACCACCCGCCCCAGCACCGGGTCGGCGCCAGCGACATCGGCTACCTGTCGGACCAGCACATCCACGACACCCTCGAGCAGTTGGGCGCCGCCTGGCTGGAGGGCCACGAGGTCGGCACCCACTTCAACGGCCACTTCTGCGGCTCCAACGGCGGCGGCCGCTGGTCCCCCGAGGAGTGGGACAGCGAGATCCAGCAGGCGATGGACTTCGTGATGAACTGGAAGACCAACACCGGCTTCACCGACCTGCCCGCGCTGCCCTTCGACTACCGCAAGGAGCTGATCGGCGCCCGCACCCCCTGCCTGGAGGGCCAGCGCGGCCTGCTGCCCACCGCCGTCAAGCGGAACTGGAAGTACGACTCCAGCGGCCCCGGCGGCACCCAGGTCTGGCCGCAGAAGTTCCAGGGCGGCGCTCTGTGGGACATGCCGCTGCAGTCCATCCCCTTCCCGGGGCACAGCTTCCAGGTGCTCTCGATGGACTACAACATCATGTACAACCAGTCCGGCAACAACACCAAGGGCAACCCCGGCTCCCACGACGCCTGGCGCACCCAGGCCACCGGCTCCCTGCTGGCCGGCTTCGACCGCGCCTACACCACCAACCGGGCCCCGCTCTACATCGGCAACCACTTCGAGCAGTGGAACGGCGGCATCTACATGGACGCCGTCGAACAGACCATCAGGACCATCGCCGGCAAGCCCGAGGTCCGGCTGGTGTCGTTCCGTCAGCTGGTCGAGTGGCTGGAGGTCCAGGACCCGGCGGTGCTCCGCAAGCTCCAGACCCTCACCCCCGGCCAGTCCCCCACCGGCGGCTGGGAGACCTTCCTCGGCACGCCCTAGCGCTTCGCGACCTCTCCGGCCGGGCGGACCCGGCCGGAGAGCAGGGCGCCGGCCAGCGCCACGCCCGTCATCACCAGGAAGATCGCCGTGAACGGGGCCACCGGCACCGAGCCTCCCTCGGCCCCCGCCAACGAACCGCCGCCCAGGCCGGCGAAGAGCACCCCGGCCAGGCCGATCAGCAGCACGTTGCCGAGCGCGTCGCTCAGCTGGAGCGAGGAGGAGTTCACCCCCGCCTCCTCCGGCGTCGAGAGCTTCATCATCAGCACGCTGATGCTGGCCACCGCCAGCCCCATCCCGACCCCGCCGACCGCCCAGGCCACGGCCGCCACCCAGACCGGCACCCCCGGGACGAGCACCAGCGCCGCCCCCGCGATCGACACCGCCGTGAGCACGAAGCCGAGCCGGATCATCACCTCCCGGTGCGCCTGCGCCGCCGGCAGCCCCTGGAGGAACGAGCCCAGCGCCCAGGACAGCCCGCCGCTGGTCAGCGTCAGCCCGGCCATCGTCGGCGAGAGGCCGCGCTGGGTCACCATCATCAGCGGGATGAAGGCCTCGGCCGCGAAGAACGCCCCCGCCGCGATCCCGCGCAGCAGGATCACCGTCGGCAGCCCCCGGGCCGCCCGCAGCGCACCGGGCGGCAGCAGCCGCACCACCGCCGGGCCGAGCAGCGCCGCCCCGGCCGCGGCCGGCAGCAGCCCGAGCAGGTCGAGCCGCTGGCCCGCGTACTGGAGCAGCCCCGCACCGAGCGCGGCCATCGCCGCCCGCACCGTCCTGGACCGGTCGAACTCCTTGGCCTCGGCGGGCGGTTGGGCCCGCTCGGAACGCCGCAGCGCCGGGCCCATCACCGCCAGGGGCAGCAGTATCAGCACCGGCACCGCCAGGAACACCCAGCGCCAGCCCAGGTGCTCGGTCACCGCGCCCGAGACCACCGGCCCGACGATCGAGGGCAGCACCCAGGCCGCCGAGAAGGCCGCGAACACCGACGGCCGCAGCCGCTCCGGGAACGCCCGCCCCACCACCACGTAGAGCGCCACGATCACCAGCCCGCCGCCGAGCCCCTGCACCGCCCGGCCCGCCACGAACATCCACATGTTCACGGCCGCCCCGGCCAGCACCAGCCCCGCCCCGAAGACCGCGATCCCCGCGAACAGCGGCCCCATCGGCCCCCGCCGGTCCGCCCACTGCCCGGATATCACCAGCGCGAACAGCGTCGAGGTGAAGTACCCCGAGAACGCGAAGGCGTACAGCCCCAGCCCGTGCAGGTGCTCCGCCGCCACCGGCATCGCGGTGTTCACCGCCGTCGCCTCGAAGGCCAGCAGCAGCACCACCGAGACGATCCCCAGCGTCAGCGCCCGGTACGGGCCGCTGAGCACCCCGCCCTCTTCCCCGAGGGGCGGTTCGTGCACTGTCTGGGACGTCGGGGTGGCGCTGCCGGCTGCTGTGGTCATGCCCGACATCGTAAGTGCCGTCCACCGAAATGACCCCTGACCTGCGGGTCCGTTCTCGCTACCCCGCAGGTCCTAGGCCCCGGCCGGGTGGGTCAGTGCAGCACCTTCAGCCCCACCACGCCACCGAGGATCAGCACCAGACAGGTCACCCGGGCCGCCGTCACCGCGTCCCCCATCACGGCCATCCCGTACACCGCCGTCCCGATCGCCCCGATCCCGACCCAGACCGCGTACCCCGTCCCCAACGGGATGCTCTTCATCGCGTACGCCAGCCCGCCCATGCTCAGCACCAGGGCCACCCCGAACACCACGCTCGGCACCAGCCGGGAGAACCCCTTCGACGCCTCCAGGGCGACGGCCCACACGGTCTCCAGCACACCGGCAACGATCAACACGATCCAGGCCACGACGGGCACTCCTCGCAGTAGGTCTCGACATCACTACTGCGCCGTCTTGTCGTTCCGGGTACGACGCGCCTCGTCCGGGGGTGATCACTCACCTGCCTCCGAGGCTAGCACGCACGCAGATCCGCACATCCGCACCGCGACACACGGAATTCACGTTCGGGGATTGACGCGGGCTCCGTTTATCCGCCACCATGAATTCACGCAGCGCCCCGGGGATTCCGGGGCCGGACCGACAGGAGCAGGCCATGAGCAGGAAGACGGTGGCGATCGCAGCGCCCCGCACCTGTGCCGCTCCCTGTTGTTGCTCCTGTCGCTGATCTCTCCTCCCTTGCCGGCAAGCGTCACTGACCTGCCGTCACCCCCTTCCCGGCCGTGTGCCCGAGTGGTTTAGGGAACCGCCTGCAAAGCGGTGAACACGGGTTCGATTCCCGTCATGGCCTCCAACTGCCGAATTCACCCACCCTTCCCCGGTGGGTGAATTCGGCATTCCCTTTTCCGGCAATCCCCCGAGAATTCGGTCCCGCCGGAAATCCGGAAAAACGGCCGGGGCCCGGCCGCAGGATCTCTCCCACGGCCGGGCCCCTTCCGTCCGGCACGAACCGCCCGGTCAGTCGATCACCGGCGGGTTGGCCTTGCCGCCGGTACGCCAGGTGTCCTCGTCCTCGACCAGGTAGTCCGGACGGTTGCCGTTCTTGTCCTTCTTCTTGCCACCGGCCGCGCCCATCCCGGGCATGCCACCGGCACCGGCCGCGCCACCGCGCCCCTGACCGCCCTGGCCGAGACCAGAACCGCCCTGGGTGAACGACCGGCCACTGGCCCCGCCGCCCTTGGCCCCGCCGACCGCCCCGCCCTCACGGCGGACCAGACTCGGCTTGCCACTCCCGGCCTTGCCACCGGCGCCACCACCGTGAGCACCACCCGGCATGCCGCCCGCACCCGGCGTACCCGCCCGGCCCGAACCAGCGGCCCCACCAGCACCGGCCCCGGCACCGGCACCACGGCCGGCACCCGCTCCGGCACCACCAGCGCCGGCCCCGGCACCACCGCGGCCCGCGCCACCGGCGATCCCACGACCGCCACCGGCACCACCACCGCCGACACCACGGCCACCGCCGCCACCACCGACTCCGCCACCGATCCCCGGAATCCCGATCGGCCCGGTCGGGTGCAGCCCACCGCCACCCCCACCGACTCCCGGCCCCGTCGGCACCGTCGGCACGTTGTGCCCCGGCGTCGGCAGCGTCGTCACCGGCGGATTCACACTGTCCAGCCGCGGCCCACCCGGCAGCGGGTGCACCGGCGTCGGCACCTTGTTGTCCGGAATCCCCGGCCCGTTCGGGCCGCCCGGGATGATCGGCGAGTGCGGCGCATCCGGCTTCGGGATGCCGGGCGTGCTGTTAGGCGGCGTCCACCCGGGCTTGTCGTGCCCGTCCGGGGTGTTCGGGGTGGGCGGGGCGATGTGCGGCTGCGGCTTCACCGGCGGAGGCGTCTGCGGCTTGGTCGGCTCCGGCGGGAACGGCTTGCGCGGGTCACCGCCGTCGTCGATACGGGGCGGGTCCCCCATGAACTTGACCGCGTCCTCGTACTGCGGAGCCAGGTGCTCCATCACCACGATCGCACGCTGGTGCGCGATCTCGGTGGCCGACAACTCGTCATAGTTCTTGTTGACCGCCGATGCACGGTCCATGCCGCCCGCAAGGTCTGCCTTGAACTGTGCATCGGACCGCTGACCGAGGTCGCCGACCAACTTCATGCCGCTCTCGAGGCGGCTGGGGACCTCGATGTCCCCCATGACGGACTTGCTCTGCTCCAACACCTTGCCGGCGTAGTCCACCGCGGTGGACGTGCGGACCGCGTAGCTCGCGGTGTTGGTCAGGCTGGTCTGGATACGGGTGGCGGACTGGGTGAAGCCCTCGGCCGCCTTGCCCTCCCAGCTCTGCAACGCGTGCTGTACGGCCTTCTGCAAGTCGTCGGCGGCGGCCCGAAGTTCGGCGTCGACGTTCTTCCAGTGGTCGGCGACCTCCTTGAGGCGTCCGGGGTTGGATCCACTCAGCATCTTCTGGAGCGGGATCAGCGGGTGGTCCTCGAAGTACGAACGGCTTCCCATGTCAGCCTGCCTTCTGGGAGTCCATGGCGGACTTCTGGTCATACTCGGTGCCGCGGTAGTTGTCGTTCACCGTCTGGGTCTTGTCACCGAACTCGTTGATCAGCGTGTTCAGATCGGCGATCGTCTTCGCAAGGAAGGTCTGCATGCCGTCGTGGGCATCGGCGAGCGCCTTGGCCTCCTTGAAACCACTTCCACCGAAGTCGTTCGGCCCGATCACGGTGTTGTACTTGCTGCTGTTCGCGGTCTGGCCGAGGTTCTGTTGGAGCGCCCGCAGTCGCCTGACGACCGCCTCCAACTCATCGGTGTTGACCCGGTATCCGTTCGACATCCGGCTCCTCCCCCTGGAGTGTCTGCTTCCCCGTCTGACTGTTTCAGGCGCTGCTGACGCCCGGCCGACCGGTTGTTGTCACGCGGTCAGGACGTTCGATCGTATCGCTTGTGCGGAGGGGCCTGACACACCCTCAGCGTCACTGGTTGCCACCGGATCCATAAGGATTCTGGTACGGCGGCTGGTTGCCCTGCTGCGGGTACCCGGGCGGCGGAGGCTGCTGGCCGTAGGGCTGGTTCGGGTACGGCGGCTGCGCGGGCGGGTAGCCGTACGGCGCCTGACCGGGCGGCGGGGTGAACTGCGGGGCAGCGGCGGAACGACGGCGCTTCGCCGCTCGGACGATCAGCACCACGATCAGGACGAACACCAGCAGCAGGCCGAGGAGAACGGCTCCACCGATGGCGAGCCCCTTGCCCACGAAGGAGAACCCGTCCGAGTCCTTCACCTCGGGCGCCGTGTCCCCCGTGCCGGTACCGCCGAGCGAGCCGGCACCCGCGGTCGGACTCGTCGTCCCGGGCGTACTGCCGGAGCTCGCGGACGCCCCGCCCTTGACGGCGAGAGGGCCTTGGGCCGGGCCGGCGGGGATGTCCTGGGTCAACGCCTCGTACGGGCGGATCAGGCCGTAGCCGTAGCGCTGGTCGGGGACGGTCACTCCGGCTGGTGCCTTCGCCGACTTCACGATTCGGTTGGCGATCTGTCCCGCCGTCAGGTTCGGGTACTTGGCCCGCAGCAGCGCCGCGGCACCGGAGACGAAGGCAGTCGCGGGCGACGTACCGTTCCCCATGCAGTACTTGCCGCCCGAGCAGTCCCCGGCCGATACGATCTCGTCGGCCGGCGCCACGACCAGAATCTCTGGCCCGTAGTTGGATTTCGCCCAGATCTTGCCGTTCTTCCCGGTGCCGCCAACTGCCAGCACTCCAGGTGTCTTGGCCGGGCTGTGCATCGGCGTCGTTCCGTCGTTGCCGGAACTCGCGATCACCAGCACGTCCTTCGAGAGGGCGTAGTCCACGGCCGCCTGTTCCTTGGCCGAGGTCGGGCCGCTGCTCCCCTGCGAGATGCTGATGACCTTCGCGCCATGGTCAGCTGCCCAGCGGATGCCCTCAGGGACGGCATCCAGGTTGTCCGCGGTGCTCTTGTAGATCGGCAGGATCTTGGCTCCGGGAGCGACCCCGATCACGCCCTCACCGTTGCCATGGCCCCTGCCCGCGATGATCGAGGCCATGGAGGTGCCGTGACCGTCGCCGGTGGAAATGTTCTCCCGCCCCTTGCCCCCCGGGTCGAACCCAGGCAGCACCTGTCCGGCGAGGTCCGGGTGGTTGGGGTCGAGGCCGGAGTCGATGACCGCGACGACGACACCGTCCCCCTTACTGACCGCCCACGCCTTCTGGAGGTCGAACTGCTGGATGGGCCACTGCGCGTCCCGCACCTGGTCCGCCGAGGCCAGCGGAGCCGTGGTCGCCAGCAGACCGGCCGCCAACGTCGCGGCACCGAGCGCGCGCCAAGTCCTATTGAGCGTCATCCCTACCCCGTACCCCGTCAGTTGGAGACCACAGCCGCACCGTCAGGGCACGGACCGCTCGATCGTATCGCCCGACCACCTGCACCGGGCAGGAGGCCACACGGCTACACAGCTTCCGCACTAACGCCGCCGGTGCCGGGACGTCCGGTCGCCGCCGGGATCTTGTCGAAGACCATCTGCGTGACGTTCCGAGCGACTCCGCAGAGGTCCGGCTTCGTGCCCTTGGCGTAGTTGCCGATCTCGATTCGCACCGCGTTGTCGCCGAACTCGTTGATGCTGTTCAACTGCACGACGACGCTGCACTGCTCCTTCCCGTCCCTGCCGATACCCAGCTTCTGAGAGGCCCGGTTTCCGCCGATCCGGAGGTTGGTGCCGCCGCCCCCCTGCTCCTGGAGGCCCTGCTCGTAGCGGGTCGACATGACGTCGACGGCAAGCTGGGTCTTCTTCGTGGACACCACGCAGTAGCTGCCACCGGCGGCTAGCGTGCCCTCCATCTCGTCATTCGTGACCCGGTTGATGTCCGAAGCGTTGAAGAGGGTGCAGATCTCCACCGTCTTGGTCTTCTTCTGCTTCGTCACCGGCTCGCCGGTCCCCGGGTCGACCGTCTCCGCCGCCACCGGCAGCTTCACGGCCGGCTCGGCGGAGGCGGGTTTCTCGTCACCCAGCAGCGAACAGCCCGTCAGGGCCAGTGTCAGCACGGTGGCGGCCGCCAGGGCGGTGGTGGGTCGGCGCATGCCGTCGGTCCTCGTTCCGTTCGGTTCGGCGGACGCGGGATGTGTGCGAACCATGGAGCCCCCCGGCCGGTGCTGAGTGTCTACGGGAGGTCACCCTAGCGAACGGGGCCGTCACGCGGTGATGGCGTCCTCCGGGAGGATGGGGAGGCGGGCGACGGGGAGGCCGGTGGCGGCGCGGACGGCGGCGGCCACGGCGGCGGGGGCGGCGACGGCGGGGACGGCGCTGACGGCCTTGGCGCCGAAGGTGGCGACGACGTCGCGTTCCTCGAGGAGGGCGGCGATGCGGACCTCGGGGGTGTCGAGGGCGGTGGGGAGGCGGTAGCCGGTGAGGGAGGGGTTGAGGAGGCGGCCGCCCTCGGTGCGGAGGTCCTCCAGGAGGGCGAGGCCGACGCCCTGGGCGACTCCGGCCTCGATCCGGTCCTCGATCTGACGGGGGTTCAGGGCCCGGCCGACGTCCTGGGCGACGGTCACGTCGACCACCCGCACCGCGCCCAGTTCGATGTCCACGTCGACGACGGCCCGCATCGCGCAGAAGGCGATGGAGACGAAGGCGTCCCCCTGCCCGTTCTCGTCCAGCGGCTCGGTGGGGTGCGGGCGGCACTGGGCGGTGGCCCAGAGCTCCTTGCCCTCCAGGGCTTCGGAGACCGGCATGCCGAGGACGCCGTCGTAGGAGGAGATCTTCCCGTCGGCGATGGTGAGGAGCTCGACCGACATCCCGAAGTTGGCGGCGATCGGCTGGAGCAGCTGGTGACGGACCATCACCGCGGCCCGCTCCACCGCACCACCGCTGACCCAGGTGTGCCGCCCCCGCGCCGACGGGCCCGCCGCCGACTGGTCGCTGTCGACCGGGGCGATGTAGACCTCGGAGACGCCGAGCACGGACTGGACGATCTGCCGGGCCAGGGTGGCGAAGCCCTGGCCGACGTCGACGGCGGCGCAGATGACGGTGGCGTGGTCGCCGCTGACCCGGACCGTGGCGGTGGAGACCTCGTCCTCGCCCTCGGCGCCGAGCATGTGGACCATGCCGAGGGCGTAGCCGATGCCGCGCCGGACGGCGGCCGGGTCACCGGCGCCGCCCGGGCCGCCGGGGAGCAGCCACTCGCTGTCGGGGTCGTCCACCGGGAGGGAGGGCAGCGGGGCGGTGGAGACGGCGTCGAGCAGGGCGGCCACCGGGGCGGGGCAGGTGACGGCCTGTCCGGTGGGCAGCGGGTCGCCGGTCGCCATGGCGTTGCGGCGGCGGATCTCCACCGGGTCCAGGCCCAGCCGCGCCGCGAGCTGGTCGAGCTGGGACTCGTACGCGAAGCAGGTCTGCAGGGCGCCCTCGCCGCGCATCCGCCCGGCGGGCGGGTTGTTGGTGCGCACGGCCCAGGCGTCCACGAAGACGTTGGGGCAGGTGTAGGGGCCGACCGAGAAGGCGGTGGCGGCGGCCAGCGACTCCGCCGAGACCTCGGCGTAGGCGCCGCCGTCCAGCAGGATCTGCGCCTCGACCTTGACCAACCGGCCCTCGGCGTCGGCGTGGTGACGGTAGCGCAGCAGGGCGGGGTGCCGGCTGGTGTGGCTGTGGAAGGACTCCTCGCGGGTGAGGGTCATCTTCACCGGGCGGCCGGTGCGCAGCGCGAGCAGGGCCAGCACGACCTGGAAGGAGAGGTCCTCGCGGTCTGCGGTGGCGCCGGGCACGCCGGTGGCGACCAGGCGGACCCGGTCGGGCTCCAGGCCGAGGCAGGCGGCGGTGCGGTCGCGGTCGCCGTGCGGGTCGGTGGAGGAGAGGTGGAGTTCGACGCCGCCGTCGGGGCGGGGCACGGCGAGGCCGGCCTCGGCGCCGATCGGGGCCGGGTCCTGGCGGCCGACCTGGTAGAGGCCCTCGACCACGATCTCGCCGACCGCCTCCGGGTCGCCGGTCCGCAGCGGGAGGTGGCGGAAGAGGTTGCCGTCGGGGTGCAGCGGCGGGCAGTTGAAGGACTGCTCGGGGTCGGTGACGGGCTCCAGCAGCTCGTACTCGACCACGATCGAGGCGGCGGCCAGCCGGGCGGTGTCGGGGTGGTCGGCGGCGACGGCGGCGACCGGTTCGCCGTGGTGGCGGACCAGCCCGTCGGCGAGCACCGGGCGGTCGGCGACGCCCCGGCGGTCCGTCAGACCCTCGGCGGTGGACGGCAGGCCCTCGACGGCGGACGGCAGGTCACCGGCGGCGGACGGGCCCGCGGAGGGCGGCAGGTCGGCGGCGGTGACCACGGCGTGCACGCCGGGGACGGCGAGGGCCGCGCTGGTGTCGACCGAGACGATCCGGGCGTGCGGGTGCGGGGAGCGCAGCACGGCGCCCCAGAGCAGGCCCTCGGCCCAGAGGTCGGAGGCGTAGGGGTAGATGCCGAGCGCCTTGGGCAGCGCGTCGCTGCGCCGGGCGGACGTGCCGAGGCCGAACGACTCGGCGCCGTCCGGGAGTTCGGCCTCCGCACCGGCGGGTGCCGCGGGGGCGGTGAGGTCGGTGGGCGAGCTCATGCGCGATCGTCCTCGGGGTGCCGGATGCCGTGCGGCGGGGTGGTGCCGTCGTGGGCCTGGGCGGCGGCCGGGTCGTAACCGGCCTGGTAGCCGCCGTCGAAGGCTTGGTAGGCCGGGTCGAAACCGCCCTCGTAGACCGTGCCCGGGTCGTAGGCGGTGCCGTGCGCCGGGGTCGGGACGTACGGGGTGCCGTGGGCGGGGGTCCCGGTGCCGGCCGGGCCGTCGTAGGCGGTGCCGTGCGCGGGGGTGGCCTCGCCCTGCACCGGCTCGTAGACGGCGTCGTGGCCCGGGTCGTACGGGGCCGGGTCGAAGCCGGGGCCGTACGCGGCGCCGGCCGGGAAGCCCGGTTCGTAGACGCCGGTCTGATGGGTGGTCAGACCGTACTCGGGGAGGGCCGGTTCGGCCTCGACCCAGGCCTCGGAGTCGGCGTAGAGCGGGAGTTCACCGGTGGCCGCGAGGTCGGCGGCGGCGGCAGCGGCGGCCTCGGCGGCGAAAGCGGCCCCAGCAGCCCCGACCCCGGCCCCGACCCCGCCCCCGGCAGCGGCCTGCGCCGCCGGAGCGGCCTGACCCTCCGCCACGGCGGCCTCGGCGGCGGCCAGCGCCTCCTCCTCGGCCAGCCCGCGCGCCTCCGCCACCGTCTGCACGGCGGACAGCACGCCCTGGTAGCCGGTGCAGCGGCAGAGGTTGCCGCAGAGTGCCTGCCGGGCCTCGACCTCGCTGGGCCGGTGGTTGCGCTGGAGCAGGTCGTGCACGGCCATCGCCATGCCGGGGGTGCAGTAGCCGCACTGCACCGCGCCCGAGTCGGCCAGCGCCTGCTGGACGTCGCTGGCCGAGCCGTCCGCGCTCAGGCCCTCGACGGTGGCGATCTCGCTCTCCGAGGCGAGCGCCGCCGGCACCAGGCAGCCGGCCACCAACTGGCCGTCCACCTGCACCGAACAGGCCCCGCACTCGCCCTGTTCGCAGCCGTCCTTGGCACCGGCCAGGCCGAGCCGCTCGCGCAGCACGTAGAGCAGGCTCTCGCCGATCCAGGCGTCGCTGACGGGCCGGTCGAAGCCGTTGACCCGCAACGTGTACGAGGCGGTCGGACGCAGGTCGCCGCCGACCGCGCCGATGACCGCGCCACCGACCCCGGCGCCGAGGCTGTCGCTCACCAGATCCGTCACTTCAGTGCCCTTCCCAGCGCCCGTCGGGCCAGCACGGATACCGTACGCCGCAGCCGGGCGGCGGCGGCCGGGGCCCCCTCCCCCTCCAGCGCCCCGTCGGGGACGCAGGCGGCGGCCACGTACTCGCCGAAGGCGGCCGCGGCGGCCGGGTCGATGGCGTCGGCGGCCTGGTCGCCGCGGGCGTCCCAGTCGATGCAGCCGGCCACCCAGGCCTCGGCCTCCAGCGGGCGCAGCGGTACGGGCGCGACGGCGCCCACGGCGCAGCGCACGGCGCGGCGGGCCGGGTCGAGCACCAGGGCGACGGAGGCGGTCGCGCGGGACGGGCCGCTGCGGCCGGTGGCCTTGAGGAAGACCTGGGGGGCGTGCAGCAGCGGCACGCGCACCCAGGTGAGCAGCTCACCCGGGCGGACCGGGTCCAGACCGGTGAGCAGGTGGCTGACCGGCACCTCCCGGCTGCCGCCGGGCCGGGCCAGCGTGACGGCGGCCTCCAGCGCGGCGAGCACCGGCAGGGTGTCCCCGCCGGGGGCGGCCGTGGCGATGTTGCCGCCCAGGGTGCCGACGTTGCGGGTCTGCGGGGGGCCGGCGGTGCGGGCCGCGTCGGCCAGCGCGGGGATCAGCGCGGCGAAGTCGGGCCGGTCCATCCGGGCGAAGGTGAGGCCCGCGCCCAGCACGGCGGTGCCGCCGTCCTCGTAGCGCCAGCCCCGGAGTTCGGTGATCCGGCCGAGGCCGATCAGGGCGGCCGGGCGGAGCCGTCCGGCGTTGACCGCCTCCATCAGGTCGGTGGCTCCGGCCACCGGTACCGCGCCGGGTGTGGCGGCGAGCGCCTCGACGGCCTCGTCGAGCGAGGCCGGCAGCATGATCGTCCGGTTCACCAGGAATCCACCGTGCTCCACTTGCTCATCAACTGCCCCGCCGTCCCCCGGCGGTGTGTGGCCTGGCCCGTAGGGTACGGGCGATCGGTGCGGGTTGGGCAACTCTGGCACACAAAGCTTTGTGATCATTTCCGGGCCCGCGAACAAGCTGTGTCAATCCCGGACGAATCCAGGCACAGAACGATCCGATCCGGCGGCCACCGGATCGGATCTTCATCTGTTGTTGACGTCCGGGCCGCCGTCAGGAGTTCCCGGAGGCTTCCCACACTCCGTCAGGAGTCCTTCGGCCCGTCGAGTGGACGCCCGAGCACGCCGGGGCGCTTCTGCCAGGGGTGCGGGCCGCCCGGGGGGCGGTACTCCACGCCGAGCGCGTCCAAGCGCGCGTAGTGCGCCGTCATCCGCCGTTCGAAGTCCGCCCAGTCCCGCTCGGCCGGCGCGGGCAGCGCCGACCAGGCCACCTCGGCGAAGGCCGCCAGCCGCGGGAAGGCCCGGAAGTCCACGTCCCGGGCGTCGTCCATGAACTCGGTCCAGATGTTGGCCTGGGTGCCGAGCACGTGCGAGGCGGCCGCCTCGTCGAGCTCGGCCGGGACGGGCTCGAAGCGGTAGACGTCCTCCAGCGTGCGGACGAAGCCGACCGGGACCGGCTCCTCCTCCCCCGCCCCCTGCCGGTGGTCCAGGTAGACGTGCGTCTCCGGGCACATCACCACGTCGTGCCCGGCCCGCGCCGCCTCGATGCCGGCCTCGAAGCCCCGCCAGGAGGAGACCGCCGCGCCCGGCGCCAGCCCGCCCTCCAGGATCTCGTCCCAGCCGATCAGGCGGCGGCCGCGCTCGGCCAGCCAGGTGTCGAAGTGCCGGATGAAGTGGCTCTGCAGCTCGTCCTCGTCGGCCAGCCCGAGCTCCCGGATCCGCGCCTGGGCCGCCTCGCTCGCGCGCCACTGGTCCTTGCTGCACTCGTCCCCGCCCAGGTGCACGAACTGCGAGGGGAAGATCTCCAGCACCTCCTCCAGCACGCCCTCGAAGAACCGCAGGGTGGCCTCGGAGACGTTCAGCACGTTGTCGCTGACGCCCCAGTCGGTCCAGACCCCGAGCGCGGCGGTGTCCACCACGTCGGTGTTGCCCAGCTCCGGGTAGGCGGTGATGGCGGCCTGCGAGTGGCCGGGCAGGTCGATCTCCGGCACCACGGTGATCTGCCGGGCGTCCGCGTACGCGACGATCTCGCGCAGGTCGTCCTGGGTGTAGAAGCCGCCGTGCGGCCGGTCGTCCCGGCGGTCCGCCGCCCGGAAGCCCACCATCGACCGCTCCCGCCAGGAGGCCGTCTCGGCCAGGCGCGGGTAGCGCTTGACCTCGATCCGCCAGCCCTGGTCGTCGGTCAGGTGGAAGTGCAGCACGTTCAGCTTGTGAGCCGCCATCAGGTCGAGGAAGCGGAACACGCCCGCCTTCGGCATGAAGTGCCGCGAGACGTCCAGCAGCACGCCGCGCCAGCCGAACCGGGGCGCGTCCTCGATCTCGGCGTACGGCAGCTCCCAGCCGGTGCGGCGCAGCGGGGCGGTGCGGTAGGCGTCGGCACCGAGCAGCTGACGGAGCGTCTGGGCGCCGGCGAAGGCGCCGGCCGTGGTGCTCGCGGAGAGCAGCACGCCGTCGGGGCCGACCGCGAGGCGGTACGCCTCGGGGGCGGCCGACGCGTCGAGCCGCAGCTCGATGCCGCCCGGGGCAGCGGGGAGCGGGAGGCCGGTGGCGGCGCCGAGCGCGGTGCGCAGCCAGCTCTCGACCGGGGCCAGCGCGGGGTCCGCGGTCAGTCCGGTGCTCGCGTCGAGGGCGTAGGTGCCGGGGGTCTCGGGACGGATGAAACTCAGCGGGGCAGGAATGAGGTCCATGACCTGCATCCTGCCCCGCCGGCACCCGAGTGGCATAGACCAATCGGGGAAGTGTTCCGCGTACCGCGCGACGTGCTACTTCTTGTCGTCGTCCCCGCCGCCCTGCGGGCTGCCGATGCCGTCGTAGATCTCCTTGCACATCGGGCAGACCGGGTACTTCTTCGGGTCCCGCCCGGGCACCCAGACCTTGCCGCAGAGCGCGACCACGGGGGATCCGGAGAGCGCGCTCTCCATGATCTTGTCCTTCTGGACGTAGTGCGCGAAGCGCTCGTGGTCGCCGTCCCCGTGGGAGACCTGGGGGACGGGCTCGACCAGGGTGCCGGTACCGAGGCCGCGCTCGGGCTCAAGAGTGCTCATGACGCTCAAGTCTATGGGCCCGCCGAACCGAACAGAAGGCACACGCCCGGCCGGCCCCCTCCCGCGGCCCCCTCCCGCGGCCCACTCAGTTCAGCGTCGGGTCGTCCGGGTACGTCGCCAGGACGGCCAGCGGGCCGCGCTGGCGGCGCAGGACCGCACGCCAGAGGCGTTCGGGCTCCGGCGAGAAGATGTCGCCGGGTTCGCAGTCGACCAGGTACCAGGCGCCCTCGGCGAGTTCGGACTCCAGCTGGCCGGGGGACCAGCCCGCGTAGCCGGCGAAGACCCGCAGGCCGCCGAGCTCCCCCGCCAGCACCTCGGGCGGGGCCTCCAGGTCGACCAGGCCGATCGCGCCGTGCACCCGCCGCCAGCCCAGCGGCTCGGCCCCGCCCGGCTCACCGGGGACGACGGCCACCGCGAGCGCGGAGTCCAGGCCGACCGGGCCGCCCTGGAAGACCACCGGCATCGCCCCGGCCAGCGCGGACCAGCCGTCCAGCACGGCGGCGACCTCGATCGGGGTGGGGTGGTTGAGGACCACGCCGAGCGCGCCCTGCGCGTCGTGGTCCAGCAGCAGCACCACCGCCCGGGAGAAGTTGGGGTCGGTGAGCAGCGGGGTCGCGACCAGCAGTCGGCCGGTGTGCGAGGAGGCCGGGGTCATGCCCACATGATCCCCCAGCCGGGCCCGCCCGGGGCGGACAACACGGGGAGCCCCGACACGCCGTGGGCGAACACCCGTACGGCCGTACCGCACCGCCGTGTCGCTGCGGTGGAGACGGTGAGGAGGCGACCATCACCAGTAGGGCGCAAGGGAACCATCCGCCCGCCCATTACCATCTACAGGTGGTGGAAGGGCATTCGCCGAACGGCGGAAGTTCCTTCCACTCGCGTTTGCCCTGCTCCGCAGCCGCTCCCTCCCCTCAGTCACCCCGGATTGCGAGAACGATGACCGACGACGTCCTGCTGGTTCACGGCGGAAACCCGCTCGAAGGCGAGATCCGCGTCCGTGGTGCGAAGAACCTGGTCCCCAAGGCCATGGTCGCCGCCCTGCTCGGCACGGGCCCCAGCAGACTGCGCAACGTCCCGGACATCCGCGACGTCAAGGTCGTGCGCGGCCTGCTGCAGCTGCACGGCGTGACCGTGCGCACCGGCGACGAGGAGGGCGAGCTGATCCTCGACCCCTCGCACGTGGAGAGCGCCAACGTCGCCGACATCGACGCGCACGCGGGCTCCTCGCGGATCCCGATCCTGTTCTGCGGCCCGCTGCTGCACCGCCTCGGCCACGCCTTCATCCCGGGCCTGGGCGGCTGCGACATCGGCGGCCGGCCGGTGGACTTCCACTTCGAGGTGCTCCGCCAGTTCGGCGCCACCATCGAGAAGCACCCGCAGGGCACCTACCTGGTGGCCCAGAGCCGGCTCCAGGGCACCAAGATCGAGCTGCCCTACCCCTCGGTCGGCGCGACCGAGCAGGTGCTGCTCACCGCGGTGCTCGCCGAGGGCGTCACCGAGCTGCGCAACGCGGCCGTGGAGCCCGAGATCGTCGACCTGATCTGCGTGCTGCAGAAGATGGGCGCGATCATCTCGATGGGCACCGACCGCACCATCCTGATCACCGGTGTGGAGGAGCTCTCGGGCTACAACCACCGCGCGCTGCCGGACCGCCTGGAGGCGGCCTCCTGGGCCTGCGCCGCGCTGGCCACCAAGGGCGACATCTACGTCCGCGGCGCGGACCAGATCCCGATGATGACCTTCCTGAACACCTTCCGGAAGGTCGGCGGCGCCTTCGAGATCGACGACGAGGGCATCCGGTTCTGGCACCCGGGCGGCGAGCTCAAGGCGATCGCCCTGGAGACCGACGTGCACCCCGGTTTCCAGACCGACTGGCAGCAGCCGCTGGTGGTCGCGCTGACCCAGGCCGACGGCCTCTCCATCGTCCACGAGACGGTCTACGAGTCCCGGCTGGGCTTCACCGGCGCGCTGAACCAGATGGGCGCGCACATCCAGCTCTACAGCGAGTGCCTCGGCGGCACCCCGTGCCGCTTCGGCGCGCGGAACTTCCAGCACTCCGCGGTGGTCTCGGGCCCGTCCAAGCTGATCGGCGCCGAGCTGGTCATCCCGGACCTGCGCGGCGGTTTCTCGTACCTGATCGCGGCGCTGGCGGCCGAGGGCACCTCCACGGTGCACGGCATCGACCTGATCAACCGCGGCTACGAGAACTTCATGGAGAAGCTCCGTGACCTGGGCGCCCAGGTCGAGCTGAAGAACGAGGAGCTGGTCGCCGTCTGATCCGGACGGCACGCGAAACGGCTGTGGCCGGTCTCCCCGAGGGGAGACCGGCCACAGCCGTGTTCAGGGGCTACCAGGGGCGTCACTTGCCCTTGGCGGCCTCCTTCAGCTTCGAACCGGCGCTGACCTTGGCGCTGTAGCCGGCCGGGATCTGGATCGGGTCACCGGTCTGCGGGTTACGCGCGGTACGAGCGGCACGGTGGGTGCGCTCGAAGGTCAGGAAGCCGGGGATGGTGACCTTCTCGTCACCCTTGGCGACGACCTCACCGACGACCTCGGCGAAGGCGGCCAGAACGGCGTCGGCGTCCTTGCGGGTCACCTCGGCGCGCTCCGACAGAGCGGCCACCAGCTCACTGCGGTTCATGTGTACTCCTGTGGTCTGTTCGCGTTGCTGTGTGCGGGGGCCCACCGGCCGTCCTGCCGGGGCACCACCTCGGGAGGCGGGCCGACCGGGCCGTTGGTCCGCACACTGTGCTCGTTCAGGCGAGGGTTGGTCAGGGGTCGGGCTTGCACCCCGAAGCGCCTCAAACCGCACTGCCTGGGTACGAATCCTGCCCCGACCGACACTGAGAAAGCCAATCGGACCCCGCCGCGGTTGACCCGAACAGCGCCCGCCGGACGGAGTTGTGACGCTCCGTCCGCTCCGGCGGACCGGAGCGGGCGACGGCCCGGGGGGACACGCCGAGGGCCCAGGGGGACGTTCCGTACTTGTCGGACACGCCTGCCCCGTGCAGGGCTACCGTACGCCCTGCCACCGACAAGCCCAAACACGCCCCTTCCCCTTGTGTCGCAAGGGTTCGGGGCGGACGGGCTCGGGTAGGGTGGCCGGCCGGCCACCGGCCACCCCCTCGGGAGGGCCGGAGGCGGGCCGCCACCCCGCCCGAGCTGCGGCTGGATCAGAGCTGAACGGCCGGGAACGACGTGGTGTCCAGCGTCCCGACGATGCCCGAGGTGGGCCGCGCCTGGGCCGGCTCGGACTCGCCACGGGCGGCCAGCGCGGCCTCCCGGACGGCGGCGGCCACGGTCTTGGCCACGTCGGGGTGGAAGACGCTGGGGATGATGTAGTTCGGGTTCAGCTGGTCGTCGGCGACGGTGGTGGCCAGCGCCCGGGCGGCGGCCAGCATCATCTCGGTGTTGACGTTCCGGCTCTGGGCGTCCAGCAGGCCGCGGAAGACACCCGGGAAGACCAGCACGTTGTTGATCTGGTTCGGGAAGTCGCTGCGGCCGGTGGCCACCACGGCGGCGGTCTGGCGGGCCACCGCCGGGTCCACCTCCGGGTCCGGGTTGGCCAGCGCGAAGACGATCGCGTTGTCGGCCATGGTGGCCAGGTCGTCGCCGTCCAGCACGTTCGGGGCCGAGACGCCGATGAAGACGTCCGCGTCGGCCACCGCCGCCTTGAGGCTGCCGGTGCGGCCCGAGCGGTTGGTGTGCTCGGCGATCCAGCGCAGGCTGTCGTTGAGGTCCTCGCGGCCCTCGTGGACCACGCCGTGGACGTCCGCCACGGTGGCGTGCTCGACGCCGGCGGCCAGCAGCAGCTTGAGGATCGCGGTGCCGGCCGCGCCCGCGCCCGACATCACCACGCGGATGTCGGCGATGTCCTTGCCGACCACCTTGAGCGCGTTGGTGAGCGCCGCCAGCACCACGATCGCGGTGCCGTGCTGGTCGTCGTGGAAGACCGGGATGTCCAGGGCCTCCCGCAGCCGGGCCTCGATCTCGAAGCAGCGCGGCGCGGAGATGTCCTCCAGGTTGATCCCGGCGAAGCCGGGGGCGATCGCCTTGACGATGGCGACGATCTCGTCGGCGTCCTGGGTGTCCAGGCAGATCGGCCAGGCGTCGATGCCGGCGAAGCGCTTGAACAGGGCGGCCTTGCCCTCCATCACCGGCAGGGCGGCCATCGGGCCGATGTTCCCCAGGCCCAGCACGGCGGAGCCGTCGGTGACCACGGCGACGCTGTTGCGCTTGATGGTCAGGCGGCGGGCGTCCTCGGGGTTCTCCGCGATGGCCATGCAGACCCGGGCCACACCGGGGGTGTAGATCATCGAGAGGTCGTCACGGTTGCGGATCGGCAGCTTCGAGGACATCTCGATCTTGCCGCCGAGGTGCATCAGGAAGGTGCGGTCGGAGACCTTGCCGATCGCCACGCCGTCGATCGCGCGCAGCTTCTCGACGATCTCCTCGCCGTGGGCCACCGAGGCGGCGGCCACGGTGACGTCGATCCGGAGCGCCTCCAGGCCGGAGGCGGTGACGTCGAGGCCGGTGACCGAGCCGCCGGAGGACTCGACGGCGGTGGTGATCGAGCTCACCGCGTTGCCGGTGGCGGGCACCTCCAACCGGACCGTGATCGAGTTCGAGACACTGGGCACCGTCGCCATCGACGTCCTTCTTCCTGAAATCAACACTTTGTTGAATGCCTGCGCAGTCGGCATGCTAGACCTCGATCGTCGCACTCACCAAGGGTTCGATAGAAATAACGTTCATTGAGTGTCCGGAGTCGACAAGGCTTCTTGCCCTCGCCGGACGATGCGTTACATTGGACAAGGCACCGGCTCGATCCAAGCCCCCGGGCCCAACCTTCGTCCCTCAGAGGGACCACTTGCCGCGAGGCGAGCATGGCGGGTCGGTGTCATAGCTTGAGAAGGCCCCCTCACCAAGTCCGGTGAGGGGGCCTTCTGCTGTCGGCCCGTCAGCGCAGCAGCGCCGGCACCCCGTCCGCGTCCGGCAGGTCGTCCGGGCCGGAGAGCACGGTGAGCCGCTGGGTGGCCCGGGTCAGCGCCACGTACAGCACCCGCAGGCCCGCCTCGGACTCGCCCGCGATGCCGACCGGGTCGGCCACCACGGTGGCGTCGTACTCCAGGCCCTTGGCCTCCAGCGAGCCCAGCGCGACCGCCCGCTCGCCCAGCCCGGCCACCCAGCCGGCCGCCTCGGCCCGGCGGTCCATCGGGACCACCACCGCGACGGTGCCGTCCACCTCGGCCAGCAGCCGCTCCAGCTCGGCCCGGGCCGCCTTCGCGACCACGGCCGGCTCGGCCGAGCCGGCCGCCGCGAACCGCGGCTGAAGGCCGGTGGAGCGGACGGCGGTCGGCGAGGGGGTGCCGGGCGCGGCCAGCTCCAGCACCTTGGCCGCCACCTCGGCGATCTCCGAGGGGTTGCGGTAGTTGACGGTCAGGGTGTGACGGCGGCGCGGCTTGCCGGCCAGCACCTCGTCCATCGCGGCCTGCGCCTCCTGCGGGAACGGCCAGGAGGACTGCGCCGGGTCGCCGACGATGGTCCAGGTGGCCATCCGGGCCCGCCGGCCGACCATCCGCCACTGCATCGGCGTCAGGTCCTGCGCCTCGTCCACGATCACGTGCGCGTACTCGGTGCGCTCCACCGGGACGCGCTCGCGCTGCCGGGACATCCGGTCGGCGTAGGTGGTCACCTCGTCCAGGCCGGTCAGCATGTCCACCGCGTCCACCTCGCGGACCTTGCGCACCGCCGCCTCGCCGAGCAGCAGCTGCAGCTCGTCCACCAACGCGACGTCGTGCGCGGACAGCTCGCCGTCCCCACGGGTCGTCAGGTGCCGCCAGGAGTCGGCCAGCAGACGGGCCTCCTCCGGGGTGACGGCGCGGCGGGCGATCCGGTTGGTGTGCCGGGACTGCTTGAGGGTGGCCAGCACCCGACGGGGCGTCAGGGCGGGCCACCAGGCGTCCAGGAAGTCCAGGAACGCGGCCTCGTCCGAGACGTACTCGTCGAAGGCCTCCTTCTCCTCCTGGCGCTGCTCGCGCGCGTAGTGGTCGGACGGGCGCGGCTGGTGCCGGACCGCCTGCTGCCAGAGCGCGTCCAGCAGCAGCCGGCGGGCGCGCGGGCGGAGCAGGTTGAGCGGGGTGCCGCCGCTGCCGATCACGTTGCCCCGGACGGCCTTGAGGCGGCCGGCGTCCAGCCGCAGGGCCTCGCCGCGGGCGAAGACCTTCAGCTCGGTCGGGGCGCCGAGCTCCAGCGCGGCCTTGGCCGCCCGGCGCAGCAGCGTCACCATCCGGGCCGAGCCCTTCACGTGCGCGGTCTCCGGGGTGTCGTACCGGCCGGCCTCGATGCCGTCCACCAGGCTGCCGACCGCACGGATCGCCACCTGGCCCTCCTCGCCCAGGGCCGGCAGCACGCCCTCGGTGTACGAGACCAGCAGCGCGGTCGGGCTGACCACCAGGATGCCGCCCGCGTACCGGCGGCGGTCCTGGTAGAGCAGGAAGGCCGCGCGGTGCAGGGCGACGGCGGTCTTGCCGGTGCCCGGGCCGCCGGTGACCAGGGTGGCACCGGGTGCGGGGGCCCGGATCACCTCGTCCTGCTCCTTCTGGATCGAGGAGACGATGTCCCGCATGGTGTGGCTGCGGGCCCGGCCGAGCGTCGCCATCAGCGCGCCGTCGCCGACCACCGCCAGCTCCTCGCCGTCCAGGGTCGGCGTCAGGTCCGGGCGGAGCAGGTCGTCCTCGACGCCGACCACCCGGCGGCCCTTGGACCGGATCACCCGGCGGCGGATCACCCGGCCGGGCTCGAGCGGGGTGGAGCGGTAGAACGGCGCGGCGGCCGGGGCCCGCCAGTCGATCACCAGCGGGCCGAACTCGGCGTCCAGCACGCCGAGCCGGCCGATGTGCAGGGTCTCGGCCACGGCCGGGTCGGCCGGGTCGAGCGGGGTCTGCGACGGGATGCCGTGCTCCTCCGGAGCGTCGGCCTGCTGGAGGTCGATCCGGCCGAACAGGAAGTCCTCGAACTCCGTGTTCAGCCGGTGCAGGTGCGCCCCGGCGCGGTACACCTGGGCGTCCCGCTCGGCCAGCGCGCCGGGCGTGCCGACCTGGACGCGTTTGGCGGCGTCCTCGAGGATGTACTCGGCCTCGGCGAGCTTCTCCTCCAACCGGTGGTAGACGGTGTCGAGGTGGCGCTGCTCCTCGGCGATCTCGCGGTCTCGGACGGTGTCTGAGTCTGTGCTGCTGTGCATGGCCTCGTTCAGTGGCGGCTGTGAACCTGCGGGAAAAAAGAGACGGACGGAAGATCCTACGCCCAGGAGGCCGCCCAGCGGCAGATGCCCGCACACTCCGCCTTCACCGCACCGCCACGCACCGGCCCGCCGGGGCCGGGTCGGCCCGCTAGACGGCGCCGTACTTCTCCCCCGGCTCCGCCGTCGGGTCCACCGCCAGCCGGTAGCCGCGCTTGACCACGGTGGCGACCAGGTTGGGGGTGCCGAGGGCCGCGCGCAGCCGGGCCATCGCGGTCTCCACGGCGTGTTCGTCGTTGCCGCTGCCGGGCAGGGCCCGGAGCAGTTCGGCGCGGGCCACCACCCAGCCGGGGCGGCGGGCCAGGGCGCGGAGCAGGGCCATGCCAGCCGGCGGGACGGGCCGGAGCTCGCCGTCGACCAGGGCGGCCTGGCCGCGCAGCTCCAGCTGGTGCCCCGCCACCGAGAGCCTGCGCCCGCGCTCCGGGAGGCGGGCGGTGAGCAGCTGCACCATCGCGCCCAGCCGCATCCGCTCGGGCCAGACGGTGGCGATGTCGAGCTCCTCCAGCGGCGCGGCCGTCACCGGCCCGACGCAGACCGGCAGGACGTCCCGCCGCAGCGCGTGCAGCAGTTCGTCGGTCAGGCCGCGCTCCGCCGCCCGGTCGAGCAGGCTGATCGCCGCCGGGGCGGAGGTGAAGGTGATGGCGTCGAGCGCGCCGGAGCAGCAGGCGTCCAGCAACCGGTCCAGCGGGGCCAGGTCGGCCGGCGGCAGCCAGCGGTACACCGGCACCTCGACCACCTCCGCGCCCGCCGCCGTGAGCGAGTCGACGAAGTCGCGCTGCGGGGCGCCGTGCAGCTGGACGGCGATCCGCTTGCCCTCGACGCCCTGCTCCAGCAGCCGCTCCAGCACCTCCACCGAGGACTCCGAGGTGGCCGACCACTCCTCCCGCAGCCCGGCGGCCCGGATGGCGCCCTTGGCCTTGGGGCCGCGGGCCAGCACGGAGGCCTTGCCGAGGCGTTCGATCAGCTCGTCGCCCAGGCCCCAGCCCTCGGCGGCCTCGATCCAGCCCCGGAAGCCGATCCCGGTGGTGGCCACCGCGACGTCCGGCGGGTCGGCGACCAACGCCCGGGTGGCGGCGAGGAGTTCGGTGTCGTCGGGCAGCGGCACGATCCGCAGTGCGGCGGCCCGCTGCACGGCGGCGCCGCGGCGCTGGAGCAGCGTGGCCAGCTCCTCGGAGCGCCGGGCGGCGGTGATGCCTACGGTGAATCCGGCCAGCGGGGGCACCGGCTCGACGGAGTGAGGGGCCGTCAGTTCGTCCATGACTGTGGGTCCTTCGATGGTGCGCGCCCCGGCTGCGGCCGGCCGGGAGGGTGGGTGGACGGGAATCCTCCCCCTGCGTGGTGTCGCGACGGGGTCGGACGGATTTCCGCTGTGTTTCACGGGCCGGGCCGGCCGTCCCGCGGTGGGACGGCCGGCCCGGGCGGGGCTCAGACGGCGACGCGCTCCTTCGCCGGGGCGGACGCCCCGGTGGCGGTGGGGCGGCGCAGGTAGACGGCCCAGGTGAGGGCGGCGCAGACCGCGTACGCCGCCAGGAAGGAGGCGAAGGCCGGAGTGCCGGTCTTGGCGACCAGGAAGGACTGACGGAACGCCAGGTTGATGAAGAGCCCGCCCAGCGCACCGACCGCGCCGATCACCCCGACGGCCGCGCCGGACATCCGGCGGGACCAGGCGGCGGCCTCCTCGGCGCCGATCCCGAGCTCGGCGATCCGGTTCTGCGCCTTGGCCTCGAAGATCACCGGGATCATCTTGTAGGTGGAGCCGTTGCCCAGCCCGGCCAGCACGAAGAGCGTGGTGAAGCCGGCCAGGAAGACCGGCAGCGAGCGCTCCGAGGAGGCGTAGAGCACCACCACGGTGGCCGCCGCCATCCCGGCGAAGTTCCACAGCGTGATCCGGGCGCCGCCCCAGCGGTCGGCCAGCCAGCCGCCGAACGGGCGGATCAGCGAGCCGAGCAGCGGGCCGACGAAGGTGAGCTGGGCGGCCTGCAGCGGGGTGCGGCCGAACTGGGTCTGGAGCACCAGGCCGAAGGCGAAGCTGAAGCCGATGAAGGAGCCGAAGGTGCCGATGTAGAGGACGGACATCAGCCAGGTGTGACGCTCCCTCAGGACCCCGGCCAGCGCCCCGGTGTCGTTCTTCACCGGCGCGAGGTTGTCCATGAAGAGCGCGGCGAGGGTGGCCGAGACCACGATCAGCGGGATGTAGATGCCCAGCACCAGCCGGGGTGAGGCGGCCCCGGCCGAGGTGATCACGGCGAGCGCGACCAGCTGGATCACCGGGACGCCGATGTTGCCGCCGCCGGCGTTCAGCCCGAGCGCCCAGCCCTTGCGGTGCTGCGGGAAGAAGGCGTTGATGTTGGTCATCGAGGAGGCGAAGTTCCCCCCGCCGAGCCCGGTCAGCGCGGCCACCACCAGGAAGGTGGAGTACGAGGTCCCCGGCTCCATCACGTACGCGGCCGCCAGCGCCGGCAGCAGCAGGAGCAGGGCCGAGACCACCGTCCAGTTCCGCCCGCCGAAGCGGGCCACCGCCACGGTGTAGGGGATCCGGACGAAGGCGCCGACCAGGGTCGGCATCGCGACCAGGAAGAACTTCCCGGCCGGGTCGATCCCGTACGTGGGCCCCATGAAGAGGACCATCACCGACCAGAGGCTCCAGATCGAGAAGCCGATGTGCTCGGAGAGCACCGAGAAGAGCAGGTTCCGGTTGGCGGTCCTGCGCCCCGTCCGCTCCCAGAACGCCCGGTCCTCCGGATCCCACTCCTGGATCCAGCGCCGTCGCACCGTCGTGTCACCACTCATCGCCACTCCCCTTGTGCTGTCCCGGCGCCCTGACGTGCCTGACCCTAACGGGCCGTGATTTCGGCCGAGTTGTGGGCTGTGAACCGGACGGAACCGTCCTCTCACGGGGCGGCCCGGCGGGGTGTGAGACGGCGGAAACGCGAGAAGGCCGCCTCCCGGAGGAGTGCGGCCTTCAAGCGACATGGGGTCTGTGGAGATGCCGGGAATCGAACCCGGGTCCAGTGGAGTGGATTCAGGACTTCTCCGAGCGCAGTCCGCTGTGATTTTCTCGGCCCTGGCAGTCACGCGGACAAGCCGCCAACAGGCCCAGTCACTGTTTTCTTTTTCCGCCGACCCCCGTGACCGGGGTGGCGGATGAGTTCCCTAGATTATGCCAGGATCCGGGTCGGGAACTCCCCGGGCTGACACCCATTCACTCTTGCTTAGGCAGCGAGAGCGAAGTGCTGGGAATCGCGCTTAGAGTTGGCGATTATTTTTTTGCGACAGATGGTTAACGAGATCATTGCCGCGTTCCTCGGCTCGCTTCTCCTGTTTCGACGTCCCCTGTCGAAACCGATCATCCCCATGTTCATTTGACAAACAGCTCCGGCGGGCGGACCCTCCGGGGGTGTTGCGAGAGCCATAGTACGCGCAGGCACCGGCCCCGGCCAAGCCATTAACCCTTCTGGCGCTTCCGCACCGCCGCGACGGCCCGGTCCGACTCGCGCCGGTCCTGCTTCTCGCGCAGGGTCTGCCGCTTGTCGTAGAGCTTCTTGCCGACCGCGAGGGCCAGCTCCAGCTTGACCCGGCCGTCCTTGAAGTACAGCGAGAGCGGCACCAGGGTGTGGCCGGTCTCCTTGACCTTCGACTCGATCTTGCGGATCTCGAGCTTGTGCAGCAGCAGCTTGCGCTTGCGCCGCGACGCGTGGTTCGTCCAGGTCCCCTGGGTGTACTCGGGGATGAACACGTTGTCGACCCACGCCTCGTGGCCCTGCACGTAGGCGTAACCGTCCACCAGGTTGGCCCGCCCCTCGCGGAGCGACTTCACCTCCGTGCCGGTCAGCACCATGCCGCATTCGTACGTGTCGAGGATGGTGTACTCGTGTCGCGCCTTCTTGTTCTGCGCGATCAGCTTCTTTCCCGTTTCCTTAGCCATAGCACCGGCCATTCTCGCACCTCACCGGCCCGGTGGTCAGCCCCTTTAGCCGCGGCCCAGGCCCGACAGCACGGTGTCGGCCAGCCGGGTCACCGCCTCCGGGTCGCCGCCCGGGGGCTGGGGGACGTCAGGGGTGAGGCCGGTTCCGTCCGGGGAGCGGCCGGCCGGGGTGGCGTAGCGGCCGACGGTGAGTTCCAGGACGGCGCCGTCGGCCAGCCGGCTGGGTTGCTGGACGGTGCCCTTGCCGAAGGTGCGGGAGCCCACCAGGACGGCGCGGCTGCGGTCCTGGAGCGCTCCGGCGAGCAGCTCGGCGGCGCTCATGGTGCCGCCGTCCACCAGCACCACCAGGGGCACGGTGGTGTCACCCCCGCGCGCGGCGGTCAGTTCGCGCCGCTCCCCGCGCTCCTGGTACGAGGCCACCGGGCCGCCGTCCAGGAAGAGCGAGGCGGTCTCCACCGCCTGGTCCACCAGCCCGCCGGAGTTGCCCCGCAGGTCCAGCAGGACGCCCCGGGCGCCCCGGACGGCCTCCGCCACCTCGCCGGCCACCCCGGCGGTGAAGCCGCGCACCGCGACCTTCACCACCCCGGGGCGCAGCTGCTCCACCGTCACGTCCCGGGCCTCCAGCTCCGCCCGGCGCAGCGTCAGCTCGCGCGGCTGCCCGCCCGGCCGGCGGACCGTCAGCTCCACCGCCGTGCCGGCCTCGCCGCGCAGCCCGGCCACCACCTCGGTGACCGGCAGCCGGTCGGCCGGGGTGCCGTCGATGCCCAGCAGCACGTCACCCGCGGCGATCCCGGCCTGCCGGGCGGGCCCGTCGGGGTGCACCCGGTCCACCGTGGTGGCCCCGTCCGCCGTCCGCCGCACCGAGAGGCCGACGCCCCGGTAGCGCCCCTTGGTCAGGTCGGTGTACTCCTCCGGCGTGTAGTACGCGGCCCACGGGTCGCCACCCTCCGCCACCAGCCGCTCGGCCTGCTGGCGGGACAGCGATGCCCCGGCCAGGTCACGCCCGGCCAGGGCATCGGAGGACACTCGCCCACCGCTCCGGGGCTCACTGCCCGGGGCCTCGCTCCAGGCCCCGGTGACCGCCCCGGTGAACAGCACGGCGCCGAACGCCAGGGAGAGCACCGCCCCCTGGCGCACTCCCGCACGCAGTGTCACCGGCATGGCAAGGGAGTCTAGGCCCCCGGTCTGAGGGGACGTCAGACCTTCAGGTACTTCCGTAGGGTGATGAACGCCGCGATACCGGCCATCCCCATGCCGACCACGACCAGCAGCGGGATGACGGTGAGCACCGAGGAGAGCCCGATGAAGTGGATGAACTGCACCCGCTGGGCCAGGAACTCCTGCACGAAGAAGTGCCCGCCGAGCAGCAGCCCGGAGGCCAGCACCGCGCCGAGCAGCGCGGCGAAGGCCGCCTCCGCGATGAACGGCATCTGCACGTAGAAGTTCGAGGCACCGACCAGGCGCATGATCCCGGTCTCGCGCCGTCGGCTGAACGCGGACACCCGGACGGTGTTCACGATCAGCAGCAGGGCGACGAAGAGCATCAGCACCATGATCACGAACGCGGCGGTCTGGAGGCCGTTCAGCAGGCCGAACAGGTTCTCCAGGATCTTCCGCTGGTCCTCGACCGACTTGACGCCCGGCTTCCCGGCGAAGGCGCTCTGCACCACGTCGTACTTGGTCGGATCGTTCAGCTTGACCCGCCAGGACTGCGGCATCGCCTCCGCGCCCACGGCGGCGAGCAGCGGGTTGTCCGGGTTGGTCTCCTTCCAGCGCTTGTACGCGTCCTGCGAGCTCTCGAAGGCGGAGCTCTGCACCAGCTGGGTCATCTTGTCCAGCTGGCCCTTGACCTCGGCGATCTGCTGGTCGGTGGCGGCACCCGCCGAGCACTGGGCGGAGGTCTTGGCGTCCGACTTGGTGCAGAAGTAGATGCTCACCTCGACCTTGTCGTACCAGTACCCCTTCATGGAGTTGACCTGGTCGCGGACGAGCAGCGAGGCGCCGGCGAGGGCGAGGGAGAGCGCGACGCTGACCACGACCGCGATGGTCATGGTCAGGTTGCGGCGGAGACCGACACCGATCTCCGACAGGACGAACTGGGCACGCATGGCGTTAACTCCAGGGCAGACAGGTGGGGCGGGCAGGCGGACGGGGCGTCAGGTGGCTCAGTTCTGGTAGCCGTAGACGCCGCGGGCCTGGTCGCGGACCAGCAGCCCCTTGTCGAGCTCGATCACCCGCTTGCGCATCTGGTCGACGATGGCCTGGTCGTGCGTGGCCATCAGGACCGTGGTGCCGGTGCGGTTGATCCGGTCGAGCAGCTTCATGATGCCGACCGAGTTCTGCGGGTCGAGGTTACCGGTGGGCTCGTCCGCGATCAGCAGCATCGGCCGGTTCACGAAGGCCCGGGCGATCGCCACGCGCTGCTGCTCACCACCGGAGAGCTCACCGGGCATCCGGTCCTCCTTGCCGCCGAGGCCGACCAGGTCGAGCACCTCGGGCACCACCTTGTTGATGGCGCTCTTCGGCTTGCCGATGACCTCCAGCGCGAACGCGACGTTCTGCGCGACGGTCTTGTTCGGCAGCAGGCGGAAGTCCTGGAAGACGGTGCCCAGCTGACGCCGCATGTGCGGCACCTTCCAGTTGGACAGCTTGCCGAGGTCCTTGCCCAGCACGTGGACCGCGCCGGTGCTCGGGCGCTCCTCGCGCAGGCAGAGCCTCAGGAAGGTCGACTTGCCGGAGCCGGACGAACCGACCAGGAAGACGAACTCGCCCTTCTCGATCTCCAGCGAGACGTTGTCCAGGGCCGGACGGTTCTGCTTGGGATAGGTCTTGGAGACGTTGTCGAATCTGATCACGGCTGCATCACGGGGGCCATCCTAAGGTGGGTCCGGACTCGGACCCTACGCGAAGCCCCTCGGCACCCGCAGGGACTGCCCGGGGGTTCACCTGGGAATTGGCGAGAAAAATCCCGTTCTGCCCGGATAAGTGCGACCCATGTCACAGTGCCGCATGCGGTTGAGCGGTCGGGGACGGGGGAGGACGGGCCGGAACGGCCGGAACCTGGCACAGTGGTAGCAGAGAGCGTCCGTCCGTGGCTGTCGGAGGAACCGGAAGCCCGTCCGGCGCGTTGCAGTAACCAGCAAGGAGGAGATCGCATGACTTGCGACCATCTGGTGTGCGCCAACTGCAACGGCCGCGTGAGTGACGGCCGCTGCCCGGTCTGCCGCGCCAACCGCGCCCGGCTCCAGGACCAGCAGGGCCCGTTCGCGGCACTGTCGCCGACGGCGCTGCTCGCGCTGCTCGTCGGCCTGCTGGCGGTCGCCCTGATCGCCCGTCACGCCCTGGCCTGACCGGTCCGCACACGCGAAAGGGCCCCGGGAGCACCCGGGGCCCTTTTCGGCGTCTCCTGATCGGAGCAGGCCTTACGCGGCGGTCTCCCGCTGCTTGCGCCAGCGGATGCCGGCCTCGATGCTGTGCTTGATTTTCATCGAGGCAGGCATCCTTCCCGTCACGCGGCCGTTTCCCGCTGCTTCCGCCAGCGGATGCCTGCCTCGATGAACCCGTCGATGTCGCCGTCCAGCACGCTCTGCGGGTTGCCGACCTCGAACTCCGTCCGCAGGTCCTTGACCATCTGGTACGGGTGCAGCACGTAGGAGCGCATCTGGTTGCCCCAGGACGAGCCGCCGTCCTTGAGGGCGTCCATCGCGGCGCGCTCCTCCTGGCGGCGGCGCTCCAGCAGCTTGGCCTGGAGGACGTTCATCGCCGAGGCCTTGTTCTGGATCTGCGAGCGCTCGTTCTGGCAGGAGACCACGATGCCGCTCGGCAGGTGGGTGATCCGGACCGCCGAGTCGGTGGTGTTGACGCCCTGGCCGCCGGGGCCGGAGGCGCGGTACACGTCGACCCGCAGCTCGCCCTCGTCGATGTCGACGTGGTCGGAGGTCTCGACGACCGGGAGCACCTCGACGCCCGCGAAGGAGGTCTGGCGGCGGCCCTGGTTGTCGAACGGCGAGATGCGGACCAGGCGGTGGGTGCCCTGCTCGACCGAGAGGGTGCCGTAGGCGTACGGCGCCTTGATGGTGAAGGTCGCGGACTTGATGCCGGCCTCTTCGGCGTACGAGGTGTCGTAGACCTCGGTCGGGTAGCCGTGCCGCTCGGCCCAGCGCAGGTACATGCGCATCAGCTGCTCGGCGAAGTCGGCGGCGTCCACGCCACCGGCCTCGGCCCGGATGTTGACCAGGGCCTCACGGGCGTCGTACTCGCCCGAGAGCAGGGTGCGGACCTCGAGCTCCTCGACGGCCTTCTGAACGGACGTCAGCTCGGTCTCGGCCTCGGCGCGGGCGTCCGCGTCGTTCTCGTCCTCGGCCAGCTCGAACATGACCGCGAGGTCCTCGACGCGGCCGCGCAGGGTCTCGAACTTGCGCACCTCGCCCTGCAGGAAGGAGAGCCGGCTGGTCACCTTCTGGGCGTTCGCTACGTCGTCCCAGAGGGCCGGGGCGGCTGCCTCCTCCTCCAGCACGGCGATGTCGGCCCGGATCTTGTCCAGGTCGAGGACGGCCTCGATCGACCCCATGGTCGTTTCGAGGGACTTGAGCTCTTCGGAAGGATCGACGGCTGCCACGCCACCAGACTAATGGTTCGGTGACCCCGACTGCGCATGGGTATCCGTGAGGACCCGTTGGATTCCGACCGGACCCGCCCCGGCGGCGTGCCGTTCCTGGGCGAAGGCGGAGTACGCGGCGGCCGCGCCGGCCAGCAGCAGCACCGCCGCGATCAGCACCGCGTAGAGCCGGCGGCGGCGCACCAGCGCCCGGCGGCCCTTGCGGTGCCCGGCCGGGGCGGCCTCGCGGCGCTGGGCCTGGGACTCGGCGGCGTAGGAGGCGAGTTCGCGGTCGGAGGGGCGGCGCAGGCTGGTGTGGGTGTCCCGGGTGGAGTCCGGCAGCGGGGCCTGGACCAGCGGGACGGCCGGGCCGCGCCGGCGGCGGTGGGTGCCGGGGCCGGCGTCCACCTCGGTGTAGACGGCCTCGCCCGGGGTGAGGAGCGGCTCGGCCTCGGCCCGCTCCGGCGGCAGCTGCGGGGGCAGGCCGACCAGGTAGGGCAGCTGCTCGCGCAGCCGGGCGGCCAGCTCGGCGGCGCGCAGTCGGGAGGCGGGGGCCTTGGCCAGGCACTCGGTGATGATCCGGGACAGGCCCTCGGGCAGGCCGGGGACCGGCGGCACCTGCTCGGTGACGTGCCGACGGAGCACCGCGCCGGTGTGGCCGCCGCCGAACGGGGTGAAGCCGGTGAGCAGCTCGTACAGCACGGTGGCCAGCGCGTAGATGTCCACGGCGGCGCGCGGCTCCAGGCCCTCGATGATCTCGGGGGCGAGGTAGTCGGGGGTGCCGATGATGCGGGTGGCCCGGGTGCGGCGGGGGGCGTCCACCAGGCGGGCGATGCCGAAGTCGGTGAGCTTGGCGCGCGGGGCGCCGCCGGGGCCGGCCGGGGCCGCCAGGTCGAGCAGCACGTTCTCCGGCTTGACGTCGCGGTGGACGATCCCGGCGGCGTGCGCGGCGGCCAGGCCGTCGGCCACGTCGGCGATCACCGAGACGGCGACGGCCGGGGCCAGCGCGCCCTCGCGCTCCAGCCGGGAGCGCAGGTCGGTGCCCTGGACCAGCTCCATCACCAGGGCCAGGTCGTCACCGTCCACCACCATGTCGCGGACCTCGACCACGTTCGGGTGGTCGAGGCTGGTGAGCGCGGCGCGCTCCTGGACGAAGCGGCCGACCAGCACCTGATCGGACGCCAGGTCCTCGCGCAGCAGCTTGACTGCCACCGGTCCGTCCGGGCCCTCGCCGAGCCACACGGTCCCGGCGGACCCCCGGCCGATCACCTGTTGGACGGTGTAACGGCTGCCGATCTTGCGTGCCAATGCTGCTGCTCCGTAGGCGGCGGGAGCGCGCTGTCCGGCTGCGCGCTCGGTAGGTCGGTGCTTCTCAGCCACCCAACCTACGCGCCCGAGGGCCGTTCGGGGGACGCCGATCGGCCCGGAACAGCCCTCAGGGGGCAGGAAAAATCCTGAATTGTCGACAAGTCGCCTACGTGACCTGGGGTCTAACTGCTCGTCAGGCTGGTGACCCAGTCGCTGACGTCGGTGAACCAGCCCTTGGTGTTCTCCCACCAGATCGGCAGGTCGGTGAAGTTCCACAGCGCCCCGGCGGCCACGGCCAGCACCACGATGATCATCAGACAGCCCTTCAGGCAGCCCAGGCCCGGGATGTACATCCGGTTCCGGCTGCGCCGCCGCGGCTCGCGCTCCCGCGGGGGCTCCGGCTCGCGCTGCTGCGGGGCCGGGGGCTCCTGGCGGCGCTGCGGGGCCGGCTCGGGGCGCCGGACCGGGGCCGGGGCGGGCGGGGGCGCCTGCCGGTAGGCGGGCGGCTGGGGCTGCTGCTGCGGGTAGCCGTAGCCGGGCTGCGGCTGCTGGCCGTACCCCGGCTGGCCCTGGTACGGCGGCGGGGCCACCGGCTGGCGCTGGTTGTAGCCGTCGGCCGGCTGCGGGCGGGCGCCGGGCCGGGGGCCGCCCTGCGGCGGACCGGGCTGCTGGTGCGGCTGCTGGTACGGCTGCTCGGGGCGGTAGGGCGAGTACGGCTGCGGCGGCTGGTAGCCCTGCGGCTGCTGCGGCCGGGGCTGGTACGGCTGCGGGGCCACCTGCGGGGCGGGCCAGTCGTCCTGGGTGCCGTAGTCGCCGGGGGCGAAGACCTCGGTCTGCTGGTTGCGGTCCCGGGCGGCCCGGAGCTGGGTCTGCCACGGGTGCGGCTGCTCGGCGGCGGGCGCGGCCGGGGCGCCGGGGGGCACCGGCGGCATCGCCGGGGCCTGCGGCATCACGGCCGTCCGGTCGGCCGCGCCCAGCGGCGGGACGGCGCCCTGAGGGTTCATCAACTGGGTGGCGGCGGCCGCGTCGTACTGCCCCGAGGGCAGCACCTGGGTCTGCTCGCCGAAGGTCTGGTCACCGAAGGAGGAGTCGGCGAACTGGGCCTGCACCGGCACGCCGGGCTCGGTCGGGGAGCCGGTGGCGGGGGTGGGCCGCGGGTCTGGGCGGAGCAGCTCGGCGACCGCGAAGGCGGCCTCGGCCTGGTCCGGGGAGGCGTGCACGCCGATCCCGGCGGCCACCACCCGCAGCGCCTGGGCCAGCGCGACGGCGCTGGGCCGCTCGGCCGGCTCCTTGCGCAGGCAGCGCTCGATCACCGTCCAGAGCGGCTCGGGCATGGTGCGCGGGCGCTCCGGGTCCTGGGCCAGGTGGGCCTGGAGGATCGCCACCGGGCTGTCGCCCTGGAACGGGGCGCGGCCGGTGGTGAGCTCGTACAGCATGATCCCGGCGCCGTAGACGTCCACCGCCGAGGTCTGCGGACGGCCGTCGGCGGACTCGGGGGCGACGTAGGCCGGGGTGCCGACGAACTCGTGGCTGCGGGTGATGCCCGGGGAGTCGGCGAGCCGGGCGATGCCGAAGTCGGTGAGCATCGGGTGCATCTGCTCGGCGCCGTCCACCGTGACCGAGGCGAGCAGCACGTTGGCGGGCTTGAGGTCGCGGTGCACCACGCCGTCGGCGTGGCTGGCGGCCAGCGCGTCGGTGATCTGGGCCATCAGCAGCGCACCGGCGATCGGGCTGAACGGGCCGTTGCCGCGCAGGTAGTGGAACAGGTCGGGGCCCTGCACCAGGTCCATCACCAGGGCCAGCAGCTCGCCCTCCACCACCAGGTCGCGGACCCGGACGATGTTGGGGTGGGTCAGCCGGAGCAGGACGGAGCGCTCGCGCAGGAAGCGCATCACCACGTCCGGGTCGGCGGCCAGTTCCTCGCGCAGTATCTTGATCGCCACCGCGGCGCCCGGCTCGATGCCCGGCACCACCACGCCCTCGCGCACCCGGGCGCGCCAGACGGTGCCGGTCGCCCCGCGTCCGAGGGCCTCCTCAAGCAGGTACTTGCTGCCGACTGGCCGCACGCTGTCTCCTCGGTACTGCCGTTCGGTACTGCCGTGGTTTTCGGCAACTCTAACGGCGCTCGTCCAGGTTTCCGAGGTACCCCGACCGTACGCGCACCGGTGCGGGTTGACCTGACGGGGCGTCGGCTCCACCATGGCGATCATCGCAAGATCGTCCGATTGTGGTGCCGGGCGCGCCGTGTCCCCCCGTAGTGGCAGGATGACAGGCACCACTCTTGTGGCCCAACGGCATCACTGAAGGGGAGTGCGGGGGCGATGCAGATCCGGCTCACTGTCCTCCGACCGCGCAGCGGACCGGCAGCCGCCGGAACGGCCACCGACGTCCTGGTCACGGCCCCGGTCGGTACGGCGCTCGGCGCGGTCGCGGGGGCGCTCGCGGGCGCGGTGGGCGTGCGCGGCCCGCGCTCCGCCACCCATGTGCACCTGTACGCCGGGAGCCGGCGGATCGACGAACAGACCCCGCTCGGCCACCCCCCGCTGCTCGACGGCGCGGTGCTCTCGCTCAACGAGCCCGATCCGGACGCCGACCAGGACGACGCCCCGGCCCCGGCCGAGCTGCGCGTCACCGGCGGCCCCGACGCGGGCGGCGTGCACCGCCTGCACGGCGAGCGGGTCACCGTCGGCCGCTCCAGCGCCGCCGACGTCCCGCTGGACGACCCGGACGTCTCCCGGCTGCACCTCTCCCTCCAGCTCTCCCCCGACGGCACCGTGACCGTCCGGGACCTGGCCTCCACCAACGGCACCGTGCTGGACGGCCGCTTCCTGCGCGACGAGGCGGTCGAGTTGGCCGAGGACGGCCTGGTCCGGATCGGCGAGTCCACCCTGCTGGTCACCCGCCCCGAGACCAGGGACGGCGACCGCACCACCCCCGACGGCCTCGGCCGGCTCCAGCTGGCCGCCGCTCCCCCGGCCCCGCCCGTACCGGCCGCGGCGCCGCCCGAGCCGCCCGCCACCGAGCTCCCGGCCACCGGCGGCCGGGCCCGCTCGCTGTTCTCCCGCCGCCGCCAGGCCGAGCCCGCCGGGCCCAGCGCCGCCCAGCAGCACGCCGCCGTCCGCAGCCGCCAGGCCGCCGCCCAGCGCGAGCGCTGGCCCGACCCGGCCGCCCTGCTGCTGACCGCGCTCGGCTCCGGCCCCCGGCTCTGGGAGCGCGGCCCGCACCACCCCGACGCGCTCACCCTTCGGCTCGGCACCGCCGACCGGCCGGGCGGCCCCGGCACCGCCCCCGGCACCGTGCTGCCCGCCGTCCCCGTCACCGTGGACCTGCAGACCGCCGGCAGCCTGGGCCTGGCCGGGCCGCGCCCCCGGCTGGCCGGCCTGGCCCGCGCGGTGCTCGCCCAGCTCGCGGTGCTGCACCCGCCGAGCTCGCTCAGCCTGGTGGTGGCCGGGGCCGAGGAGGCCGCCGCGGACTGGTCCTGGGCGTTCTGGCTGCCGCACCTGGAGCCGACGCACGGTCAGGACTGCCGCCTACTGGTCGGGTTCGGCCCCGAGCAGACCGAGGCCCGGCTCACCGAGCTGGCCGCCGGAGCGCGGACCGCGACCCGGGCCGGCGCCCGCGCCGGGGCAGCTGACGGCCCGTCGGGCACCACCGTGCTGCTGCTCGACGGCGCCCCCGCCACCGAGCCCGCCCGCGCGGCGCTCGCCGTCCTGCTGGAGCAGGGCCCGGCCCTCGGCGTCTTCCCGGTCTGCCTGGCCGAGACCGCGCAGGCGCTGCCCGCCGGGCTCGGCGCCACCGCCGTGGTCACCGGCGAGGTCGCCACCCAGCTCACCCTGGACCGCCCGCTCGGCGGCGGCGGCCGCGAGCTGGTCCGCGAGCTCGCGCTGGACGCCGTCTCCCCCGCCTGGGCCGAGCGGCTGGCCCGGGTGCTGGCCCCGCTGCGCGAGGCCTCCCCGGTCTCCCGCGGCCCGCTGCCCGAGCAGCTGCGGCTGCTGGACCTGCTCCAGCCCGACACCGTCACCCCCTCCAAGCTGGCCGCCCGCTGGGCCGCCCTGCCCGGCGGCCCCGGCACCGCCACCGCCCTGCTCGGCACCGGCCGGGACGAGACCCTGCTGATCGACCTCGCCGACCCGGACGAGCCCAACGGCCCGCATCTGCTGATCGGCGGCACCCGCGGCACCGGCAAGACCGAGCTGCTGCGCACCCTGGTCGCCTCGCTGGCCGTCTCCGAGCAGCCGGGGCGGCTGCGGATCACCGTGATCGACGGCCGCGGCGGCGGCACCCCCGAGGCCCCCGCCGGGCTGGCCGGCTGCACCGACCTGCCGCAGGTCACCGAGCACGTGGACGCCGGGGCCGACCCGCGCCGGGCGCTGCTCGCCGCCGAGACCCTGCTGGACGAACTCGCCCACCGGGAGGCGCTGTTCGACGGCCTCTCGTTCACCGCCTGGCACAACGCCCGGGCCGCCGTGCAGCCCGCCCCCGCCCTGGTGACGGCCGGCGGCGGCACCGCCCCCGCTCCGGCCCCCCGGGTCGGGCAGCAGCGCAAGCCGGCCGACGTGCTCAGCGCCCCGGCCCGGCTGGTCGTGGTGGTGGACGACCTGGACGCGCTGCTCTCCCCCACCTCCCCCGCCGGACGCCCGCTCAGCCGGGCGCTCTCCGCCGTCGCCGAGCGCGGCGGCCGGCTCGGCGTCCACCTGGTGGCCGCCACCGGGGCGCCCGAGCTGGCGGTGGGCACCGCGCTGGACGAGAACGCCCAGCTGCGGATCGCCCTGCGCACCGCCGACCCGGTCGACTCCGACCTGCTGATCCACCTCACCGACGCCACCGCCCTCCCCGAGGGCACCCCGGGCCGGGGCTACCTGCGCCGCCCCGACGGCGGGGTGACGGCCTTCCAGGCCGCCCGGGTCAGCGGCCGGATCCCCCGCACCGCCACCCTGCGCCCCACCGTCGTCGCGATCGACCCGGCCCAGCTCGGCACCCCGCCGACCCGCCGCCCGGTCCGCGAACTGGGCAACGGCCCGACCGACCTCGCCCTGCTGGCCAGCGCCCTCCAGCGGGCCGCCACCCTCCGGGCGGGCGGCTGACGGAGGGTCAGGGGCGGTCGCCCGCCTTGTCCACCACCGCGCGGACGAGCACGGCGGTCTCGGCGATCACGTCCCCGGGCCTGCCCCGGCTGCCTTCCTTGACGACCACCTGGCGCTCGCCGAGGAACTCGCCGGCGCCCCGGTCGAAGATCCACTCCAACCGGACGTCCTGGGTGGTCAGCGCGACCGCCACGCCGTGCCGCCCCTGGGCGTCGGCCACGTCGTCGATCAGCTGGACGCCCTCGATCAGGCCCGCCGCCCGGTAGAGCGCGGCGGTCACCTCCGGCGGCGCGATCTGCTCGCTCAGCAGGTCCCCGATCATCCCGAAGGCGCTCTGCGGAGTGTGGGCCTTGCCGCCCTTGTCGTCGATCATCTTCTGCAGCAGCACCTTGGGGTCGGTGGGCAGCGTGGCCAGGTAGCGGTACGTCGGTGACTGGATGTTAGGTGTCAGGTTGTCGTCCAACGGCATCGTCCCGTCGGGGTTCACGCCGGGGTCGACCCCGGGGCGGAACCGGCCGGGCTCGTTCAGCAGACCGGCTTTCTTCCCGTCCACCGACGTCCAGACCTCGCGCTCGTGCAGGGTCCCGGGGATCATCTTGTCCCGCCCGTAGTCCGGGAACCGGTTCAGCGACTTCACGTAGACGAACTGGTGGTCCTTCGCCTCCTTGGCCGGCTTGGACGCCGCGACCTGGGCGATCCTCTCCAACAGCTGCACCGGCGCCGACTGCGCAGTGGCCGAGGGCGTCTCCAGCGGCCCGACCGCCGCCGGTGGCGGCGCCGGCGCCTCGCCGCCCCCGCCGCTGCCCAGCACCATCACCAGCGCCAGCCCGCCCGCCAGCGCGGGCAGCGCCACCCATCCGTACCGCCGCGCCGGGCTCCGGCGCACCACGCTCTCCCGGCTGATCTCGCTCATCAGATGTCCCCTCAACAGCTGGTGGCGGTCGGCGGGGAGCACCGGCTCGTGCTCACGGTTCATCAGTTCTTCCCCTCGGACCGGACCGCTTCGACGCGGTCACTCCCTACCTGTCCGGTGCCCCGCTGAGGTTCCGTCAGTTCTTCCGCCGCCAGCTCGCGCAGCCGGGCCCGGGCCCGGGACAGCCGGGAGCGGACGGTGCCGACCGGCACTCCGAGCGCCTCCGCCGCCGAGGCGTAGTCCAGCCCGGCCAGCACGCAGAGCTGGAAGACCTCACGGTCGCGCCGGCGCAGCCGCTCCAGCGCGCGCTTCGCGGCGGCCAGCCGGGCGCTGTCGTCCAGTCGGCCGACCAGCTCGTCGGCGAATTCGGGCACCACCTCCCGCTCCGGCAGCCGGGCCATCGCGGCCCGGTGCCGGCGGCCGGCCCGGGTGGTGTTGCGCAGCACGTTGGTGGCGATGCCGAACAGCCAGGGCCGCACCGACTCGCCGTCCTCGTGCAGCTTCCCGCGCAGCCGCCAGGCCTCCAGGAAGGTCAGCGAGACCGCGTCCTCGGCGGCGGCCCAGTCCCCCAGCGTCCGTACGGCATACCCGTACACCCCCTGTGCGTGCTCGTCGAAGAGCTGCCCGAAGGCGCTCTGGTCCCCGGCGCGCAGCCGGGCCCGCAGTGACAGTTCCACTCCCCCACCTGTCCGCTCGCGCGCGGGAGTTCCGGACCGAACGCCGCGAGGGCGGTACCGGCCGGAGCCGGTACCGCCCTCGCGGTGAACTGTCGGACCGTCAGACGCCCGTGCGGAGCAGGGTGCGGATCACCCGCATGGCGACCGAGAGGCTGGACAGCTCGTAGTTGTCCGAACCCCTTATGTCGTCGAGGGTGGTCTTGGCCCGGCTCAGCAGGGTCGAGTTGAGCTCGGCCCAGGCCGCGTAGCGCTCCTCGGGCGTGGAGCCCTCGCTGCCGCAGGACAGGATGTCCGCGGTGAGCGCGGAGTGCGCGGCGAACAGGTCCTCGCGGATCGCGGCGCGGGCCATCGAGGACCACCGGTCGTCGCGCGGCAGCTCGATGATCCGGTCCAGCAGGTGGGTGATCTGCAGGCGGTCGGCCAGGTCGTAGTAGAGCTCGGCCACCTCGGTCACCTCGCTGCCGCTGCGGTCCGCGACGCCGACGATGTCCAGGGTCGGGAAGGCGGACGACAGGCCCGCGATCCGCAGCGCCAGCTCCTCCGGCACGCCGGACTCGGCCAGCTCCCGGTGGACTCCCTCGAACCAGGTGAGGTCCTCGCCGCGCAGCGGCTTGGGCAGGCTGTCCCAGACCTGGTCGACCCGGGACTGGAAGAACTCGATGGTGCCCGCGATGTCGAGCGGCTGGCGCCGGTTGTTGAGCATCCAGCGGGTGGCCCGCTCGACCAGCCGGCGGGTGTGCAGGCGCATCTTGGTCTGCACCCGGGCGGTCACCGCGTTGTCCAGGCCCTCGACCTCGGACCAGATCCGCTCCAGGCCGAAGACCGCGCGCGCCGCCGCGTGGGTGCGGGCGATCTCCTCCATGGTGGCGCCGGTCTCCTCGCGGAGCCGGAAGGCGAAGGTGCAACCGCCGCGGTTGATCGTGTCGTTGACGATCAGGGTGGTGATGATCTCCCGGCGCAGCGGGTGCTGGTCGATCGCCTCGGCGAACCGGGCCCGCAGCGCGCTCGGGAAGTACTCGTGCAGCGCGGCGCGGAAGTACGGGTCGTCGGGGAGCTCGGTGGCCAGCAGCTCGTCGGCCAGGGTGATCTTGGTGTAGGCGAGCAGCACCGAGAGCTCGGGCTGGGAGAGCCCGCGCCCGGCGGCGGCCCGCTCCTTGATCTGACGGTCCGTCGGCAGGAACTCGATGGCCCGGTCCAGCTGGCCGTTGCCCTCGAGACGGTTGATCATGCGGGCGTGCACGTCGACCATCGACAGGGCCTGGGCCACCGCGTTGGCCAGCACCACGTTCTGCGCGTAGTTGTTGCGCAGCACCAGGTGGCCGACCTCGTCGGTCATCTCGGCGAGCAGCTTGTTGCGCTGCTTGACCGTCATGTCGCCGTCGGCGACGACCTGGTTGAGCAGGATCTTGATGTTCACCTCGTGGTCCGAGGTGTCCACGCCGGCCGAGTTGTCGATGGCGTCGGTGTTGATCCAGGCGCCGGTGCCCTCGGGGCCGCCGGTCGAGGCGTACTCGATGCGGCCGAGCTGGGTGCAGCCGAGGTTGCCGCCCTCGCCGATCACCCGGGCGCGGACCTGGCCGCCGTTGACCCGGATCGCGTCGTTGGACTTGTCGCCCACCTCGGCGTTGGTCTCGGCGGAGGACTTCACGTAGGTGCCGATGCCGCCGTTCCAGAACAGGTCCACCGGGGCCTGCAGGATCGCCTTCATCAGCTCGGCCGGGGTGAGCTTGGACGCCTCGATGCCGAGCCGCTCGCGGACCTGGGCGGAGAGCTGGATCGACTTGGCGGAGCGCGGGAAGACGCCGCCGCCGGCCGAGATCAGGCTCTTGTCGTAGTCGTCCCAGGAGCTGCGCGGCACGTCGAAGAGGCGGCGGCGCTCGGCGAAGGAGGACGCCGCATCCGGGTTCGGGTCCAGGAAGATGTGGCGGTGGTCGAAGGCCGCCACCAGGCGGATGTGCTCGCTGAGCAGCATGCCGTTGCCGAACACGTCACCGGACATGTCGCCGATGCCGACCACGGTGAAGTCCTCGGTCTGGGTGTCGACGCCCAGCTCGCGGAAGTTGCGCTTGACGGACTCCCAGGCGCCGCGCGCCGTGATGCCCATGCCCTTGTGGTCGTACCCGGCGGAGCCGCCGGAGGCGAAGGCGTCGCCCAGCCAGAAGCCGTAGCTCTCGGCCACGCCGTTGGCGATGTCCGAGAAGGTCGCGGTGCCCTTGTCGGCGGCGACCACCAGGTAGGTGTCGTCCTCGTCGTGGCGGACCACCTCGGCCGGGTGGACGACGTCACCGGCCACCAGGTTGTCGGTGATGTCCAGCAGCGCCGAGATGAAGGTCTTGTACGAGGCGATGCCCTCGGCCAGCCAGGCGTCGCGGTCCACCGACGGGTCCGGCAGCTGCTTGGCGACGAAGCCGCCCTTGGCGCCGACCGGCACGATGACGGTGTTCTTGACCATCTGGGCCTTGACCAGGCCGAGGATCTCGGTGCGGAAGTCCTCGCGCCGGTCGGACCAGCGCAGACCACCGCGGGCGACCTTGCCGAAGCGCAGGTGCACGCCCTCTACCCGGGGCGAGTAGACCCAGATCTCGAAGGCCGGGCGCGGGGCCGGCAGGTCCGGGATGGCCTTGGGGTCGAACTTCATCGACACGTAGGAGTGCCGCTCGCCGTCCGCGGCGTGCTGGAAGAAGTTGGTCCGCAGGGTGGCCCGGATGAGGTGCAGGAAGGAGCGCAGGATGCGGTCCTCGTCCAGCGAGACGACCTCGTCCAGGGCGCCCGAGAGCTCCTCCAGGATGCCCTCGGTCAGCTCGTCGGCGCCCAGCTGGTGGCCGGGGCTGAGCCGGGCCTCGAAGAGGTTCACCAGCAGCCGGGTGGTGTGGATGTTGTTGCGGAGCGCGTCCTCCATGTAGTCCTGGGAGAAGGTGCTCCCGGCCTGGCGGAGGTACTTGGCGTAGGCGCGCAGCACCACGGCCTGACGCCAGGTCAGACCGGCGGTGAGGACCAGCTCGTTGAAGCCGTCGTTCTCCGCCTTGCCGGTCCAGGTCGCCGAGAAGGCGTCCTGGAAGCGCTCGCGCGCCTCGTCGGTGAGGGCGGAGGCCTCGCGCAGCCGCAGGCCGAAGTCGTAGACCCAGGCCTTGGAGCCGTCCTCGCGGGTGAGCGCGTACGGGCGCTCGTCGAGCACCTCGACGCCCAGGCGCTGGAGCACCGGCAGGACCTCGGTCAGCGAGATCGGGCCGCCGACCCGGTAGATCTTGAAACGGCGCTCGTCGTCGCCCGCGCCGACCGGCTGGTAGAGGTTGAGCCGGAAGTCGCCCTCGCCGCTCAGCGCCTCGATCTGCTTGAGGTCGGCGACGGCGGTGCGCGGCGGGAAGTCGGCGCGGTAGCCGTCGGGGAAGGCGTTGGCGTAGCGGCGGCCGAGCTCGGCGGCGCGCTCCTCGCCCAGCTCGGTGTGGAGCTGGTCGTGGAAGCCGTCCATCCAGAACCGGGCGGCCTCGGCCAGCTTGGCCTCGATCCGCTCCACCTCGGCGTCGGTCAGCGAGGGCAGCTCGCTGCCCTTGGCGACCCGGACCACGAAGTGAAGACGCGTCAGGACCGACTCGGTGGACCAGACGGTGTACTCGATGTTCTCGCCGTTCAGCTCCTGCAGCAGCAGGTCCATCAGGCGCAGCCGGATCCGGGTGGTGTAGCGGTCGCGCGGCAGGTAGATCAGGGCGGAGAAGTAGCGCCCGTACTCGTCCTGACGGAGGAACAGCCGCAGCCGGCGGCGCTCCTGGAGGTAGAGCACGCTGGTGGCGATGGAGAGCAGCTGCTCGCCCGGGGTCTGGAAGATCTCGTCCCGGGGGAAGGTCTCCAGGATCTGCAGCATGTCGCGGCCGTCGTGGCTCTCGCCGGAGAAGCCGGAGCCGGCCAGCACCTCCTGCACCTTGCGGCGGACCACCGGGATCCGGGTGACCGACTCGGTGTACGCGGCGGAGGAGAACAGGCCGAGGAAGCGGCGCTCGCCGATCACGTTGCCCTGGGCGTCGAACTTCTTCACGCCGACGTAGTCCAGGTACGCGGGGCGGTGCACGGTGGACTTGCTGTTGGCCTTGGTGAGGACCAGCAGCTTCTTCTCGTGCGCCTTGGCCCGGACCGGGGCGGACATCCGGCCGAAGGCCTCGGAGACCGGGTGGTGGTCGGTGTCGTGGCTGAGCGGGTCCGAGCGCAGGATGCCCAGGCCGGTGCCGGGGACGGCCCGCAGCACCTCCTCGCCCTCGTGCTCGGCCAGGTCGTACTCGCGGTAGCCGAGGAAGGTGAACTTGTCGTCGGCCAGCCAGCGCATCAGCTCCCAGGCCTCGCCGACCTCCTGCTCGGCCAGGTGGGCCGGGGGCTCCTCGGCCAGCTCGTCGGCCAGGCGCAGCGCGGAGTCGCGCATCTTGCCCCAGTCCTCGACGACCTCGCGGACGTCACCGAGCACCCGGCGCAGGTTGGCCTCGATCGCGTGGAGGTCCTCGCGGTCGGTCTCCCGGTCGATCTCGATGTGCATCCAGGACTCGACCGTGGCGTCGGCGGGCCACTCGGTGCCGGCCGCCTGGCTGCGCGAGCAGGCGTCCAGGTCGAGGATCTCCAGCAGCTTGCCGGTCAGGTCACGGCGCACCACCAGCTGGGGGTGGATCACCACGTGGATGCCGCGGTCCTGGCGGGTCAGCTCGTTGGTGACCGAGTCGACCAGGAAGGGCATGTCGTCGGTGACGACCTCGACCACGGTGTGGCCGCAGGACCAGCCGTTCTCCTCCACCGTCGGGGTGTACACCCGGACCTCGGCGGTGCCCTGGGGGCGCTTCAGGCCGAGGCGGTAGTGCGAGGCCGCCGCGCCGTAGACGTCCACCGGGTCGCGGTCGACGAGGTCCTCGGGGGCGGTGTGGAGGTAGTAGTACCGCAGGTACGAAGCGAGAGCACCGTTGCTCAGGCCCTCCCCCGGTGCCGCTCCCCCCACCTGGCTGTTCTCAGCGGCTGCCGCTGCCTTGGTGAGCAGCTCGGCCTTGGCTGCGTCCAGCTTGGTCTGCATGGCTGTATGGCTCCTGTCGCGCGCCGTTGCGTGACTCGGTGATGGGTCCGGTTCACCGCCGGGTCTACCCGCAATCCTCCACCAGCTTCGGAGGAAAGTGGCCCATGGCACGCATGAAGCGACCTTCGTCCGGGTAATGGTGACGGATTCGGCACCCGACGACGTCACTCACCCTAACCAAAGCCCAGCAAGGTGTCAGGGGACATGGAGGCACAAAGCCGGAGGAAGATCACACCGTCCTGGACACCGTGTCCAAACCGGCCAGTCACATGACGCGCCGTCAGACCTGCTCGGCCAGGACCAGCTCGACCGCCTCCGCCAGCGAGTCCACCACCGGCGCTCCCAGCCCGGCCAGCTTCTCCCGGGTGTGCGAACCCCCGGTGTACAGCACCGCACGCGCGCCCGCCCGGTGGGCGGCCACCGCGTCGTCCGCCGCGTCCCCGATCACCACCGTGCGCGCCGGGTCCTGGCCGAGCCGCTCCAGGTGCAGCCGCAGGTACTCGCTCTTGCCCGTCCCGTACGACTCGCCGACCCGGCCGTCGACCCGGACGAAGTGCTCCTCGATCCCGCGGGCCCGCACCTGCGGCACCAGCCGGTGGTGCTCGTGCATCGACAGCAGCGACTGGCTGCGCCCCGCGGCCCGCCAGCCGGCGAGCAGCCCGGCCGCACCCTCGGTGAGCCCGCAGGCCTCGCTGAGCTCCTGGTAGCGGTCCTGGAAGGCGGCGTCCAGCACCGCCCACTCGTCCCGGCTGGGCTCGCGGCCGAGCAGCCGCTCGTAGAACTTCGGGATCGGGAAGGTGTACAGCTCCCGGTACTGCTCCAGCGTGATCGGCGCCATGCCGAGCGTGGCGAAGGCCGCGTTGCTGGAGGCCACCACCGCCGCCATGTCGTGCAGCAGGGTGCCGTTCCAGTCCCAGACGATGTGCGTGCTCACCCCGGAACGGTACCCGCCGTGCGCGGCAGTACGAAAAAACGCCCGCTGCCCGGCACGGCGGTCACCTGCGGCTACTTGAGCGGCGTGCCGCCCGCGTTGCGGTAGGCGATGGTCTTGTCGATCAGGTTCCCGCCGTCTCGGCGGCGGCCTTCTGGTCGTTCCAGAAGGTGTCCCGGCCGCCGTTCTCCGGCTTCGCGTACCAACCCGCGTCACGGTCCACCACGTCGGCGACCAGGAAGTCCGCGTTCTTCGCGCCGAGCGCCGTGTAGTCCTTGACGCACTTCTGCATGTCGGACTGCCGGTCCCAGCAGGTGAGGTGGAGGCCGGCACCGGTGTTCGGCGCGTACTTGTGGGCCATTGCGATCAGGCAGGCGGACAGGCCGGCCGCGCTGTTCTCCTGCGAGCCGCAGTCCGTCGGGTTGGCGGAGGTGACCTGCGCGGGGACCTTGTGCGGGTCACCGAGCGAGCGGACGTAGCCCCAGAAGTACTTCTGCCGACGCGGCTTGCCCTGGTAGGCCGCCTTGGCCGCGTGGTCGTCGCCCCAGGTCACGTAGAAGCCGGGCGCCGTGGTCTCCCCGCTCCGGCAGCCCCACCAGCTCGACCACTCGGCCTTGCAGCGCGCCGCCGTGCAGTGGTCCGAGGAGGCCGCAGGCTGGCTGTGCACGTAGTTGTACCGGACGTCGAAGGGCGCGGCGGTGAACGAGGCCTCGGCCATCGAGCCGCCGATCAGCATCGTGCTGCTGCCCATGAACTTCTTCGCCGAACTGCCGCCACCCGCACCGGTGGTGGCGGTCGGGGTGGCCGGCGGCGCGGTGGGCGAGGCCGGGGAGAAGCGGTTCTGCAGCCGGTAGTTCCCGTCGCCCGAGCCGAGGAACCGCCACTGCTGGTTGACCCCGTCGTTGCGGCCCCACTGCACCACCGCCGCACCGTCCTCGGAGCCGTAGTGGAGGCCGTCCAGCACCTCGCCACTGTTGCGGTTGACCAGCACGTACCGGCTGCCGGTGTCCACGGTCCCCGCCGAGGCGGTGTTGACCACGGCCACGGAGCCGCCCACGACTGCCGGCGCGACGGCCGCCCAGGCTCCGGCGCTGGTACAGCCGACGGCGGCGACGGGTCTGTGCGGATGGGCGACGGAACATGGAGACGCTCGCTCTCAGCCGGTGCCCCTGGCCGGACCGCTCGGCCGGACACCCCCCGGTTGCCACCGCCTCCGGAGAGGTTGCCGGGCCCGCGAGAAATCTTTCGGGCCGTCAGGCGCCGGGGGTGGAGCCGTCGGTCAGCAGCTCGCGCAGCACCCGGTCGACCTGCTCGTGCACGTGCTCGGTGCCGGGCGGCACCAGCTCCTCGGTGCGGCGGACCCAGTCCGCGACGGTGCCCGCGTCGGCCTGGAGCAGCACGTCGCCCTCCAGCGAGCGGAGCATCACGGTGAGCAGGCCGCGGCCGCCCACGGTGCTCGGCCAGATCCGCACGTCCCCGCTGCCGGTGGCCCGGTAGACGCCCTCGGCCAGCAGCTCCCGGGCGAAGTACCAGCTGACCGGCGAGGCCGAGTGCACGTGGAAGGTGACGTGCACCGCGTACGGGTCGTCAGCCCGGTAGCCCAGCCGGGCCCGGACCGGGATGCTGTCCTGGGGCGACACCAGCAGGTCCATGGTCAGGTCGCGCTCCAGCACGGTGCTCTCCATCTCGCGGCTCTCCATCTCGCGCTCTCCTCCGCTCGTCCCGGTCCGGCACCCTGAGAACGACGCCGGTGACGGGTCGGTATCCGCGGATTCGAAACCCTGTAGGGGCGGACAGCGGGGG
>NZ_JBVJLD010000059.1:50722-54790 GCF_055584905.1 Kitasatospora sp. NPDC088742 | reverse complement strand
TGGTGCCCTGCCACCGGGTGGTGGCCTCGGACGGGATCGGCGGCTTCGGCGGCGGCCAGGTCGGCGTGGAGGTGAAGCGCTGGCTGCTCACCCTGGAGGGTGTCCTCCCGCCGACCCTGGACTGGAGCGGTCCGACCTGACCGGGCGTCGGACCGGGAAGGCTCAGGCCATCGCGGCGAACCGGGCCACCGGGGCAGCCGCAGCCGGGGCGGGCAGCACCGGCTGGACCGAGGAGACCAGCGCGTAGTCGGTGCCCAGCAGGTCCTCGGCCAGCGGAAGCACCGGGCTGGCACCGAGCGCGAGTTGGACGGCGGCCAGCGGCAGGTTGAGGCCGCACAGGCGCAGCTGGTGCAGGCCGCCGGAGGGCCGGGTGTTGATGTCCAGCAGGACCGGAACGCCCCGGTAGTGGCGGAACTGCACGTTCGAGAGGTACGACAGGCCGAAGGTCTCCACCAGCCGCCGGGCCGGCTCCAGGTAGGCCGGGTCGGTGGTGAAGCCCCGGCGGCGGCCGGTCTTGGTGCGGCCGACGGCGGCCAGCACGCGGCCGTCCTGGTCGGCCAGGCAGTCCACCGAGACCTCGGGGCCCGCCAGGTAGGGCATCACCAGCAGGTCCACCGAGCCGGGCGCGGCGGCCAGCGCGCCAGCGAGCTGGTCCAGCTGGACGCTGCCGCTCGGCCAGCCGTTCAACTGCCCCAGGCTGAACGGCTCCCGGGTGATGGTGCGGAAGCCCTCGCCGCCCGCGCCGCTGGCCGGCTTGAGGCAGGGCTGCTCGCCCATCTCCTCCAACTCGGCGACGGCGGCCAGGAGTTCGCCGGCGGTACGGACCCGGTACCAGGGCGGCACCGGCAACCCGGCGGCGGCCATCGCGACGTAGCCGTCCACCTTGTCGGCGAAGGTGGCTATCCCCTCGGCGGGCGGGCAGACCAGGGCGGTGCCGAGCGCGGCGAACTCCGCGCGGTGCCGGGCCACCACCTCCTGGTGCAGCCGGGGCAGGAAGACGTCGATCCGGTGCCGGTCGCAGAAGTCCAGCGCGAACTCCAGGTACGCCTCCGGAGTCAGGCCGTCCGGCTCCGGCAGGCCGTGGTCGGCGGCGGCCAGCACCGGGGAGTCGGTGTCCACATGGGTGGCGAAGACCTCGACCGGGGCGGCCCGGAGCAGGTCGATGAAGAAGACGTTCTCGGCGTAGGTGCGGTTCAGCCAGACGCGGACGGGGGCGCTCACGGAGGTCTCCCTGGGAGAGGGCACGGCAAAGCAGACGGCAGGGCAGGGGGGTGGTGCAGGAGGGCACGGCAAAGGGAGAGGGCGTCCGCGTGAGGGTGGCCAGAACGGCCTTGGTCGCGCCCTTGTGGTGGCACCTTAGCGCCCCGTACGAACCGGGTGAACGGTGGGTGGCAGCCGATCCGTGACGCGCGTCGACCACCGCGCGGACGGAGGGTCAAAAGCCCTGCTCGGAGGGGCTCCTGGAGTGGGTGGCGGGAGGTTACCGGCAGGTGAAATCTTCCGGGAACGGAGCGGACGGGGGCGTGCGGAGCACAGTGGTGGCGCCGACGGGGCTCGAACGCCTGAACTGTCATCAGTTCGGGTGAGTTGGCCCACCGGACTGGACCGTGCTCGTCCGATTCCGCAGCACCATGGGGACGGAGCCACGTCCACGTTCGCCGTGCCCGCGGAAGGGTCGCAGATGAGCACCGAGATCCAGCAGGGAGTCCCCGTCCAGCGCGGGGCGGAGCAGCCGCGCTCCAGCCTCGGCACCGAGGCGGCGCGGACTCTCGCCAGCACCACCAAGTCCGCCCCCCAGATGCAGGAGATCACGGACCGCTGGCTGCTCAGGGCGCTGCCCTGGGTGGAGGTGCAGGCCGGGACGTACCGGGTGAACCGGCGGCTGACGTACCTGGCCGGGCGTGGCCGGGTCGCCTTCGAGCAGACCGGTGCCGAGGTCCGGCTGGTGCCGCCCTCGCTGCGCGAGCTGCCGGTGCTGCGCGGCTTCCCGGAGGACGGGCCGCTGGCCGAGCTGGCCGGCCGCTGCGTGCAGCGGCGGATCTCGCCCGGCGAGGTGCTGGCCGAGGCCGGCCGGCCGGTGGCCGAGGTGCTGCTGGTCGCGCACGGCAAGCTCCGGCGGACGGGCACCGGCAAGTACGGCGAGACCACCGCGCTCGGCGGCGCCGCCGACGGCGACCCGGTGGGCGACGAGGCGCTCGCCCAGGACGAGCCGCTGTGGCCGTACACGGTGACCGCCACCACCGCGGGCACCGTGCTGGCCCTCCCGCTGGACGCCTTCCGGCAGTTGGCCGCCCGCTCGGCCGGGCTGCGCGAGCAGCTGCGCGGCTACCGGGAGGCGGCCGCCCGGCCGGCCAACAAGCGCGGCGAGGCCGCGATCGAGCTGTCCGCCGGTCACACCGGCGAGCCGCTCGTCCCCACCACCTTCGTGGACTACGAACTCCGGCCCCGCGAGTACGAGTTGAGCGTGGCCCAGACGGTGCTACGGGTGCACACCAGGGTCGCCGACCTCTACAACAAGCCGATGAACCAGACCGAGCACCAGCTCCGGCTGACCATCGAGGCGCTGCGCGAGCGCCAGGAGCACGAGCTGGTCAACAACCCGGAGTTCGGCCTGCTGGCCAACGTGGCGCACGAGCAGCGGATCTCCACCCGCTCCGGCCCGCCCACCCCGGACGACATGGACGACCTGCTCAGCCGCCGCCGGGGCACCAAGTTCTACCTGGCCCACCCGCGGGCGATCGCCGCGATCGGCCGCGAGGCGAACCGGCGCGGGCTCCACCCGCCGGCCCGGGAGAAGGACGGCAAGCTGCTGACCACCTGGCGCGGAGTGCCGATCCTGCCCTGCGACAAGATCCCGGTCACCCCCCGCCAGACCACCTCGATCCTGGCCATGCGGGTCGGCGAGAAGGAGCAGGGCGTGGTCGGCCTGCGGCAGACCGGCATCCCCGACGAGGTCGAGCCGGGGCTGAACGTGCGCTTCATGGGGATCGGCGAGAAGGCGATCGTCTCCTACCTGGTGAGCACCTACTACTCCGCGGCCGTGCTGGTCCCGGACGCGGTCGGCGTCCTGGAGAACGTGGACGTGGCACACCGCGGCTAGTGCCGTGCCCGGCCCGCCCGGCACGCACGATCCGGTCTGATCCGACGCGAATTGTCAGACAGGCTCCAGGGGCCCGGCCGCGGTCCGGCGGTTCCGTTCGTACGAGGCAATCGAGAGACAGGGGGAGGGCACGATGGGGATCTTCGCGTTGGAGCGGAGCGGGACCGGGAACGGCAGCCAGGAGGGCTCCGAGGCGGCCGAGCTGCTGGCCCGCTCACGGGCGGTGGTGGACCCGGCGCTGCGGGCCGCGGTCGGCTCCATGCCGGAGTCGATGCGGCTGGTGGCCGGCTACCACTTCGGCTGGTGGGAGGCGGACGGCACGCCCTCCGCCACCGGCTCGGGCAAGGCGATCCGCCCGGCCCTGGTGCTGGCCGCCCTCCAGGCGGTCGGCGGCTCCGACCCGGCCATCGCCGTCCGGGCCGCCGCCGCGGTGGAGCTGGTGCACAACTTCACCCTGCTGCACGACGACGTGATCGACCGGGACCTGACCCGGCGTCACCGCGCCACCGCCTGGCGGGCGTTCGGCATCACCGAGGCGATCCTGGCCGGGGACGCGATGCACTCGCTGGCCCTGCGGGTGCTGGCCGAGGACGACCACCCGGCCGTCCCGGCGGCGATCCGGCGGCTGGCCGACTGTGTGGTGGAGCTGTGCGCGGGCCAGCAGGCCGACTGCGCCTTCGAGCAGCGCACCGACGTGACGCTGGCCGAGTGCCTGGAGATGGCCGAGGCGAAGACCGGGGCGCTGCTCGGCTGCGCCGGGGCGGTCGGCGCGCTGTACGGCGGTGGCGGGGAGCAGGCGGCCGAGGCACTGGACGCCTTCGGCCGGGAGATCGGCCTGGCCTTCCAGCTGATCGACGACCTGATCGGCATCTGGGGAGACCCGGCCGTCACCGGCAAGCCGGTCGGCGCCGACCTGGCGGCCCGGAAGAAGTCGCTGCCGGTGGTCTTCGCGCTCGGCTCGGGCACCG